>NZ_SMYJ01000008.1:0-405451 GCF_009720285.1 Bradyrhizobium sp. BR2003
GGCCAATGTGATTGCGATCCGCGATACCAGCGTGCTGGTGTTGACGCGCGCCGCCTATACGACGCTGGCGCGGGAAACGCCGGAGATCGTCGAGGCGCTGCTGGCTGCGCTCGCGCGGCGGTTTGCCACCGAGACCGCGCGCCTGTTGCCGGTCCGGGCGTCACCGAAGGCGCGCACCGTCGCGCTGATCTCGGGCGGACGCGAACCGATGCCTGCCGCCTTTGAGCACAGGTTGCGCGAAGGCCTTGCCGCTGCGGGTGCCGAGATCGTCGACCTCGCGCGCGTTCAGGCGATGTTTCCCGGCCGCGCGCTCGACGCATCCGAAGTCGCCGACTGGCTCAACAGGATCGAGTACGATGCGCCACTGGTGGCCTATTTCGGTGGTCCTGACGCGTCGGATTGGGCGCGGAAAACCATCCGTCAGGCCGACCTTGTCGTGTTCGCCTGCCGTGGCCATGCGCCCACGCCCGATCTGACGGAGATCGAGCGCTTCGCCTGCGGCGTGCATCCGGCGTCGACGCGGCGCCTCGTTCGGGTTCACGATGTCAGGCGCCACGAGGTCAGCGGCACCGCGGCGTGGCTGGCGCGGCTGCCCTGCTTCATGCATCATCATGTCGCGCTCGAGGACCAGCTCGACATCGACAGCCTGGTTCGCTTTCTGTGCGGTCGCGCCGTCGGATTTGTCGCCGGTGGCGGCGGCAGCCTCGGCACGGCGCATGTCGGCGTCTACAAGGCGTTTCGCGAGCGCGGCGCGACGTTCGACATCTTTGTCGGCACCAGCGTCGGCTCGGCGATGGCGGCGGGCTTTGCCAAGAACTACGACGCCGAGCATCTCGAGCGCGGCACGCATGAGATCTTCGTCTCCAGCCGCAGCTTCCGCCGCCCGACCTGGCCGCGCTACGCCTTGCTGGATCACAAGGCGTTCGATGCGGCGCTCGCCGATCAGTACGGCCACAATTGCCGGATCGAGGACTGCTGGCGGCCGTTCGCGGCGGTCGCGACCAATCTGTCGACGCACAATCTCGAATTGATCCGCACCGGTCTGCTGTGGCAGGCGGTGCGGGCGTCGAGCGCCATCCCCGGTCTGCTGCCGCCGTTCTATACAAGGGACGGCTCGATGCTGGTCGACGGATGCCTCGTCGACAACGTTCCGCTGGCGCAGATGCACCAGATGAAGAGCGGACCGAATCTGGTGGTCCATTTCGGCGACCCGGCCACCGAGATGTTCGACGTCGACTATGCCGCGCTGCCGGGCCGGCTTGAGCTGCTTGCATCGCTGCTGACGCCGTTCCGCAAGAAATTGCTTCCGGCCGCGCCGAGCGCCGTCAACGTGCTGTGGCGGAGCCTCGTTGCGCATCAGCGCTATGATACGCTGCCGACCACACCGCTCGACATGGTGATGCGTCCGCCGACGCCCGACGGCATCGACGTCACCGATTTCGACCGCCATCAGGAAATCTTCGAGTCCTCGTACCGCTGGGCCCGCGAGACCATTGCTGCCTCTGAGGCGGCGCATCATCCGGCGATAGCGGCCATCGTCGCGTCGGCCAACGGAGCGGACAAGGCAACGGAGATGGTTGCTGACAGGGGCGCGGATCGCGCGACAGCGACCGCGCCGGTTTCCCAACAGGCCCGAGTCGGTTGACCGGCTTGCAGGCGCCGGCGAACTCGACCATCGTGCCGGACCGAATCCGGAGAACACGATGCCTTTCGATCTGATCCTGCGCGGCGGACGGGTGATCGACCCGTCGCAAAAACTCGATGCCGTGACCGATGTCGGCTTTGCCGCGGGCAAGGTCGCTGCGCTCGGCCGCGAGTTGCAAGCCGATCCCGCCACCGAGGTCCGCGACGTCTCGGGGCTGATCGTCTCACCGGGGATCATCGACCTGCACACCCATGTCTATTGGGGCGGCACCTCGCTCGGCATCGATGCGGAGAAGTTTTGCCGCAACTCCGGCGTCACCACCTCGGTCGACACCGGCAGCGCCGGCCCGGGCAATTTTGCGGGCTTCCGCAAGCATGTGATCGAGCCGAGCCAGGTCCGCATTCTCGCCTATCTGCACGTCTCGCATGCCGGCATCTTCGGCTTCTCGGATCGCGTGATGGTCGGCGAGAGCGAGGAGCTGCGGCTGATGAATCCCATCGACGCGGCGCGGGTCGCCGACGAGAACCGCGACCTGATCGTCGGCATCAAGGTGCGGGTCGGCCTGTTCGCCTCGGGCACCTCGGGGCTGGTGCCGCTCGAGATCGCGCTCGAGGTTGCCGAGCAGGTGGGCATGCCCCTGATGGCGCATATCGACCATCCGCCGCCGAGCTATGAGGAGGTGCTCGCGCGCCTGCATCCGGGCGACGTGCTGACTCATGCGTTCCGTCCGTTCCCCAATACGCCCGCGACCGCGCAGGGCACGGTGAAGAAGGTCGTGCTGGAGGCGCGCGAGCGCGGCGTGCTGTTCGATATCGGCCATGGCAAGGGCTCGTTCGCCTTCAAGACGGCGCGCGCGATGCTCGCCAACGGCTTCTACCCCGATACCATCTCCTCCGATATCCATCAGCTCTGCATCGACGGCCCGGCGTTCGACCAGGTGACGACGATGTCGAAATTTCTCTGCATGGGCATGCCGCTGCCGGACGTGATCGCGGCGTCCACCGTCAATGCCGCGATGGCGTTGCGGCGGCCGGAGCTCGGTAGCCTCAAGCCGGGCAGCGTCGGCGACGCCACGCTGATCTCGGTCAGGCAGGGGACGTTCGACTATGTCGATGTGGTCGGCGAGCATCTGGCGGGCGATCGCAAGATCGCATCCGAAGGCGTCGTGATCGGCGGACGCTGGTGGCATCCGAAATAGGGCGCTTAATCATAGAAGCCCGCGTCCGCTTTGCGCCTCCAAGGCAACGCCGGTCGAGCGTTGGTAAAGGCAGGCTTGAGTATCACTCGAGCGGAACGTTCGTCAGGATGACGCCGGCGTCCCGACGCTGGCGGGGAACTGGCTCTTTGGCTTTAGGGTGTCGGTCCTTACGCAACCGCGCGCCACGTGCAGGAAATTCTTCGAGCCACGCATCGGCTGGTCGCCAGTGATGTTGCCGAAGACACGCGGGACAGAGAACGGGAAGGGCGACGTCCGGAAGGCTTGCGAATATAACCATGTCCGTGCGCAAGCCAGTCGCGACGGTTCTAAGCGTATCAGGGCACCGTGTCACAATGAGTGCCATCGCGGATTTCCGACGCCTCCGATCCGGAAAATGTGAAGCGCGCTCCACCTGGTTCGACAAGTAGAGCGCACGCACAACTTCAAGCAGCCGCCTTGACTTCAATCTTCTGAGGCAGCGCCGCGGCGGGTTTGGTCACTGTCACCTTGAGTACGCCGTTCTTGAGCGATGCCTTGATGGCATCGGCATTCACGCCCGACGGAAGCTGAAGAGACCGATAGAACGAGCCGTAGCTGCGCTCTATGCGATGGTAGTTCTTATCGTTCTCTTCCTTTTCCGCCTTCTTCTCTCCTTTGATGGTGAGAACGTCGTCGGCCACGTTGACCTGGACATCTTTTTGTTCAAGACCCGGCAACTCGGCCGTAATTTCGATATCTTTGTCGGTCTCGGCGATGTCCATGTTCAACGTAAGACCCGGCGACGCTCTGAAGTCCGGAGATGGCCAATCTCGCGGGAAAGTATCGAAAATGCGCTCAATCTCGCGATGAAGCGAGCTTGCAAAATCCACGTTCGGACGGGCGACGAGAGACTTCTGCTGCGTGATCGAAACTGGCAATGGTGCTGCCATATGTGATCTCCTATCGTACGAAACATGTAAAATGTGCCGCAGCTTCAATGCAAAACGCTGCCCTGCGAGGTGAACAGACCTAAGTTTGCGAGCCAGATCTTGTTTGGTCGACTGACGTTTCGAAGCCTTTTCGAAACAGGACGGCGTGGTCCGCGAAAACTGCGACGCATCGATGACTTCGCGCGAAATTTCGAACACGAGCTACAGCTGCGTCGTTCGTGCCGAACAATCGTTCGTAATCGCGATGTGCAATCTGGTGCAACGAGCCCTCCGAAAGCGAGGCGAGCTTTTGCTCCAGATCGGGAAGGGTGAAGCCTCGTCGCACGGAATCAACCTCCAGCGGATCGATGGAAGGCGGCTCGTGAGGCGGCTCGACATGACCGCGCCGCCTCACGGTCGCTACATCATCGGCCGATTGTCAGCCGGTCTTGAACGAATTGAACGCCATCCACCGACCAGGCCGCCCGCTCGACCGCCTGTCTTTCGTCCCAGCAGTCCACCTTGCCTTCGAGCTTGACGTTGTTCCCATCCGTCACGTTCACACGAATAGCGTCCGCTTCAATGTGAGCGCGGCGAGTCAGTGCTTGCTCGATTTTCTTTTTGATATCCGAAGCAATCGGCCGGGGAATGAGCTCGATATCGTTGAGCACGCCCACGACGCCGGACAGTCTCCAGACCGCCTTCTCGGCAGCATTCTTCTGGAATTGCCAGGCGACCTTTCCTGTGAGAGTCACTAGCCCTTTTTGGACAGTGACCTGAACCGCATCGTCCGGGATGGTCGTGTCCCAACGAATGATACTCAACGCTCGTTTCGCGATTTCATCGTCGGAGGTCCTTTTGTCGCTCGCGTAGCGCACTTCAATTTCCTGCGCGACGCCGTGGACGCCCTTAACGCGGCGCGCTGCCTGCTCGGCCGCAACCTTCTGCGCATAGCTCGGAACATGGCCCGTCAAGGTCACAACACCACAGTCCGCTACAACACCAATATTCGCTGAATCGATGCTGGGCTCGAAATCGAGTTCATCGAGAACCATCTGCTGCAACTGGCGATTGTCCATGACAAGTCTCCATATAACAGCATAAATTATGGATGCGGCATCCCAACACGACGTTGATATGCGTCAATATCTAGCAGGGAAACTCTGCATCCAAAACGCAGAACCGATCTGCGTGGATCGACCAATCTTTCAGGTGCTCCGCTTCGCAGAACTTTGTCTTCGCCAGGTCGGCTGCGCTGCATTGGTTTGGTGCATCTACTGCCGTTCCGATTCCATCGGAACGGCGCTCTCGTCGGCGAGGACTTCGTCATTTTCGATGAGCTTGCCGACCTGCTCGACCGTCTTCGCCGGCGTCGCGGCATCGTCGTAGGAGACCAGATTGATCCGGCGGCCGTCGATGCCGCCCCGCTCGTTGATCATCCGGAAGTAGGCGGCCTGCACCTTGCCGGTGCCAAGGGCCGACGGGCGACGTCGTCCCTTGCCAAATTTCGACTAGATCAGCGAATGCAAAGCCATGACCGCGGCCTCGCGGCTCTCCACCGGAACAAAGAAGCTTACCGAATGCGATGACAAAACATACTTGTCGGCGATGATTCCGTGACGCTGCAGAATCTGAACCGCCTTGTATGGCAGGTCCGAGGAAATGCCGCCGAAGCAAGTGAGGCTCACCGAACTCAGCGTGTCGCGCTGTTTGCGCAGGTCTTTGCTCCGTTCCAGTGTGCGCAGCAACGCGTCGAGTGTCTCAGAATCGCAAGTCATCATGATGCGGGTTTTTTCGGCGGTGAAAGCCGAGGCGAGGAGTTGCGGCCAAGGCAAGCCATTTTGCTGGAGATGCTGCGCGAACTTCTCAAAGCCTTGATTGAGGTCCGCCGAATCGATCTCCACATGCTCAATGCGAGCCATCGAGTTGACGGCCAGGACTTTTCCGTTCTCCATGTCTGCGACTTCCTTCATCACTTGCGTGCTGTGTCGAGCGCCGCCCCACTTTCTCAGGATCAAAGGCACGTTTTGGCTGTGGGCCAGTTCCACGCTGCGAAAGTGCAGGACTTTGGCACCCCAGAAGCACATTTCGGACAGGGATGCGAAATCCAGCTGACGCAAGGGTTTTGCGTCCGCGACGATGCGCGGGTCAGCCGAGCAAACTCCGTCGACCTCCTTGATAATCTCGCAGCACTCCGCCTTGAGCGCCGCAGCCATGGCGACCGCGGTGGTATCGCTGCCGCCCCGGCCAAGCGTCGTGATTTCCTTGGTCAGCGGGTTCACGCCCTGAAAGCCCGCCAGAACCACGATGCGTCCACGATCGAGTTCTTCGCGCACGCGAATGGGCCGCACGTCCAGAATGCGTGCGGAGGAATGGGACCCGTCGGTCATGACGCCGGCCTGACTGCCGGTAAAGCTGATCGCCGGCACGCCGAGATCAGACAGCGCCATGCTCATCAAGGACATGCTGATGCGCTCGCCGGTGGTCAATAGCATATCGAGTTCGCGGCGATTGGGATGCGGGCTGACCTGATAGGCCATCCTGACGAGTTCATCGGTGGTCTTGCCCATTGCGGAAACGATCGCCACGACACGATGACCACGGCCATGCAAATCGGCGACACTGCTCGCGGCCGCGCGGATTTTTTCCGGTGTTTCGAGACAGACGCCGCCGTATTTTTGCACGATGATGGGATTGCTAGGCATTCTTGCCCGCGTCGTGTTGGAAGGCGCAGCTGAACCCGATCAGATCGTTCTCCCCTTCGACGCTTTTGCGGTCTTTGATCGTTTCGCTACGACCCGCACAGCGCCCCGGTCGCGCTTCTTGCGATCCGCTTCCGCGTGCTGAGCTTTCGTCCCGCCACGGTGAGCGGCGTATTCCTTGCCGTCTATCGGCGCGACATGCGGTGGATCTCGATCGAGATACGGTCGCCCGATTCCAAAATCCGGTCCACGCGCATCGATCCATTTCCAAAGGGCCTCGGTGGAGACCCAACGCTCCGCCCGCGTCGCGCCTTTGACGCTCACGATATCGACGGCCAGCCCGTGGCCATAGCCGCCGCGGAAGCTCCCTCCATGGTATGACTTGTCGGACGCCGCCTTCAGGCCGCTCGCGATCGATTGACGGTAGTCATCGCGGAACGCGCTGGTGATGCCGGGCGCCAACCCGGCCTGCTCGGCCGCGTAAAGCGCGTGAAAGATCTTGAGTTTGAAGCTCCGATCCACCCCTCCAATCACGTAGTCGATCATCGGCATGCCCATTCGTTCCGCCGCCTTCGGATCCTTCCACGTGAAATCGTTATCGACGCGCCTGGTGAACGTCCTGGTGACAGTCACCGTCTTGCGCTTCTTCTTGACGGTCACTTTCCGCTGCTCTTGTACGCTGATCGTGTCTTGCTTCGGCGTCCGCTGGTAGAGCGCCCACAGGTACCGGTCGATGCAGACATCGACGACGAGGCACTCCTCGAAAATATCCAGGGGTCTCGCGGCCTCCTCGGTGTCACCAGACGCTGGAGGCGGGCTCGCCGTCGCCGCGTGCACCGGCGATGTTTCGGCCGGCAGCGTCTGCGACGAATCCGGCAACGCAGCCACGACGATTGACTTCGGCTCGCTCGAGGTCGCCGTCGCATCAGGGGCCGCCGCCGGCGCCGGTTCAACCGCCATCGCCGCATCGGCGTTGGCGACAGCGTTACCCAAGACGCCTGCCTGCGGGGCGGCCACCGCGTCGGACGCGGGCCCCGTGACGGGTTCTGCAGCCACCGCCGCGTCAGCATCCACTTTGGTGGCGTTGCCGACGGCAGTGGCCTGTTGCGCAACAGCCGGTTCAGCGTTGGCGGCGAGCGATGGTGCGAGGCCCTCGACGGACACTGCGCCGCTGTTCCCGATGCCGGCAGAGCCGGCAAGCCAGGCAACAAGCCAACCTGCGAGAACGACCGTCCCGCACAACTCCGGAGTCGCAATTCGCCGCGGGTTCATCACCCCGTAGCCTCCAAAGGCTCGATCCGAGCCCTGTTGTACCGCCCAGCACGCGACGGCATCGATCATTCGGATCAAAATGGAAACGCGCAATGGGCGGAAGCCGTTGGCGCTACGCTTTTTCAGAAGGTGTTGCCCGACCGCAACGCGCGGCCGCGAGCAACCCGGCGCGGCGCGTGCTGCTGCGTTCGGTGATTTTCGCCAGCGATCGAGCTCTGATTTCCGTTCGGGTTCAGCAGCGTCGTTTTTGCAGTCGGCCAGCTACTTCAGGTCTACCCGCTGCACTGCGCCAACTGACGCGATGGGCCAAGAGCAGGAGGTCATCCGCCGCAAGGGTTCATTTACCAGCAGCCCGACGCTATTCGGTGAGCGGATCAAGGCGGATCGCAACTGGTTATCGATATTGGTACGCTTCGTGAATGTTGAAATCGATAGTGCTCAAGGTTTTTCGAGGTGTGGGCCTGCTTTGCCTATGCATCGTGGGAATTGCCGTTGTCATAGCCCCATTGGAGCTTGTCGCATATCCTATGCTGAAAGCCATCGGGTGCAGCTTGACCGAGGAACAGCAAAGTTTCACCTGTGGAGACGGTTGGGTCGGTCAACTCATCTCGACGGTTCTCAACCTGCCGATACTGTTTTCTGACGCGCGAGAATTTTCGTTCGGGGCCGGAGCGTCGTTCGGTCGAGATTTCACGATTTACTTGTTCGACGCGATCTTTGTTCTCGCGCCGGCATATCTTCTAACGATACTCCTCGCGTGGAAAGCTGGTCGGCGAAGCCGCTAACTTCTGCAACGGGTCAATCGCGCCGCTTTGGCCTTGTCTTGGGCATTTCCGGTCTTGCCTCAAGTGGGGACGTGCCAGCCCTAACCGCGGTCTTCGTCGATGGGCCAAGGGCTGCCGTGGCGATGGCGGCTGACTTCGTGCTATCGTCGTCAGCTGCACCATGAAGCGCATTGGCATCATCGTCGCCGGTTCTGCCTACCCGATGGATGGCTTCAAGTCTGGCCTCCAGGACCTTGGCTGGATTGAAGGTGAACGCATCAGCTTTGAACTTCGAGCAGCCGAAGGGCAGCTGCACCGGCTGTCTCAATTCGCCGCCGAAATGGTCAATATCGGAGTCGACCTCATCGCGGTCATCGGAGCTGTCACGGTGCGAGCTGTTCGCCAAGCGACTTCAACCATTCCGACCGTGTTCACGGTGGTTGTCGAGCCGATCGGCGACGGCTTGGCCACGAACCTGGAGCGCCCTGGTGGAAACCTCACAGGGGTGACGACGTTTGATCCACAGCAGGCCACAACGCAATTGCAATTCCTCAAGGCGGTGAAACCTGGTCTTGAGCGGGTTGCTATCCTGAGTGACCTCGGCGTATCGGACTGCATGTCGAGGTCGAACCGAGAGGCAGCTCACCGGTTGAAGTTGGAACCACAAGTGATCCGCGTCGAAGCACCTTCTCCGGAACACGAAAAAGCCTTTGCGGCGATGGAGCAGGAGCGCGCGTAGGCGCTCGTCGTCCTAGAGGAGCCGATCAACCAAGCTTGCCGAAAGCAGATAGCAGATCTCGCTGCTGCCCATCGTCTGCCAACGGTCCTTCCCATATCCATGCTCGATGCCGGCGGCCTGATTGCTTACGGCACGAGCCTTTGCGAAGCGGCGCGACACATGGCACACACTATGCGGACGGCATCCTTCGAGGAGCCAATCCTGGCGACCTACCCATAAGAGCGGCGCTGGCGCACGAGCTGGTGGTCAACGTTCAGACCGCTCGGCGACTTGGCATAAACGTCCCCTCCGAAATCCTCGAGAAGGCCGACCAAGTTATTCAATGATGGTGTTCTCGAAGTCGGGTCAGGGTCAAAAGACGTCCGTGGCGGGCCAACACGGCGGCGTCTGCTCTGCCCAAATGAACTGACCTGTTGACGGACGGGTGGACCTTCGGATTCGGGCCAATAGGGACGTCGCAGCTTGGCCCAAAATGAAAGAGGCCGCCAACGGAGGCGGCCTCGGTTTGCAGAGTTCCTGATGCTAACTGCGCCTGGCCTGCTCGGCGGCGCGGCGAGCGTCGATCGCGTCCAGGACGGCGAGTTGTGCCTGTTCAACCGACGCTATGGCGTAATCGATCGCGAAACCGGCGTCTTCTTCCAGAAGCGTTGCGCGCTCCTCGGCAAGGTTGGCCTTGATATCATGCTTTGCTTTGAGCGCGTACGCCTTCAAGGTGTTCACGTCCGCGGTGATTTTTGCTTGCAGCGCCTGCCTGTCTCTGTCAGCAGACTCGCCGACCGACTTGATTTGCTGGCTCACCTTTTCGACTGCCATCTTTGCAGCCGAAAGCGCCTCTGCCTTCCGCGCTTCGATCTTGTCACGCGCTTCCTTTTGTGCGGCTGCAAAGGCAGTTTCGGCATTTTTTGCGCGCACCGACAATTCGGCGAGTTGTTCAGAAAGTGGCTTCATTTGCTCCTCCTTCAGGTAAGCGCCTCCCGAACCGGCTCGCAGGTAACGCGCTCTCGTGCGAGCCATGTTGATCTGGGTCAACTTTTCCTGGGAACGAGCAAAGAGGGCCGCGCGGAACGATGCCTCGATTGAGTCAAAAGCAGTCGCCGACCATCGAGCACAGCAATTACTGCGTCGCCGTCAGGAGCGGACCTCGGTGAGTCCAGGCTCTCGTGGCAGGTCGGGGTGCCGCGAATGATGCGCAATCGTGGCAAGTTGTTCGCGCCGATCGATGTCGCGACTCGCTTGGCGTTCATGCCGTTGTCGGTCAGGGAAGGGCAGTTCGACTATGTCGGCGCGGTCGGCGAGCATCCGCGGGTGTCGTGATCGGCGGCCGTTGGTGGCACCCGAGATGGGGGGCGCGTGCTCGCAAACCCGTGTCGGCTTCGTCCTCGCGACGTGATCCAGACGATCGGTTGCTGTGCCACGGCTTCGTCAACCCACGTACTTTCCCCGGACGTAGTCGCCCGGATAGCGCGCCCGGCCAAAACCGGGCAGAAGACAGACACGTTTCATCCCCAAGACATTACTTGAGCGCACCCGGCGGCCTGTTAGAGGCCGCCGGGTTTTTGCTTCCTGTCAATTGCATCGAGTTGTCGCCACGCATGAGCTAGTGCAGGTGCGTCCACCTTACGTACTTTCCCCGAACGTAGTCGACCGGAATAGCACTCCCGGCAAGAACCGGGCAGAAAGCAAACGCCAGACCAAGTGGACCAAGCGCAACTGGACGCGGGTTCTTCGAGGAGCAGCCAAAATGATCATCAACATTCAGAAGCTCAATGGCCTGTGGCACCTCATCGTCGGATCGTGCAAGATCCAAACTCCGTTCCTGGAGACGCAGGAGCGAGCGCGGGTCGTCGCGTACGCCCGACGGGTCTACCCTGGTGCCAAGGTTTTCGAACGCGACTGATCCTTGCGATCGCGCCCAACATGGCTCGCGCTAGAGCGATCTCGCATGTTGGCCGCGAATGATGCGCAATCGCAGCAATTATTCGCGCCGATCAATGTCGCGCGACTCGCCTGGCGGTTCAGACGGTCATCAAAAAAAGATCGGCAGTACGAATAATGTTCACGCCTTGCGCCCCAGGCCGCGCACCACATCTCCGCACCGCAATTCTTGGGTGAGGTTTGGTTCCCAAACCGCCCAGTTGCGAATTGTGGAGACAGACTATGGACTTCCTCGGTCTTCTTAATGGTTCAGGTTCAACCCAGCCTGCCATTTGGATCGCTGCAGCGATCGCGCTTGTGATCGTGCTGCGCATATCGAACGTATTTCGCTACATTCCGAACAATCAGGTCGGCATCGTCGAGAAGCTGTGGGCGATAAAGGGCTCGATCGATGACGGCTTCATCGCGCTGAACGGCGAAGCCGGCTACGAGCCGGAGGTGCTGCGCGGCGGCCTGCACGTGATGTTTCCCTTCATGTACCGGATCCACCGCTCTGACCTCGTGACCGTCGGCCAGGGCAAGATCGCCTATGTGTTCGCGCGCGACGGCGCGGCGCTGGAGCCTTCGCAGGTGCTTGGCGCCAACGACACCGAAGACAAGTCGGACTTCCAGGACGCGCGCCGCTTCCTGCTTGGCGGCGGCCAGAAGGGTCCGCAGCGCAAGATCCTGCGCGAGGGTACCTATGCGATCAACACGACGCAGTTCGCCGTCATCACCGACGAGCGCGTCTACGGCCACGCGCTGAGCGAGCGCGAGCGCGGCGTGCTCGAGAGCATGCAGCTCACGATCACCGAGCGTTGGGGCTTTGCGCCGGTGGTGCTGGCGGCCGATCACGATCTGGTCGGCATCGTTACCGTGCACGACGGCCCGTCGTTGCCTCCGGGCGAGATCATCGCGCCCGAGGTCGGTACCGAGCTGCGCGACGCCGCGACCTTCCACAACAACTTCCAGGAGCCCGAGAAATTCCTGAGCGCCGGCGGCTATCGCGGCCGCCAGCTCCAGGTCATCGTCGAGGGCACCTGGTACATCAACCGCCTGTTCGCGACCGTCGAGGCGGTGCCGAAGACGGTGATCCCGGTCGGCAATGTCGGCGTCGTCATCTTCTACACCGGCCCGCGCACCGACGACGTCTCGGGTGAGCAGTACCGTCATGGCGAGCTCGTGCTCAACGGCAGCCGCGGCGTCTGGAAGGATCCGCTGTTGCCGGGCAAATACGCCTTCAACACCTATGCCGGCAAGATCGAGATCATCCCGACCGTCAACTTCATCCTGAAATGGATGCGCGGCGAGGTCGGCGCGATGAAGCTCGACGAGAACCTGTCGGAGATCTCGCTGATCACCAAGGACGCCTTCGAGCCGACGCTGCCGCTCTCGGTCGTGATGCATATCGACTACAAGAAGGCGCCGATGATCATCCAGCGCTTCGGCGACGTGAAGAAACTGGTCGAGCAGACACTCGACCCGATGGTCAGCGCGTTCTTCAAGAACATCGCGCAGAAGATGACGCTGATCGAGCTGCTGCAGAACCGCGCCGCGATCCAGGCGGAAGCGGCCCTCGACATGAAGGCCAAGTTCGAGAGCTATTCGCTCGACCTCCAGGAGGTATTGATCGGCACGCCGCGCGCGGCGACCGGCGACCACACGATCGAGAACATCCTGATCCAGCTCCGTTCGCGCCAGATCGCGCGCGAGCAGATCGAGACCTATCAGGAGCAGGAGAAGGCCGCGGTGCAGGAGCGGGCGCTCAACGAGGCCAAGGCGACGGCCGCGGCGCAAACGGCGCTGACGCAATCGCTGATCCAGGTCAAGGTCAACGAGAACGAGGGCGCCGCGGCGCTCGCCCGCGCGCAGAAGGATGCCGAGACCCGCAAGGTGACGGCGGCCGCGGTCGGCGAGCAATCCAGGCTCGAGGGCCAGGGCGAGGCCGATCGGGTGCTCGCGGTCGGCGCCGCCAACGCCCAGGCGACCAAACTGTCGGTCGACGCCTATGGCGGGCCGGAGTATCGGTTGGCCGAGCAGAACTTCGCGAAGTTCGCCGAAGCGCTGACCCGGATCAACCAGCCGCTGGTGCCGCAATTCCTGATGTCGGGCGGGCAGGGCGCGGAGAGCAACAGCGCCGGCCTGATCCCGACCGCGATGCTGAGTTCGATGTTCGGGCAAATGATGCCCGGCGCATTGGAGAAGCTGAAGGACGAGGCACCGAAGGCCACGCGCAAGGCCAACGGCCAGTGACGCGGCGATAGTAGTGCGACGAGGTCGAATAGCAGCCGAAAGCAACTGCGCTCCCTCTCCGGATTGCCGGCCGGAGGGGAAAGCGAATTTCGGAATATTGGAAATGTATTCCTGATTTGCCCGACGTGTCAAGTTGCCCGGTCGAACGCCGGCGGCCGTCGGCTCCTTTGCATGGGGTTGTTTTCGATATTTTGCAGCGCCCGCAGACGAGAGCGGTGAAGCGCCTCGGCGGCTGAAACGATCAACCTTCCGACGTGCCCCAGCTGGCCCAACGTCGACCGGCGGCGCGCGTCGCTCGCGCCGCCGGTCACTATTCGGTCTTGTCGACGTTCCAGAACACCGGCGGCGCCGGGCCTTCCAGCACGCCGGTGAGCGATTTGCGCCAGGCGCTCGGCAAGCGGAACTGGCCGAGCGGGATATAGATCACCTGTTCGTAGGCTTGCTTTTGAATCTCGACCGCGACCTTCTTCTGCTCCTCGGGCGAGGTGGCGCGCGCATAGGCGTCGCGCATCTGCTCGAGTTTGGCGTCTTCGGGCCAGCCGAACCACGCCCGCTTGCCGTTCGCGGCGATCTGGTTGTTGACGATCGGGTTCATCACCTCGGTCGCGCCGGTGAAGGTGAAGAACAGGTTCCAGCCGCCTTCCTTGGGCGGCTTCTGGCTGGCGCGGCGGCTCACCACGGTCTGCCAGTCCGTCACCTGCGCGTCGACGTTGAAGCCGGCCGCGCGCAACAGCTGCGCGGCGACCGTCGGCGGCCCCTTCAGCGTCTGCACGTCGCCGGGGATCATGATCACGACGGGCGTGCCGTCATAGCCAGAGGCAGCGAGCGCCTTCTTGGCCTCGGCCATGCCGTTGCCCTTGATCAGCGTCTCCGCGCCGGCGTCGCTGGCGAGCGGCGTGCCGCAGGCGAAATAGGAGCCGCAGATCTCGTAATATTTCGCATTGCCGACGGTGGCGTCGAGCACGTCCTTCTGGTTCATCGCCAGGAATGCGGCGCGGCGGATCGCGGCGTTGTCGAATGGCGGGTGCAGGAAATTCATCCGGCCCTCGATCTGGAAGCCGAACTTGTTCAGCACCGCCACGGTGAGATCGGAGTTCGCCTCGAGCACCGGCAGCAGGTCGACCGACGGTTGTTCCAAAAAGTCGATCTCGCCGGATTGCAGCGCGTTGATCGCGGTCTGCGCGTCGGGCATCGTGACCCATTCGACGCGATCGACCTTCGCGACCTTGCCGCCCGACAGCCAATCCGGCTTCTCCTTGCGCGGCACGTAGTCGGCGTTGCGCTCATAGACGGCTTTGACGCCCGGCTGGAATTCCGCGCTCACGAACTTGAACGGCCCGCAACCGATCTGCTCGGCGATCTGTTTGCCCGGCGGCGTCTCCGCGAGCCGCTTTGGCATCATGAAGGCGACGTAGGAGGAGGGCTTTGCCAGCGACTCCAGCACGAGGCCGTACGGCTCCTTGAGCTTGAGCACGATCGTCTTCGGCCCGCTCGCCTCGAGGGAAGCGGTGAATTCGGCCAGCTTCTGCGCCATGCCGTCGACGGCGGTCCACCGCTTCAGCGAGGCGATGCAGTCCTCCGCGGTCACGGGCGCGCCGTCGTGCCATTTCAGGCCGTCGCGCAGCGTGAAGGTGTAGGTGAGCCTGTCGTCGGAGATCGCCCAGTCCGCCATTTGCGGGCGGACCTTGAAGCTTGAATCGATGCCGAGCAGCGTGTCGTAGACCATGTAGCCATGGTCGCGGGTGATGTAGGCGGTGGTGAAACCGGGATCGATGATGCGCAGGTCCGAATGCATCACGGCGGTGATGGTCTTGCCCTTGCCGGCGGCAAAGGCGCGCGATGACAGGATGGCCGGCGCCGCGATCGCCGGCGGCACGCCGGCCGCAAGCTTGAGGAGCTTTCTGCGCGAGAATTCGACCATTCGCCGTCTCCCGATCTGTCGTTGCGCCGGCACGGATGCCACAGCGGCCGGCATGCTTCACCAATCCGTTACGCAAAGCAAGCAAGCGGCGTGCCGCCAATCTCGGAATTTCGGCGGCGGGCTCGGCTGGATCGGTGACGTGAACATGCGATGACTGCGGCCGTCGCGCGCCACCTCCGGCACGGCGCAAGGGCGCATCCTGCATAGGAGCCTGCGCTTTTGACCGCACCTCGCAGGCTGTTCGGACGCTGCTCGGCCGTGTAGGCTTGTGGTCCTGCCGGCCAGCAATAAGGCCATATCCCCAAGGGAACAAGCAGCGCGAACAAGCAGTCGAGGGAGACCGAAAGAACCGTCATGACCGATATCCGATACGTAGCACCGCGCACGCTTGACGAAGCGATTGGCGCATTTGCTGCCGCCGGGAGTGTCGCCCGCATTATGGCAGGGGGCACCGACTTATTGGTGCAAATGCGCTCCGGCCTGGTGCGGCCGGGACTGATCGTCGACATCAAGAAGATCGGCGAGATGACCGAAATCAGCGAAACCGCCGATGGCGGTTTCCGCGTGGGCGCCGCCGTCTCCGGCATGGAGCTCGCCGAACATGCGCGCTTCGGCAAAGTGTGGCCCGGCGTGCTCGAGGCCGTGAACCTGATCGGCTCCAAGCAGGTGCAGGGCCGCGCCTCCGCCGGCGGCAATCTCTGCAACGGCTCGCCGGCCGGCGACAGCGTGCCGGCGATGATCGCGGCGGGCGCCGTCGTCACCGTGCAGGGTCCGAGCGGCCGGCGGGACATGAAGGTTGAGGATGTGCCGGCCGGACCTGGCCGCACCAACCTCAAGCCGGGCGAGATCCTGGTCAGCTTCACATTGCCGCCGCGGCCGAAAGGCTCGGGCGATGCGTACCTGCGGATGATCCCGCGCACCGAGATGGACATCGCGGTGGTCGGCATCGGCGTCAGCCTGACCTTGAAGGACGGCGTCTGTACCGCGGCCCGTGTCGGCCTCGGTGCGGTGGCACCGACTGCGCTGCTGGTTGAGCCTGCCGCCCAGGCGCTGATCGGCTCGAAGCTCGACGATGCCGCGCTCGAAGCCGCCGCTGCCGCGTGTCGCGCCGCCTGTCGTCCGATCGACGACAAGCGCGGCACCATCGCCTACCGGACCAAAACCGCCGGCGTGCTGCTCAAGCGCACCGCCGCGATCGCCGCCCAGCGCGCGGGAGGACACTAGCACCATGGCGAAACTGCACGTCACCACCTCAGTCAACGGCGAGCCGGTCGAATTCCTGTGCGAGCCGTACGAGACCATGCTTGACGCGTTGCGCGGGCAATTGGGGCTCACCGGCTCCAAGGAAGGCTGCGCGTCGGGCGATTGCGGCGCCTGCTCGATCACGCTCGACGGCCGCCTGGTCTGCTCCTGCCTGATGCTCGCGGCCGAAGCCGAGGGCCACGAGATCAGGACCATCGAGGGCATGGCCAGGGGCGAGAAGCTGCATACGCTGCAGCAGAAGTTCCTCGAGCACGCCGCGCTCCAGTGCGGCATCTGCACCTCGGGCATGCTGGTCGCCTCCGAGGCGCTGCTCGCCAAAAATGCCAATCCGACCGAAGAGGAAGTCCGCTTCTGGCTGGCCGGCAATCTCTGCCGGTGCACCGGTTACGACAAGATCGTCCGCGCGGTGATGGAGACCGCTGCCGAAATGCGGGAGATGCGCCCATGAACGTCGTCAACAATAAATGGATCGGCCAGCGCACCATCCGGCCCGATGGCGTCGACAAGGTGACCGGCCGCGCGGCGTTTGCCGCCGACACCACCATGCCCGGCATGATCTGGGGCAAGGTGCTGCGCAGCCCGCATCCGCACGCCCGCATCAAGTCGATCAACACCGCCAAGGCCGAGGCGCTGCCCGGCGTCAAGGCGGTGGTCACCTCGCGCGACATCGTCGACTTCACGATCGAGAAGGGTGCCGTGATGCTCGGCATCCAGGACATGCGCTGGATGTGCCGCAACGTGATGGCGCGCGACAAGGCGCTGTTCCCCGGCCATCCCGTCGCCGCCGTCGCCGCGACCACGGAGGCGATCGCGGCCGAGGCCTGCAAGCTGATCGAGGTCGACTACGAGGTGCTGCCCTGGGCGATCGAGATCGACGACGCGCTGAAGCCTGATGCGCCGATCCTGCACGAGTTCAACAAGTTCGACGGCAAGCCCTCGAACATCATGGGCCGCCTCGAATCCAGGAAAGGCGACATCGCGCAGGGCTTCAAGGATGCCGAAGTCGTCATCGAGCGCTCCTTCGCCACGCGCCCGGTGCACCAGGGCTATATCGAGCCGCATGCTTGCCTGATCTCGGTTGCCGCCGACGGCAAGACCACGATCTGGTCGTCGAGCCAGGGCCAGTTCATGGTGCGCGCGATGACCTCGATGCTGACCGGCATCCCGCAGAGCGACATCCGCGCCATCCCCGCCGAGATCGGCGGCGGCTTCGGCGGCAAGACCATCGTCTATCTCGAGCCGCTCGCGACCCTGCTCGCCAAAAAATCCGGCCGCCCGGTCAAGATGGTGATGACCCGCGAGGAGGTGATGCGCGCCACCGGGCCGACCTCGGGCTCGAAGAGCACGGTGAAGATCGGCGCGAAGAAGGACGGCACCATCGTCGCCGCCCATGGCAGCTTCTATCTGCAGGCCGGCGCCTTCCCGGGCTCGCCGATCCGCGGCGCGGTCGGGTGCAGTTTCGCGCCCTACGACATTCCGCATGTGCTGTCGGAGGGGTTCGACGTCTGCTCCAACCGCTCCAAGGTCGCGGCCTATCGCGCGCCCGGCGCGCCGATCGGCGCCTATGCGGTGGAATGCGTGCTCGACGAGCTCGCCGAGGCGCTCAAGATGGATCCCTTAGCGCTGCGGCTGAAGAACGCGGCCAAGGAAGGCACCAAGGCCGCCCACGGCCCGGTATTCCCGCGCATCGGCTATATCGAGACGCTGGAAGCCGCCAAGAACCATCCGCATTATGCCGCGCCGCTCGGCAAGCTGCAGGGCAGGGGCGTCGCTTCCGGCTTCTGGTTCAACGCCGGCGGTGAATCCTCCGCGCAGGTCAACATCACCGAGGACGGCAACGTCGTCGTCACGACAGGGCATCCCGATATCGGCGGCTCGCGCGCCGGCATCGCCAATATCTGCGCCGAGCTGCTCGGCATCGATTACAAGCGCGTCTCCGTCATCATCGGCGACACCCAGACGGTCGGCTTCTCCAACCTCACCGGCGGCAGCCGCGTGCTGTTCGCTTCCTCGATGGTGGTGACGCAGGCGGCCGACAAGGTAATCGCAACCTTGCGCGAGCGCGCGGCGAAGATCTGGGAGATCGACCCTGAGGCGGTGAAATGGGAGAACGGCGCCGCGCATCCGGTGAGCCCGAATGCCGGCCAGTTCGAGCCGCTGACGCTCGCCGACCTCGCCGAGAAGGCGCCGTCGCAGGGCGGCCCGATCGGCGCCAGCGTGCAGCTCAACACGCAAGGTGCCGAGGGCGGCTTCGGCACCCATATCTGCGACGTCGAGGTCGATGTCGATCTCGGCATCGTCCGCGTCATCCGCTACACCGCGGTGCAGGATGTCGGCCGCGCCATCCATCCGAGCTATGTCGAAGGCCAGCTGCAAGGCGGCGTCGCGCAGGGCATCGGCTGGGCGCTGAACGAGGAGTACATCTACGACAAGGACGGCAAGGTCGATAATCCCGGCTTCCTCGATTATCGCATGCCGGTCTGTTCCGATCTGCCGATGCTCGACTGCGCGCTGGTCGAGGTGCCGAACCCGAAGCATCCGCAGGGCGTCAAGGGCGTCGGCGAGGTGCCGCTGGTGCCGGTCATGGCCGCCGTCGCCAACGCCGTCCACAACGCGCTCGGCAAACGCTTCTACAGCCTGCCGATGTCGCCACCGAAGGTGTCGGAGGTGCTGGACGCACCGACGCAGCAGGCGGCAGAGTAGGGAGTAGTGGGCGGGTTAGGCTTGCGCTAACCCGCCTACGTTCTCGCCGCTCACCTTAACTCCTTCCCCAATTGCGCAAACACCGTCTCGCAGGTCATCAGATCCAGATGCCCCCCGCCGGCGTTCTTGAAGAAGGTGATGTCGCTATCCGACAGCCGGCCGGCGACGGTGCCGCTCGCGAGGTCGTAGTGATCGCCCAGCACGTCGCTCTCGGTGATCGCACCGCTCTTGATCGGCTGCAAAATGTCGCCGACGCCGTCGAAGGCGGATTCGCGGCGGTCGACGAAGATGCGCGAACGGCGCGCCGCCTCGTCGTCGGACTCGCGGGTCTCCGGGGTGAAGCCGCCGACCAGATCGAGATGGGTGCCGGGCCTTAAGTTGGCGCCCTTGACCAGCGGCTCGCGCGAGCGGGTGCAGGTGGTGATGATGTCGGCCTCGCGTGTCGCGGCGTCGAGATCGGTGACGGCCTCGGCCGCGATGCCGTCGCCTTCCAGCAGCGTCGCGAGCTCCCGCGCGCGCTCCACCGTCCGGTTCCAGACCCGCACCCGCTTCAGCTGCGGCCGCACGGTGCGGTGGCCGCGCACCAGCCAGCGCGCCATCTCGCCGGCGCCGACCACCAGCAGCGTCTCGGCATCCGGCCGCGCCAGGTGCTTTGCGCCGAGGGCGGAATCCGCGGCGGTCTTCCAATGGGTGATCTCGGCGGCGTCCATCACCGCGAGCGGCCGCCCGTCATTGCCGTCGAACAGCACGCAGACCGCCTGCACCGCCGGCAGCTTGCCGTGGGCGAGGTTGCCGGGAAAGCTGGTGTAGAGCTTGGTCATCATGAAGCGGCCGGCGTCGACCGCGCTGCGCGTCACCAGCTGCTGGCCCTTGTCGTCGCCGAGATAGCCGTCGTGCACCGCGATCTTCGGCCGCCGGTGCGCGGCCTCGATCGCCTCGATCAGGACCGGAAAGCTCAGGACGCGGTTGACCTCGCTGTCGTCGACGATATGCACGTGCTATCTCCCCTGGAGCGCCCCTCGCGCTCTCGCCGGACGTCCCCGAAACCTGTCCGGACTGGATAGCGCGTGGGGACGGCTAGTCAACCGGACATGCACCGCCGGGCGTCCCTTGCTATCCTGCGGACCTGATTCTCTCGCAGGTTCTCGCAAGCCGTGGTTGCATTCATCGTCGCCGTCCTGATCTTCATCCTGCTCGGCGGCGCCGCGCTTGCGACCATGGCGATCCATGCCCGGCTCGCCGATCATCACCGCAGCGACGAGACCAACACCTCGGTACGCTTGGTTGCGACGCTGTTCGTCACCATGCCGTCGCTGCTGCTCGGCCTGATGATGAACAGTGCCGCCAACACCTATGTGGCGGTCGACCGCAATCTGCATGTCTTCGCCACCGACCTCATCCTGCTCGACCGCAGCCTGCGACCGCTCGGCCCGAGCGCCGACGAGCCGCGCAAGCGGCTGCTCGCCTATGTCGAGCAGGTGCTCAAGGATGTTCCGATCTCCAGGGCAAGCGCGGTGTCCGAGCGCCTGCTCGACGAGGTCGGCACCAGCCTGCGCGAGCTGCGGTTCGACGACGAGCAGAAGGTCGCGCTGTGGAACGACGCGCGCTCGGTCTATCGGCAGGCGGTGCAGCAGCGCTGGACCTTTGTCGAGCAGTCCGACGGCTCGTTTCCGTCGCCGCTGATCTGCATCCTGGTCGGGTGGCTGACGCTGATGTTCGCAACCCTCGGCTTTCGCGCGCCGCGCAACGCAGTGGTGATCTCGACCACGGTCGCCGCAGCGGCGCTGATCTCGGCCGCGATCTACCTGATCCTCGAAATGAGCACGCCGTTCTCCGGCCCGATCCAGCTCTCCGACCGCCCGCTGGTCCGCGCGGTCGAGGAGATCAAACGGTAGCGTTTTCGAGCGAAGCGGGCGCCGGTTCGCGTGAAGAAAACGCGTCAAACAAGAAGCGCTGGCTGCCGGTATCGGTACGCGTCTGCGGCTTTATTCCCCTCGCATTGATCGCCGTCCCGAAAATTCTTCACGCGCGATCACCGGAATAGCGCGCGCCCTCCGGCGTCCTTACGCATGCAAGCCATTTGCATTCGAAAAGGAGACATCATGAAGACATCGATCTCGCTCGCGCTCGCCACCGCCATGTCGCTTGCGCTCGCCTCGACCGCCTTTGCCGCGCCGCCGACCAAGACCGGAACCAGCGCGAAGGGCTCCGTCCTCACCGACACCAAGGGCATGACGCTCTACACCTTCGATAAGGATTCAGAAGGCAAGTCGGCCTGCAACGGTCCGTGCGCGACGAACTGGCCGGTCTTGAAGGCGGACGCCAGCGACAAGGCCGAAGGCGGCTTCACCATCATCTCGCGTGACGACGGCTCCAAGCAGTGGGCCTACAAGGGTAAGCCGCTCTATACCTTCGCCAAGGACCAGAAGGCCGGCGACATCACCGGCGACGGCTTCCTCAACGGCGCCTGGCACCTCGCGCAGCCCTGAGGGCTTGCGGGCGGATTGAGCGCACGGCGGGTTAGCGCAAGCGCAACCCGCCGTCTCTCCGCACGCAAAACATGCGGCGGGTTACGCTGACGTTAACATACCGTTCGATCGTGCCTGAGGCGACGATCGCGCCTCACGCCCTGCGCTTCAGCGCCATGCCCATGCTGATCCAGCTCACGCCGGCGCAGATCAGATCGACGCTGAGGAAAATGCCGAGCACGTAGAGGCTCGACACCGGCCAGCGCGCCAGGATCATGGCGCCGAGCACGAGCGTGATCAGGCCGGAGACCGCAACCATTCCCCACGGCGCTTCCGAGTTCATGCCGAAGGCGAGGAAGATGCGGACGATGCCGGAGACGACGAGGGCAACGCCGAGGAACAGCGTTAGCGTCGCTGCCGCGAGCAGGGGGTTCTCGAAGGTGACGAAGCCGGCGACGACATAGAGCGCGCCGAGCAGCAGCCAGAACAGGAACTTGCCCCAGGTCTTGAACTGGAACGCGTTGATGATCTCGGCGACGCCGGCGACGATCATCATGGCGCCGACGAACAGCACGCTGACGACGGTGGCGAAGAAGACGCTGCCGAAGGCGAGCACGCCTGCGATCAGGTAGATCACGCCGAGGGCAACGATCCAGCCCCACTTGGCGCGGAGGTTGGAAAGCCCGGATCCGAGGCTGTGAGGAGGTGTGGCGGGTGAGCTGGACGCAGTGGACATCGTATCGCTCCCGAATACTTGATGAAACCATGCTACCATAGGTCAAGCCACGGACAAGGGCAGGTGCGCAGCTGGCACGAAATGCATGCTGGCACCAAAGGCGCCGCGACACGTTGATTCAGCTCGTCCGGTGTGTTGCCGCGCAGCATTCGTCGGTTTGACGACGGCCGGCCCGCATCGGACGATGGACTGTCCGAACCGCAGCGCAAGCGGTCCGGATCGCGCATCCACAGAGGAGGTCGATATGCCCGCCACGCACGACAAGGATCACGTCTACAAAATCCTGGAACTGGTCGGATCATCGGACAAGAGCATCGAGGCGGCGATCGAGAACGCCGTCAGCCGCGCGTCAAAGACGATCCGGGAAATGAAGTGGTTCGAGGTGGTGCAGACGCGGGGCCATATCGAGGACGGCAAGATCCGGCACTATCAAGTGGCGCTGCGGGTCGGCTTTACGCTGGAGTAGGGCGTTCAGGCGCTCGACCCATCCTACGGGCTGTCAAAGCTCGGGCAAATGATGTCGCGAGACTGCGAAGCCGTATCCCCATCACAGCCGTCATCGCCCGCATTTCCGGGCGATGACACCGTTGTTTGATGTCTTGAATGCGCCTCATCTTCGTCCAGGCGAAAGCCAGGCGAAAGCCAGGACCCATTGCTCCAACTCTCAATTGTTGCGCGACGCTTGGGCCACAATCCCATCCGCTGAAATTCGGTGGCTATGGGTCCCCTGGCTTTCGCCAGGACGACGAATGGGAAGTGCCGTGCCCATCACCGTCGCGACAGCGGCGCGGGCGGCGGCGGGGCGGTGGCGCCGGCGGCGAGCGAGCGCTGCACCATCACCGTGTCGGACCAGCGGCCATAGCGATAGGCGACACCGGGCAAATGCCCGACGCGGGCGAAGCCGAAGCGGTCGTGCAGCGCGAGCGAGGCGGCGTTGTCGCTGTCGATGTAGCCGATCATCTGGCGGAAGCCGGCGGCGGCGCAGGTATCGATCAACTCCTGCAGCAGCCGGCCGCCGACGCGCTGGCCGGTGAAGCGGTGATGCACATAGATCGAATGCTTCACCGTGTAGCGGTAGGCCGGACGCTTGCGGAACAGTACGACATAGGCGTAGCCGACCACCTCGCCGTCACAGATCGCGACGAGATGGGGCAGGCGGGTGTTGCGCAGATTCTTGCGGCGGTCGCGCAGATCGTCGGGCTCCGGCGTGCCGCTGTCGTCGACGCTTTCCTCGACGCCACGGCGGATGTGGTGGCGGTAGATCGACAGCATGGCGTCGACGTCGCCGTCGCGGGACGGACGGACGGTGATCTTGTGATCATTCTCCATTGTGTTGCGCCCGTTCGCCTATTCGGACACGACATAGGTGTAGAAGCGGACGCGGCCGGAGTCGTCGATCTCCTTGTAGATGCCCTGGACTTCGACCTCGAAGCCGGGGAACGCATTGAAGCTCGCCTCGAACATCTTGAGGTAATCGATCATCGGCTTGCTTCGTTCCGACAGCCGCTCGCCGGGCACGATGGTGGCGATGCCGGGCGGGTAGACCACGAACGGCGTCGCGGCGACGCGGCTGAAGATCTGGTCGATCGGCAGGTAGTCGACATCGTTGCGGATCAGATATTGTGCGGCCTGGCGCGGCGACATCGCGATCTCGGGCAGGTGCTCGGGCAGGAATTGCCTGGCCTGCAGCGTGCTGACGCCGCCGTCGCGGAAGAAGCGGTGCATGTCGCCGCAGAGGTCGCGCAGCCGCACGCCGCTATAGCGTTGCGGGCGGCGGCGGAAGAATTCGGGGATGACGTCCTCGATTAGCGCGTTGTCGTCGTGCAGCTTCTTGAAGGCGACCAGCCCCGACACCAGCGTGCCGGCCTTGCTGGCCTCGACGCCGGGCGTCAGCAGGAACAGCAGGGAGTTGAGGTCGTTCTTCTCGGCGACGATCTGGTTCTCTCGGAGATATTGCGCCACCACCGGCGCGGGGATGCCGTGATCGGCGTAGGCGCCGGTGGCGTGATCGAAGCCCGGCGTCAGCAATGTGAGCTTGTTCGGGTCGGTCATGGCGAAGCCCGCGGTCAGCTCGGGGAAGCCGTGCCAGGTTTCGCCGGGACTGAGCTGCCAGTAGGACGGATTGGTCGCGAGCTGGTCGGTCGAGATGGTTTCCCAGGCGACATTGTGCGCGCCGTTCTCGCGCGCGACGTCGGGGATCTTCACACGGTCCGGCACGAACGGCTCGAAGAACCAGCGCCGCTCGGGGCGCGTCTCCTTCTCCTCGAACTCGCGCTTCACCGCGCGGATCTTCTTGCGCAGCTCGATGCCGAGCCGGATCGTGTCGTCCCACAAGACTTCGCCCGAGCGCCCCTTCATCATCTGCGCGCCGACATCGAGCGAGGCGAAGATCGGATAGAACGGCGAGGTCGAGGCGTGCTGCATGAAGCTTTCGTTGAAGCGGCGGTGTTCGACGCGGCGCTTCTGGCCCTTGATGTGGCGGTCGCGGATGTGGATCTGCGAGGCCTGCGAGAAGCTCGCGAGCTGCTTGTGGGTGGATTGGGTCGCGATGATGCCGGGCGCCTCGGGGCCGAGATCGGACAATCCCATGGCGAAGCGGCCGGAATAGATCGGGTGGAATTTCATGAAGCCGGCCCAGGCCTCGTCGAACAGGATATAGTCGCAGAGATGGCCGATCCGCTTGAGGATCATCTCGGCCGAATGGATGGTGCCGTCATAGGTGCACTGCTCGACCACGGCGACGCGGAACGGACGCTCCTTCCTCCAGGCGTTCTCGTCCCGCACCAGCGGATGCTTGCGGATGTGATCGCGCAGCGTGCCCTCGTCGAGCAGGTCCCAGCGCATCGGTCCGATCAGGCCCCAGGCGTTGCGCACCGTCGGCACGTACACCGGGATGCCGCCGCCGATCAGCAGTGCGCCGTGATGCGCGGCCTTGTGGTTGTTGCGGTCGAACAGCACGAGGTCACCGTCGGTGACCAGCGAGCCGAGCGCGACCTTGTTGGAGGTTGAGGTGCCGTTGAGCACGAAATAGGTCTTCTCGGCGCCGAAGATCCTCGCCGCCTCCTTCTGCGCCCGCAGCGCCGGACCCTCATGGGTGAGGAGGTCGCCGAGGTCGAGCACCGAATTGTCGAGGTCGTCGCGGAACACCGCTTCGCCGAGATGTTCGACGAACACCCGCCCGATCGGGCTGCGGCTGTAGAACACGCCGCCATTATGGCCCGGGCAGGTCCAGAGCTGGTTGCCTTCCTCGGCATAGTCGACCAGCGCGCCGAAGAACGGCGTCTTCAAGTTCTCGGCATATTGCTTCAGCCTGGAGATCAGGTTCTTGGCGATGAAGGGCGGGGTTTCCTCGGACAAGAAAACGTAGCCGTCGATGAAGTCGAGCACCTCGACCGGCAGGTCCTCGAACCGCTTGCGGCGGATCAGGAGGATGATCGGGAAGTCGAGGCCGCGCCGGCGCATCAGATTGATCAGCGCCGCGGTCTTGCCTTCAAGGCCCTTTTTGCCCCAGTCGACCACCATGCAGCCGATCGCGGCATCGGTCTGCACCGCGATCTCGGCATCCTCCAGCTTGCGGGCGCGAACCACCTCGAAGCCGGAGCGCTCGATCTCGGCGATGATCTGATTGAAGCGGATGCCCTCGAGGTCGTCGGCCTCGAACACCGGCGCTGCGAACAGGAAGTTGAAGCGTTTGAAATAGTCCATGCGTGTCCCCGAACTGGTCCGGCGCTGACGTGTCGGCACAATTCATGACAGGCAGATGACAATGGGGTGGATCGAGGATCGAATACGGTGTTGGGGACGCAATCCCTCACTGCACGGCGTCAGCCCGTGGATATTCGAGCTGCATGGCGACGAAGTCCGCCGTACCACGGCCATAGCGTGTCTCGATCCCGGCAAGCGCCCGGTCGATTGCCTGCGCGGGCGGTGCGGTTCCGACCGCGGGCAGCAGTCCATCTGCGGACCAGGCCGACGCCACGACCTGCGGATAGACGCGCAGGCCGTTGCGGGTCGTCACGGCGTCGCCGGTCGCGGCGAAGGTCACGGCGTGCGAGCGATAGGTGCGCGACCAGCTGTCGGCGACCAGCGCCAGCGAGACCTCGTCGACGCCGGGAGCAAGCGCGAGGCCGAGCTGTTCCCGGTTCCAGAACGCCAGCGTGTTCTGGATGGCGGTCAGCGCGAAAGGACGGGTGAACTTGAAGGCGTTGCTGTCATGCCGCGCGTCCCAGCCGGGCAGGCCGATCTCGCGGGCGACGGCCTCGGCCCTGGTGCGGCCGGCGATCGCCTCGATCAGGGTTAGCGACATCGGCATCGACGCCGAAATCCCCGTCGTCGTCGCGACGCCGTGGTCCGCCACGATGCGGCGGTCGGCGACGTACCGGATCTCGGGATGTTTGTTGCGCCAGTTCTTCAGGTAAAACCAGTGCGTGGTGGCGCGCCTGCCGTCGAGCAGGCCGGTCGAGGCGAGCACCTTGGCGCCGGCGCAGACGGCGACGATCACAGCGCCTTTCTCCGCCTGCTGCCGGATCCATTGCATGACTGTGGGATCGTCGTCGCGGCTCATCGCCGGCACGATGACGTAGTCGGCGCCGTCGGGATGTGCGGCATCGAATGCGGCGATGGTCGCATCGGGCTCGACCTTCAGCACCGGGAACAGCGCGACCGGACCGGGTCCCGTCGCCAGCGTGACGACATCGGCAACATCGGCGCGCTTGAGGATGCCGTAGGGCATCAGATAGTCGGTGGTCTCGGTCATGTCGTTGATGCCGAGGATCGCGATCAGCGGTCGCGCCCGCTTCGGCGGCTTCAGCGCCGCGAGCGTTGCATCCTGCTCGGCCTTGGCGATCGGAGGCGGAACCCGGAACGCCGATGCGGCGGGCAGGGTGAAGAGCCAGATGCCGCCGATGATTGGAACCAGCGCGGCAACGGTGATGCCGCTCCATGCGAGAAGCCGCCAGGTCATGATGATCGATCTCAACGTATCCGCGTGCCTCGCCCGGCACGCAAGCTACTCGCCGGTCACGTCGACCAAAACGGCGAAATTCCCGCAAAAACGGACATGCCAACAACGCGGCTCAAACGCGTAGCCCGGACGAGCCGCAGCGACATCCGGGGCCGGTGCTTCCCCGCATGCCGCTCCGCCCACGCGGGCTACGCGACGCGCTCAGTAGACGAGGTTCGTACCCGGCGGCTTTTCCAGTGCCGCCGCCAGCGTCCGATACTCATCGCAGTCGGTGCCACAGATCTCGGCGATCCGCTGCAGATGATACTGCGCCTGGTCGCGGTTTCCCTGTTCGATCTGCCACAGGCCGTAGTAGTTCCACGTCAGGACGTGGTTCGGATCGGTCTTGAGCGCACGTTCGTACCAGACTTGCGATTGCTTGTAGTCGCCGAGCTTGCGATAGGAATAGCCGATCAGGTTCGCGACATCAGGACGATCATCGCGGCCGAGTGCGTGCAACTGATCGATCGCGGCGGCGTAGTCGTTGTGTTCGTAGATTGTCGCATAGGCCGCGCGATAGCCCTCGCGGAATGCCGGATCGTCGAAGTTGGACTGCTTGGCGGGCTTTCTCTTCTGCGTGGTCCTCTTGTCCTTCTCCTGGGGATAGGACGGCGCGGGAGTGCCGTAGCTCGACCCGTATGGGTCGCCACCACCACCGCCGCCGCCACCTCCGCCAGCCGCGATGGCGGTCTGCGGTGGGAACAGAATGATCGGCGCTGTCAGAAATGCCGCAAGCATCATCGGTGACTTGATCATGGACACCTCCCGATTTGACAAGGACAGTCATTGGCCTGAAGCACTAACTCCCGATCGCGAGAGACATTCCGCGCGTTCCGAGAAATTGTTTGCCGAAGCGGCAATCGCACTGTCTCTTCGGGACGTCGCGCTTTCGCGTGCACGCTGGCTGAGTGTTTTGTTGGCGCCATCGGACATCGGAGTCGAAACTAACATCGGTGTTAGAATCGCACTCAAATGCTCAATGGCCATCTGCACCCGCGGCAAGAAGGACGATCGATGATGAAGACGGAGCTCGCCGAGATCTACCGGAGCTACATCGCTTGTTTGAATCGCCAGGACTGGCCGCAACTCGGTCGGTTCGTTGACGAGGATGTGTGCCACAACGGCCGGCGGCTCGGATTGTCCGGCTATCGCGAGATGCTGGAACGGGACTTTCGCGACATCCCGGACCTTCGCTTCAACATCGAACTGCTGGTGTCGGATGCGTCTCATGTCGCGAGCCGGCTGGCGTTCGACTGTTCGCCGAAGGGACGATTTCTGGGCCTCGCTATCGACGGCAGACGCGTCTCCTTCGCCGAGAACGTGTTCTACGAATTCCGCGACGGGAAGATCGTGCAGGTCTGGTCGGTGATCGACAAGGCTGCGATCGAGGCCCAGCTGTAGCGGCGGAGCTGAGCGTGATGCGGTTACTTCCGCTCCAGATGCCAGGCGCCGTCCCAATCGGCCGCCGGCGGATCTTGCCTGAAGGCTGCGACGCGCGCCTTCATGGCGATCGACGGGCCGTCGCCGGGCGCCGCCGCCAGCGCCGCGGCGAAGGCTTGCTCGGCGTCATCCCAGCGGCGGTCGCGATAGGCGGCGAGACCGTCCGCGTAACGCTGCCGCAATTCTGTCTGCGCCGGCGTCAGTTCGTCCTTCTTGCCGAGGATTTCGAACACCGCGACCGGCTGGGTTTGCCCCATCACGACGAGACGATCGATCTCGCGGAGCTCGATCGTCGCCGCGCAAGCGGCCGCGGTTGCATCCGAGATCAGGCTGCGGCTGCCGTAAAACTTGTTGGCGCCTTCCAGCCGCGAGGCGAGGTTCACGGTGTCGCCGAGCACCGTGTAGCTCATCATGAACTCGGAGCCGATGCTGCCGACCAGGGCCTCGCCGGTGGCGATCCCGATCCGGATGTCGCAATCGGCCGGGATCACCCGCACGCCGAGCAGTTCGGGCAGATCCTTGCGCAGCTGGTTGACCTGGCCGATCATGTCGATGGCGGCAAGCGCGGCCAGATGGGTCTGCTCGGCTTCCTCGACGAAGGGCGCACCCCAATAAGCCATGATGGCGTCGCCGATATATTTGTCGATGATGCCGCGATGCGCATGGACCGGCGCCGACATCGTCGACAGATAGAGGTTCATGATCTTGACGAGGCCGCTCGGCGTCACGCCCTCGCTCAGGCTGGTGAAGCCCTTCATGTCGCAGAACATCACCGTCATGACGCGGCGCTGTCCTTCGGTCGCGGCGATCGCCGGCTGTTCGAGCAGGCCCTCGGCGATCCGCGGATTGATGTAGCGGCCGAACGTCTCGCGGATGCGCTGGTTGTGGCGCAGCGTCTCGATCATGCGGTTGAAGGCGGCCGACAGCTGGCCGATCTCGTCCTGGGTCGTGATGGTGATGGCGCCGTCGAGGCGGCCGGCCTCGACTTCGCGGGTGCTTTCGAGCAGGCGCATCACCGGACGCGTGATGCCGCTGCCGACCAGCATCGCGAACACGAAGCCGAGGATCGCGGCAATCGCGGTCACGACGCCGGAGATGATGATCGCCCGCTGCTGGGCACTCATCACCTTCGCGGCGGCCGAGGCGACCTGCGCCAGCATGTCGGAACGGATGCCCTCGATCCTGGTGTTGAAGTCGTCGCGCAGGCCGTCGGCGCGGAGCGTGGTCGCTTTCGCCGCCGCAAAGTCCTTGGCCTCGATTTGCTCGAGCAGCGTCTTGTTCTCTGCGTTCAGCCGCATCAGGAGATCGTTGACGGCATTGTCGATGCGGTCGTCGAGGCGTCCGAGCGCGGCGTTGTCGGATGGCGTCGAGGGATCGACGATGATCGCATCGATCAGCGTGCGCGCCGCGTCGGCCTCGCGCTTGATCAGGGGCTCGATCTCCTCGAAAGCCTTGCGCGCGCTTTCGTACCCGGAGTCCTCGGCCGGCGCCTGCATCTTCGCCATCATCATCCGGCGCATGGCGAGCGACCGCTCCAGCGCGCGGATGTTGACGCGGGCGAGGTGGCCATAGGCGGGGATGTAGCGGTTGGTGAGCTCGTCGAGGAGATGGCCGACCTGGCCCGCCATCACCATCGACAGCAGCGAGGTGATCACCGCGAGGATGATGAGTCCCGCGGCAATGCCGACGATCTTCTGCCTGATCGAATTTCGAAACATGCCCAGCCCGGCCGCAGCTGCAATGAGCGGGTCCACCCCGCCGTGGCGGCCAGACAGCTAATAGAGTTCCGCGGGGCGCGGTGCAAGGACCGGCGCCTGCCATCGCGTCCCAAGGCGGGCGCCGGCGGCTAGCGCAGGCCTTCGTAGACCATCAGGCCGCGGGCGATGGCGAGCTTGCGCAGGGTCCGCGGCACGAACCGCTCCTGGGGATGCAGGTAACGCCACGAGGTCAGCACCAGGTCGTGCAGCCGGCTGACGTCGTCCTCGAACGGGGCGAGCAGGCCGGTGAGGCTCGCCGGCATATGGACGCGGGCGGTGAAGGGCAGCAGCAGCAATTCCAGATGCGCCTTGGCGCCTGCCTCGGTCGTGGCGGTGATGCCGGCGATGGCCGGCAGGGTCTCTTCGACGACGCAGGTGATGATGTCTTCGATCTCGCCGCGGCTCTCGCCGGTGAACAGGGCGGAAAAGCTCCGGTTCTTGAGATCGCAGCCGAGCAGGGCGGAGGTGCGGGTGCCGGCGACGCGGAACGGAAAGCGGGTCTCGCCGTCATAGGATAGCACGAAGATGTCGGACAGGAGGTCGCGGACCGCGGACGGCTCGAACTCACTCCTCTCAGGTGCACGTGCGTTGCCGCGCTTCGCATTCCAATAGGCGAAGAACGCGCGGCTCGAGCTGTGTTTCATCTAAACCTTGCCCGGCGCCTGTCTCAGCGGGACACATCTGTCCCGGTTTTGCTCAGGCGCCTTCCCTTCTCTCTTGTGCAGGGAAGGCTGTGCAGCGTCCATGCCGTGGCCGCGCTTTGGCCGGCTTATCGGCAGGTTTGTGTCGTTAACGTAAATTTAACTATGCCCTTGGTGCCCGTGGAACCTGCGGGTAGGGTCCGCGCGTTCCCGTTCGCGCCGGCTGCCCCAAGCGTCGGTGCCGTTGGTACACAGGTGGCGTCAAACAGTTTGGTCACCGTGCGGGGAGGGGTGGGGATGTTCTCCCGATCCCTCCGGGGCACGAGAAGACCAGCCGATCAGGGAGGGCGTTCTCAGCGCCCTCCCTTTTCTTTTGTCCCGATTCCGCGCTGCGCGACACCCGGTGTCCGATTTCGGGATTGTGCACTTGCACAGGGGGGCGAAAGCCGCCTATCTCTGATCCACCGCCGCATCGAGGTCGCCGACCCCTTGGACTCCCATCCCGAATCCCCGCTCGCGCCGCCGCCGGAGGCGCCGCGCGAGCCGATCCTGACCTTGCCGCCGGCGCTCACCGCCTACATCCTCCTGATCGCGGTGATCCATCTGAGGGTGCTGCTGCCCCCGGAGCTGGAGAACTGGACCATCGACGTCTTCGGCTTCATCCCGAAGCGCTACGATTCGACGCTGCTCGATATCACCTTTCCGGGCGGCGAAGGCGCCAAGGTCTGGACCTTCGTCACCTATTCGCTGCTGCACGCCAACCTCACCCATATCGGCTTCAACGTGCTGTGGCTGCTGCCGTTCGGCAGCGCGCTGGCGCGCCGCTTCGGTGCGCTGCGTTTCTTCGTCTTCATGGCGGTGACGGCGGCCGCCGGCGCGCTCGCGCATCTGTTGACCCATGAGCACGCGATTGCGCCGATGATCGGAGCGTCGGCTTCGGTGTCGGGGACGATGGCGGCGGCGATCCGCTTTGCCTTCGTGAAGGGCAGCTTCCTCTCGTTCAGCCGTGGCGATGCCGAGGCGGCGGCCAGGGTGCCTGCGCTGTCGCTGTGGCGGGCGCTGCGCAACGGACGGGTGCTCGCCTTCCTGGCGATCTGGTTCGGCGTCAATATCCTGTTCGGCGCCACCTCGCTGTCGCTCGGCGGCGAGGGCGCGAGCGTCGCCTGGCAGGCGCATATCGGCGGCTTCGTTGCCGGACTGCTGTTGTTCTCGTTGTTCGATCCGGTGCCGCGCACGCGGGACGATGCTGCAGATGCGTCGTCGGTTGATCAGTCGGGGCGCGTCTGATCGCCGCTTGCGGGCTGGATCGAATTCCTCCATCATCTTTGCGAAGCAGAAACAAGGCGGGCCGACAAATCGGGCCCTGCTACTCACCGCGCCCCGGAACCGAAATCGGCGCGGAACTGTTGATTGAAGACTCTGGCGAACAGGCTCGGCTCCGCCCAAGGCGGGGCACGAACGGATTCAGGGAGGCCGACAATGACGGTACGTTCCATTCTCGATGCAAAAGGCCATCAGGTCATGAGCGTCGCGCCCGGCGCGAAGCTCTCGGCCGCGGTCAAGCTGCTCGGCGAGCGCAAGATCGGCGCGGTGCTTGTGATGGAGCAGAGCCGCATGGAGGGCATTCTGTCGGAGCGCGACATCGTGCGCGTGCTCAGCGAGCGCGGCGCAGGCGCGCTGGACGAACCGGTCAGCGCTGTCATGACCAGGAAAGTCGTGAGTTGCCGCGAGTCCGATACGGTCAGCGGCATCATGGAGATGATGACCACGGGAAAATTCCGCCATCTTCCTGTCGTCGAGGACGGCAAGGTGGTCGGGCTGATCTCGATCGGCGACATCGTCAAGCGGCGCGTGGAGGAATATGAGCGCGAGCAGGAGGCGCTGCGCGACTACATCAAGACCGCCTGAGTGCTACTTTCCGGTGCTGCCCGCGCCGCTCGACGGCGGCACCAGGATGTCGATCGCTTCCTCGATCGCGCTGATGGAGCGTTCGGCGGCGCGGATGCCGTGCGCGATCAGGTCGTCGGCGCGGTGGAAGTCGAACCAGCCGATCTGACCGACCCGCGGCGAGATCAGCATGTCCGGCGGATCGCCGGCAAGGCGTGCGCGGGTGATGCGGTCCTGCATGATGTTGAAGGCGTCGACCATGACGCTCGATATGCCGGGCCGGCTGGCGCTGCCGAAAAACTCCCGCTTCACGGTGCGTTCGGCGGAGAAGAAGCGGCCAAACCGGCGCTTCGGCGGCTCCGGCTCGAGCTCGGCATCGGCGGTCACCGCAACCGTCACCTCGGGCGCGGCCGACGGGCCGTGATTGTAGATCGTGGTCGAGTGCGCGAACACGTCGCTGGAGAGGTTCGCCGCAATGACGATCTCGGCGCCGAGCGCGCGCGCGGCCGAGACCGGCACCGGATTGACCAGCGCGCCGTCGACGAGCCAGCGGTCGCCGATCAGGACCGGCGCGAAGATGCCGGGCAGGGCGTAGGAGGCACGCATGGCGTCGACCACGCGGCCCTGGGTCAGCCAGATCTCGTGCCCGGTGCGCACTTCGGTGGCGACGCTGGCGAACTTGACCGTGAGGTCTTCGATCATGACCTGGCCCAGCGCGGCCTCGATCTCGGCGGCCAGCTTGGCGCCGCGGATCAGGCCGGAGCCGTTGAGGCGGATGTCGAGGTAGCCGAGCACGCTGCGCGGCTGCAGGCCGCGCGCCCACTGTTCCAGCGTCTCGATATGGCCGGCCGCGTAGGCGCCGCCGACCACGGAGCCGATCGAGGTGCCGACCACGACATTGGGGACAATGCCGTGGGCCAGCAGGGTCTTGATGATGCCGATATGGGCAAAGCCGCGCGCGGCGCCGCCGCCGAGCGCAAGCCCGATGACCGGCCGGCGAACCGTACCCAGTCCTACCTTGTCGGGGCCGTCGGAGCTCTTGTGGCCTCGGCCCATCCAGCTATCCAACACGACAAATCTCCTGCCAGCGGGAGACTAGGCCGCGCAGCATGGCTGCGCCAGCGTCGTCCGTCTTCATGGTTATTCCCACAGGCATGATTCATGCCCGGGTGGTCCGCGGTAGGCAGGGAATGTGACTGGACCGCGACGACAGGGCTAACATCGGCTTGATCGCGCGGTTCCAAAGGCGGACGCCCGCCCGCCCGGACTGTGACAAAGCCTTGGACGCCGCCTGGATCCCCTTGGACGAAGGCTTGAATTTGCCGCGTTTTCGTTGAAAAGCATGGTGATGACTTCGAGGGGCAACGGCATCGGCGGATGCGGGCGGGGCGTGCGGCTCCTTCCGCTGTTGACGCTTGCGGCATTTTTGCTGGCCCTGATCCCCGATTCCGTATCTGCGCAGTTCTTCAGCGACCGGCCGCCGCCGATTCCGCCCGCCTCGGTCCCGGAGGTGCCGTCCGGTCCGGCGCTCAACCTGGCGCCGCCATCGGGCGGCGGTTCAGGGCCCGTTCTGCCCGGCCCGCTGAACCAGCCGACCATCGTCCAGCCCTCGATTGCGACCGTGCCGCCGGTCGTAGCAGCGCCGCCGGCCGGTTCGCCGGCCGCCGGGCAGGCGGTGCTGTCGCTGACGGCGCGGTACGGCAAGGACCTGCCGGTCATCAATGCCGGGCTAGTGTGGCGGGTGTTCGCCGACAAGCCTGACGACAACGGTACCTACAAGCTGATCCGCGAAGAGCGCGGGGCGACGCCCAACGTGGTGCTGCCGCCCGGCAACTATGTCGTCCATGTCGCGCTCGGCCTCGTCAGCGCGGTGCGCGCCGTCAGCCTGAAGTCGGAGACCGACCGCGAGTCCTTCGTGCTGCCGGCCGGGGGCCTGCGGATCGAGGGCCGGGTCGGCAGCAGCAAGATCCCCGCCAACCAGATCTCGTTTGCGATCTACAAGGGCAGCCAGTTCGACGGTTCGGACCGTGGACCAATGGTGCCGAACGTTGCCGCCGGCGACGTCGCGCTGCTGCCCGAGGGCACTTACTACATCGTCTCCAACTATGGCGACGCCAACTCGGTGGTGCGCTCCGACATTCGCGTCGCGGCGGGCAAGCTGACCGACGTCACCGTCACCCATCGCGCCGCCGTCATCACCCTCAAGCTGGTCAGCGAGCGGGGCGGCGAGGCGCTGGCCAACACCGCCTGGTCGGTGATCACGCCGGGCGGCGACGTGATCAAGGAATCGATCGGCGCGTTCCCGCGCGTCGTGCTCTCCGAAGGAGAGTATCGCGCGATCGCCAAGAACGAAGGCAAGGTGTTCGAGCGTCCCTTCAACGTCGTCAATGGCGTCGATGGCGAAGTCGAGGTCGTGGCGCGCTGACGTCCGACCGGCCTGCATTTCATGCAGCTGTCATAGTTTCTAATGTGAACTAACCATCGCGCGAATTTGAGCCGTCATAATCGCTCGCGGCGATGCCAAGCCTGCCTATTTTTACACGACGTTAAGCCGCGGCATGACTTGGATGCCGTGGGGACTAGTGTTTGCGTGGGGCGCGCCATGGTCATGGCCAACAAGAAATCAGCAAGGGCATCGGCCAAATTCAATTCCGAGATGTTCGCCGACGTACCGGTTCTGCAACGCAAGTGGCAGGCCGCGGTCCGTCCCGGCGAAAGGCTGCCGCACTATGAAGACGTGATGCTCGGCAGTCTCGGCCGGCTCGCGGATCATATCGTGCTGCTGCGGAGCGTCGATGGCATGCTCGGCGTCTCGCACGCCGGCCGCTATGTCCAGACATGGCTGAACGACGAGCGCTGGGACATTCCGCTCAGCGCGCTGCCGCCGGATTGCGCCACCGCGTTGACCGAGGCTGCCGCAAACGCGCGCGAGAACTGCCGGCCCTATCTGGCGTCAGCGCATTGCGTCCGCGACGGGTTGGTGCGGACCTTCGATGTGCTGGCGCTGCCGACGCGGTCGCGCTGGGGCGGTATCCTGGTCGGCGTTTACGTCAACGAGCGCAATGCGCAGTACAATCTGCTCGATACGATTTTCTCGGCCGCCGACGAGGGCGTGCTGTCGCTCGCAGCGATCCGCGATGCGCGCGGCGAGCCGGCCGACTTCCAGATCGTGCATCTCAACCAGGGCGCCGCAAGGCTGCTGATGCAGCCTGCGACCGACTTGCTGTGGCGCCGGCTCAGCGCCGGCGGCAATCCGCTTGCGGCGCCGGCGGTGATGAGCCGTCTGCGTGGATTTGTCGGCGGCGGCCCGGGCGGGCAGTTCGAGATCGACAGCGGCGATCGCTGCCTCAGGCTTGGCGTCACGGCGTTCGGCGACATGCTGTCGCTGACCGTCTCCGACGTCACCGCGCTGAAGCAGCGCGAGCTGTCGTTCCGCCTGCTGTTCGAGAACAATCCGATGCCGATGTGGGTGTTCGACGCCGGCACGATGGAATTCCTCAGCGTCAACGACGCCGCCGTTCAGCATTATGGATACAGCCGCGAGAAGTTTCTCGGCATGACGCTGCGCCAGATCTGGCCGGTGGACGAGTGGAGCGTGCACAGCGCCGCGTTGCGCGAGATCGGCGACGTCTATCAATCGAGCCGCGACTGGCGGCACATCAGGGCCGACGGCAGCGAGATCCATGTGCTGACCTTCGGACGCAAGGTGGCGTTCGAGGGCCGCGACGGCTATCTGGTCGCGGTGGTCGACATCACGGAGCGCCGTGCCGCCGAAGCGCGGATCGCGCATATGGCGCACCATGACGGGCTCACCAATTTGCCGAACCGCGATTTCTACCAGGAGCGCCTGCGTGAGGCACTGGAGCGCGGCCGGAGCGGCAACAAGCGTGTCGCGGTGATGTGCATCGACCTCGACCTGTTCAAGAACGTCAACGACTCCTTCGGGCATCCGATGGGCGACCGGCTGCTCAAGCTGGTGGCGGAGCGGCTGCGGGAGGTGGTCCGCGACGACAATGTGGCGGCCCGCCTCGGTGGCGACGAGTTCGCGATCGTGCTTGCGGCCGACGTTTCGCCGAACGAGGCGAGCGCTTTCGCCGAACGGCTGATCGATGCGCTGAGCGCGCCCTACAACATCGACGGGCTCGAGGTCGTGGTCGGCGCCAGCGTCGGCATCGCGCTGTCACCGGGAGACGGCACGACGTCGGAAGAGCTGATGCGCAATGCCGACATGGCGCTGTACCGCGCCAAGTCGGAGGGCGGCGGCGTGCATCACTTCTTCGAACCGGAGATGGATCAGCAGGCGCAGAAGCGCCGCGACATGGAGCGCGATCTGCGCGCGGCCTTCAGCAATGGCGAGTTCGAGCTGTACTACCAGCCGCTGGTCGATATCGCGGCCGACCGCATCTCTGGTTTCGAGTCGCTGCTGCGTTGGCGGCACCCGCAAAAAGGCATGGTCTCGCCTGCGGAGTTCATCCCGGTTGCCGAAGACATCGGCTTGATCGTCGCGCTCGGCGAATGGGTGTTGCGCGAAGCCTGCTCCGAGGCGATCAAGTGGCCCGCCGACGTCAAGGTGGCCGTCAATCTGTCGCCGGTACAGTTCCGCAGCCGCAATCTGGTCCAGGCCGTGATCTCGGCGCTGGCGCATTCCGGCCTGCCGGCGCGGCGGCTCGAGCTCGAGATCACCGAGTCGGTGTTCCTGGCGGAGACCGAGGCCAACCTCGCGATCCTGCATCAACTGCGCGAGCTCGGCGTCAGCATCTCGATGGACGATTTCGGCACCGGCTATTCCTCGCTGAGCTATCTGCGCAGCTTCCCGTTCGACAAGATCAAGATCGACCGCTCCTTCGTCAAGGATCTGGCGCGGCGCTCCGATTGCCTCGCGATCGTGCGCGCGATCTCGGGGCTCGGCCGCAGCCTCAAGATCACCACGACCGCGGAAGGGGTCGAGACCACAGACCAGCTCGACTGGCTGCGCGCTGAAGGCTGCAACGAGGTACAGGGATTTCTGTTCAGCGCGGCGAGGCCGGCAGGCGAGATCGCGGAGCTGCTGAGCGGTTTTGCGGAACGGGCGTCGAAGGCGGCTTAATCGTTTCCGCGATCGTCAAATCTGGCAATAAGGATGGCCTTCGTAGCCCGGGTGAGCGAAGCGATACCCGGGGCCGAAGCCCCGCATGTCGCTGCGCTCATGCGGGCTACAGGGGCGCCCCCCGTCTAAAACCGCGTCACGAGATCCGACAAGGCCGGGCGCGGGCGGTCCTCGCTCGGCTTGGTCGGGGTGCCGATGTGAATGAGCCCGGCGAGCTTCTCGTCCGGCTTGAGGCCGAGGCCGTCGAGCACGTCGCGGTCGAAGGCGAACCAGCCGGTCAGCCAGCAGGCGCCGTAGCCGAGCGCGGTCGCCGCGGTGACGATGTTCATCGCGCTGGCGCCCGCCGACAATTCCTGCTCCCACGGCGGCACCTTCGGGTGCGGCTTGGTGAACGAGACCACGCCGATCACCAGCGGCGCGTCGGTCAGGCGCTTCTTCTCGATCTCGATGTCGGAGGCCGGCGCCCCGGGATTCTTCCGGGCGAAAACCTTTGCGATCACGTCGCCGGCCCGCGCGCGGGCATCGCCCTCGAACACGATGAAGCGCCAGGGCGCGAGCTTGCCGTGGTCTGGCACGCGTGCGCCGATCGTCAAAATGGTCTCGAGCTCGGCCGCGGACGGGCCCGGGCCGATCATCTCGCGCGGTTTCATCGAGCGGCGCGTCTTCAGGAGTTCAATGGCATCGGGCACGGAAAAGTCCTTCAAGGGGAGTCGTGCCCCCAAGATGGGGGCACGACCAGGCCAATGAAAGCCAGTTTAGACCGATTGTGAGGATCAGGCGACGGATCGCGCCCGCTTCACGTCGGGCGGCGTCGCCTCATCCACCAGCGCGGCGATCGCCTCATCGGTCGGCATCACGGTCTGCCGCTCGCTGCCGAGGCGGCGGACCGAGACCGAGTGGGTCTCGGCTTCCTTCTTGCCGACGACGAGCAGGGCCGGGATCTTGGCCAGCGAGTGCTCGCGGACCTTGTAGTTGATCTTTTCGTTGCGCAGGTCGATCTCGACCCGCAGCCCGGCGCGGCGCGCCGCGGCCGCCACCACCTTGGCGTACTCGTCGCCTTCGGAGGTGATGGTCGTGACCACGAGCTGGGTCGGCGCCAGCCAGAGCGGGAAGTTGCCGGCATAGTGCTCGATCAGGATGCCGATGAAGCGCTCCATCGAACCGCAGATTGCGCGGTGCACCATGACGGGTGCCTTCTTCGAGCCGTCGTGATCGATGTAGAACGCGCCGAACCGCTCCGGCAGGTTGAAGTCGACCTGGGTCGTGCCGCACTGCCAGTCGCGGCCGATGGCGTCGCGCAGCACATATTCGAACTTCGGTCCGTAGAACGCGCCTTCGCCCGGATTGATCTCGGTCCGGATGCGGTTGCTGCCCTTGGCCTTGATCTCCGACAGCACCGTCGCCATCACGCGCTCGGCGTGATCCCACATCTCGTCGGTGCCGACCCGCTTCTCCGGCCGCGTCGAGAGCTTGACCGTGAGCTCGCCGTCGAAGCCGAAATCGGCATAGGTCGACAGGATCAGGTCGTTGATCTTGAGGCACTCGTCGGCGAGCTGCTGCTCGGTGCAGAACACATGGGCGTCGTCCTGGGTGAAGCCGCGCACCCGCATCAGGCCGTGCATCGCGCCCGACGGCTCGTAGCGATGCACGACGCCGAACTCGGCGAGCCGCAACGGCAGGTCGCGGTAGCTCTTCAGCCCGTGCTTGAAGATCTGCACATGGCCCGGGCAGTTCATCGGCTTCAGCGCGAACCAGCGCTTGTCCTCGGCCTCGTCGCCGGCGGACTGCGCCGCGAACATGTTCTCGCGATACCAGTCCCAATGGCCCGAGGTCTCCCACAGCGCCTTGTCGAGGATCTGCGGGGCGTTGACCTCGTTGTAGTCGCCAAGCAGCCGGCGCCGCATATAGGCGATCAGCTGCTGGAAGATGGTCCAGCCCTTGGGGTGCCAGAACACCACGCCCGGGCCTTCCTCCTGGAAGTGGAACAGGTCAAGCTCGCGGCCGAGCTTGCGGTGGTCGCGCTTCTCGGCTTCCTCGATCTGCTTGAGATAGGCGTCGAGGTCTTCCTGCTTGGCGAATGCCGTGCCGTAGATGCGGGTCAGCATCGGATTGTTGGAGTCGCCGCGCCAATACGCGCCCGCCACCTTCATCAGCTTGAAGGCGTTGCCGATCTTGCCGGTCGAGGTCATGTGCGGGCCGCGGCACAGGTCGAACCAGTCGCCCTGGAAGTAGATCTTGATCGGCTCGTTGCCGGGAATGGCGTCGACCAGCTCGACCTTGAAGGCCTCGCCCTTGTCGCGGAACACCTGCTTGGTCTTCTCGCGATCCCAGACTTCCTTGGTGAACGGCTTGTCGCGCGCGACGATCTCGCGCATCCGCTTCTCGATCGCGGCAAAATCTTCCGGAGTGAACGGCTCGTTGCGGAAGAAATCGTAGTAGAAGCCGTTCTCGATCACCGGGCCGATCGTGACCTGGGTGCCCGGCCACAGCGACTGCACGGCTTCCGCCAGCACATGCGCGGCATCGTGCCGGATCAGTTCCAGCGCGCGCGGGTCTTCGCGGCCGATCAGCTCGATTTTGGCGTCGGCCTCGATTGGATCGTTGAGGTCGGCAAGCGTGCCGTCGAGCGCCATCGCGACGGTGCGCTTGGCGAGTGAGGGCGAAATGCCTTTGGCGATGTCGAGACCGGTGGTCCCTTTCGGGAAGTCGCGCCTCGCTCCGTCAGGGAAGGTGAGGGCGATCTTGTTCACGGGTTCTGCGGGTTTGAGGTTAGAGAGGCTGTACTGGAATCCGGATTCGGATTTGGGTGGCGTATCGGCCATGGTGTCTCCTGTAGCTCACTCCTGCGAACGAGCGCAGGTAAGCGGAAAGCAGCGGTATAGCAGGGGATTTGACGCCTGCAATCCGGCAATATCAAGAAAATGGGCCTCCGGCCGCACCGAATCGAGGGACGCTTGCCTGCAGCTGGCGCGTTGCGACGCTGCCGATCATCGTCTAACGTCCGGCGTCCATTTTCCCGCCATCGCGCGATCCGCAAGGTTCATGTTTTCCCGACTCCTGTTTTTCGTGGCGTTGCTTCTGATCCCGGGCGTGTTGCGGGCGGAAGAAACACCGGTCCAGAAGGCCGGATTTGCGAAAAAGCTGACCATCTATCTCGCCAAGGGACCGGCGAATGCCTGCGGCGCTGGTTGCGATCGCTGGATCGCGATCGAGGGCGAGATCGATCGGGAAGCCGCGCAGCGGATTCGCACCTTCCTCTTTCCGATCAAGGACCGGCAGCTTCCGATCTACCTTCATTCGCCGGGCGGAAACGTCGAGCAGTCCTATGGGATCGCGCGGTTCCTGCGCGCGCACAAGGCCATTGCCCGGGTCGGCCGTACCATCGTGCCGGCCTGTTCCACAGGCACGCAGGTCGACGCCGCCTGCCTGAAGATCAAGGCTGCCAAAGGCGAGGTCGAGGCCGAGCTCACCACGCGCAACGCGATGTGCGTGTCGGCTTGCGCCTATCTGTTCCTGGGCGCGACCAGCCGCGAAGTGGCGCCCGACTCGGTGCTCGCGGTGCATAACTCCAAGCTGATGTTCGTAATCCACGGGCATCCGCCGGCGCAGGTCGTCGCCGACTTCAGGCGGCGCGAGATGGTGAGCGCCGACCGCGACCGCAATGTCTTCCTCGCGGCGATGGGCATCAGCCATGAGCTCAGCGACCTCATCAAGTCCGTGAAGTTCGAGGACCTGCACGTGCTGACGCGGCCGGAGCTCTATCGATTCGGCATCGATACGCGGCCGCTGCCGGAAACCCTGTGGGCGGTGGAGAAGGAGACACGGCCCTATGTTCGCAAGATCGTGCAGCAGAAAAGAGCCGACGGCAGCTCGTTCCGCATGATGGAGTGGCGGCTGTTCTGCGAGAGCAAGGATCGCGGGCGGCTGATGTTCGTGCGCGAGTTCGAGGAGGGGGCAGCCGGCAAGAGCACGGTGGCGATGATGGCCGGCGCGACCAGGACCGTCGCATTCGGCCGGTCGGCGCGGTTCGGCAAATACGAGGTCTGGAGCGAGGCGGTGACCTCGGACACCGTCAAGGCGATGCTCGCGGCCCCGCATCTGCAGATCGGCGAAGGCGCGCCGGCAACCGACGGCAAGTCTGACGTCAAGTCTGACACCAAGTCCGGCCCTGCGACATTCGATATCGACACCACCGGGCTGGAGCAGGGGTGGACGCAGCTTTTGGCATCGTGCCCGGCGGCGACCGCCGGCCCGAAGCCTGCGAGCCCGTTGCCGGCTGCCGTGTCGCCGAGTGTCAGCGCCGTGCCGGCGGCGTCGCCGTCGCCATGAGCGCAAGGCGCGCGTTCGATCAGGTGTCATGCATTTAGATGCAGTTGCATTGATCTTGGAGTCTGCTAACAACGCGGCGTGAAACGCTTCGCTCCCACCGCATTGATGCTCGGCAACATCGTCACCGGCTGCTCGGTGCTGGCGCCGGCCGGCATGCTGGCGGAATTGTCCGATGGACTCGGCGTCACGATCCATACCGCGGGTCTCCTGATCACCTTCGGCGCGATCGTGCTGTGCGTGGGCTCGCCGGTGACGGCGTGGCTGACCAGCCGGATCGAGCGGCGGGCGCTGCTGACGGCGACGCTGCTGGTGCTGACGCTAACCAATGCGGCCTCCGCCTTCGCGCCGAACTACGACAGCCTCCTGATCATTCGGCTGGTGATGCTCGCGGTCGGCGTGCTCTACACGCCGCAGGCGGCGGGCACCGCGGCACTGATCGTGCCGGTGGAGAAGCGCGGCAGCACGATTGCCTACATCTTCCTCGGCTGGTCGCTTGCCGCCGCGATCGGGCTGCCGCTGATCACCTTCATCGCAAGCCGCTACGGCTTTCGCGTGACCTATGGCGCGATCGCGCTGACCGGGCTTGTGAGCTCCCTGCTGCTGTGGTGGCGGTTACCAGGCGGACTGCACGGCGCGCCGGTTGACCTCAGAACCTGGGTCGATCTCGGCCGTAATCCGATGGTCATTCTGCTGCTGTCGATCACGACGCTGCAGATGTCCGGCCAGTTCGTGGTGTTCACCTTCATGGGGCCGCTGCTGTCCAAATTGACCGGCGCCAATGCTGACGCCGTCGGGATCGTGTTCGCGCTCTACGGCATCTTCGGGTTCGTCGGCATCGCGATTGCAACGCGCGTGGTGGATTCCTGGGGCGCCTGGAAAACCTCGGTCCTGTTCACCGTGCTGCTGCTCGCAGGCGTAGCCGGCTGGGCGCTGAGCGCCGGCGCCTACGCCCTGATGGCCGCCTCCGTCGCGGTGTGGGGCCTCGGCTTTGCATCGACCAATTCGATGCAGCAGGTACGCTTGGTCGGCGCGGCGCCGGCGCTCGCTTCGGCGTCGGTCTCGCTCAATACCTCGGTGCTGTATATCGGCCAGGCCATCGGCTCCGCGATCGGTGGCTTGCTGTTCGCCCGCGAATGGCTGCACAGCGCAGGCTACGTGGCCACGGCCTTCGTCGCGGCGGCGCTCGCGGTCGTGGTCGTCACGCGGCCGCGACGGGTTGCGCAGGCTGCCGCAGCCGAGTGAGCTTCTCGTCGTGACGCGCTTCTCCGTGTGAATCGCGTCCGAGGTCGGGCCTCGGCTGAGGCGCCACTCTCCGACGCGCTGCGCGTCACCACCTCACGCTCTGGCTGGGCACGATGAACGCCGTCGTGCTCGGCTTGTTCGGATTGTGGGTGAAGTAGCCGTAGGCGGCGACGATGACGACGAGCAAGGCAAGCACGGCCAGCAAGTCGATCTGCCGAGGATCATGACCATTGTGGCTGATTTTCCAGCGCATTGTTGTTTCCTCCCCAAAGGGGCAACGAAACAATGCGCCAACAATCGTCACAGTTCCGCTGGGCAGCAATGCGCGCCGTGCTTGGACGTGCGGCAGCAACCGATCATTTGTCGTTGACGCCGCGTCAACCCTCGTTGACGCCGCGTCAGCCTTCGTTGACGCCGCGCCAGCGGCCATAGCGCCAGGGCAAGTACCAGCGTGCCCCGGGCGGCTTCGTCAGCGGGACATTATCGATCCCGGATGTTCCCCAGGGCTGGCAGCGCAGCAGCCGCGCCAGCGTCATCCAGCCGCCGCCCCACAGGCCGAAGCGTTCGATCGCCTCGTCGCCATAGACCGAGCAGGTCGGCAAATGCCGGCAGTTGTAGCCGACCAGCGGCGACAGCGTGTGCCGGTAGATCCAGATCACGGCGCGGCCGAAGTTGCGTGGCAGGCGGCGCATGGTGCTGGCACAGTCCATGCATCGTGGATGGTGTGTCGTTGAATGGTCTGTCGGCGGCATACGCAAGTATGTACGTAGTCTTGCGGGGGTTCCAAGCCGAGGAACTGTTTTGTTGCAGATATTTACGCCACAGTTCGTTATTATTGCACAGCACCGATGGCGCTGCAGCAAGGGCTCTATGGACGGTCCGGGTCAGCAACGCTACCGTTCCCATATGGCGCCGCTGACAGAGTCGTGGCGCATTGCCATGGGGCCATTGCCACCGCTCGCATCACCAAGGGCTTGGGGGAAGGAACCAAATTGAGGCTCGTCAAGTCGCTCTCGTTGCGCAGTTGGGCGCTTACCGGCGCTGTTGCTCTTTGCTTCGCAGCTTCCGGCACCGCCGCCATGGCGGGCGGTTCCGCGCAGGCCAATTCGACTCTCGAGGAGCGCAAGCTGCCGATGAAGTTCAGCTGGATCGCCTGCCAGCCGAATTGCCGAGGCTGGGTGTCCGCGGTCGGCATCATCACGGCCGATAGTCCGAGGGAATTCGACGAGTTCGCGCGCGGCCGCCAGCTCAACGGCGCCACCATCGTGCTCGACTCCAGCGGCGGCTCGGTCAATGACGCGATCGCGCTCGGCCGCCGCTTCCGCGGTCTCGGCGTGCTGACCACGGTCGGCACCAGCGTTGCCAATCAGGCCGCGCAAGGCGGCCGCGCGAGCGTTCTGCCGGATGCCTATTGCGAGTCGATGTGCGTGTTCCTTCTGCTGTCGGGCAAGACGCGCTATGTTCCGCCGGCCGCCCATGTCCGCGTGCATCAGATCTGGATGGGCGATCGTGCCGACGACGCCAAGGCCGCGAGCTACACCGCGCAGGACCTGATGATCGTCGAGCGCGATATCGGCCGTCTTGCCAAGTACACCTTCGATATGGGCGGCGCCGGTGATCTGCTGGCGCTCTCGCTCAGCGTGCCGCCGTGGGAAGACCTGCACGAATTGTCGGCTGCCGAATTGCGGCTGACCAACCTCATCACCACCGATGCGGTTGCCGACGTGCTGCCGCGGCAGGACAATAGCAAGGACAACGCAATTCCCGTCGCCGAGGCGAAGCCGAAGAACAACGATCGCTTCGTGAGCAGCACGATGGAGGGTGAGGCGCCACAGGCGGCGAGGGCGACCAAGACCGCCGAGGCCGTGGTGCCGACCGGCGGCAACGCTGCGCCCGCGCCGGCGCCGGTCCAGCCCGCGCAGTAAGAACGCACATTGTCGCGTCGTTCCGGGACACGTGAGCGGACCCGGAACCTCGAGATTCCAGGTTCGATGCTCCGCATCGCCCCGGAATGAGCTGACATGCAATCTTACGCCGGCTGCTTCGCCTTGGCCTCGATCTGGCCGATCGCATCGACCACGGCATCGAAGGTCAGCAGGGTCGAGGCATGTCGGGCCTTGTAATCGCGCACCGGCTCGAGCAGCGCGATATCGGCCCATTTGCCGCCCTGCGGGGGCTGGCCGTTTTCCTTCAGCATCTTGCGGACCGTCTCGCGCAATTCGCGCAGCTCGTCCGCGGTCGAGCCCACCACCTGGCTCGCCATGATCGAGGAGGAGGCCTGGCCGAGCGCACAGGCCTTCACGTCATGGGCGAAGTCCGTCACCACGGGACCATCCATCTTGAGGTCGACCTTGACGGTCGAACCGCACAATTTGGAGTGGGCGGTGGCGCTGGCGTCCGGGTCGGCCAGCCGTCCGAGGCGCGGAATATTGCCGGCCAACTCGATGATCCGCTTGTTGTAAATGTCGTTCAGCATGAGGACAGATGCCTGGTTCCGGCCGTGCCGGGCGCTCTTGGCGGCTGGGTTGCACCGCCCTATATATGGGCGGCAACGCCGGAAACATAGCCCGGCCATGCAGCCACCGCGGCCCACCTCCGCCGCGGCGGTGCTACAATAATGGGACTCAGGCGCCCGGCGGTTCGAGCCATCCGCCCCGTCTGCCCGGTGACACATCCGGACCAAGGTCAAATCCGAGGGCCGGTCGAACGGAGAAGACATGGACGCCTTGATCAAATCGATTCGCCCCAGCAAGCCGGCCGACGCCAAGCCCGGCGAGCTCGACCCCTCGGAATTCATGACGGCGGCCGTTCGTGCCGACCAGCCGCGCCCGTCGCGGGCGGAGGCGGAGGACGCCGTCAAGACGCTGCTCGCCTATATCGGCGAGAACACCAGCCGCGAGGGCCTGCTCGATACGCCGCGCCGCGTCGTCGAGGCCTATGACGAACTTTATCAGGGCTACCACCAGTGCCCGGCCGAGGTGCTGAACCGCACCTTCGGCGAGACCGCCGGCTACGACGATTTCGTCCTCGTCCGCGACATCGAGTTCACCTCGCAGTGCGAGCATCACATGATGCCGTTCTACGGCAAGGCCCATATCGCCTATACGCCGGTGGAGCGCGTCGTGGGTCTCTCGAAGTTGGCGCGCCTGACCGACATCTTTGCCCGACGTCTGCAGACCCAGGAGCATCTCACCGCGCAGGTCGCGGCCGCGATCGACGAGGTGCTGAAGCCGCGCGGCGTTGCAGTGCTGATCGAGGCGGAGCATACCTGCATGTCGGTGCGCGGCGTCGCCAAGCATGGTGCATCGACCTTCACCAGTCGCTTCACCGGCATGTTCCGCGACAATCCGGCGGAGCAGCAGCGTTTCCTGTCCCTCGTGCGAGGACCGAGCCGGTAACCTCGCATTTCCTGAGCGAGGTTTTCCGTGTCCGCAGCGACCCACGATCACGACCGCGAGGAGGGGCTGGCTTTCCAGCCCAAATTCGACGCAGCAGGTCTTGTGACCTGCGTCGCGACCGATGCCGCGACCGGCGATGTGCTGATGGTCGCGCACATGAACGATGAGGCCCTGCGCAAGACGATCGCGACCGGCGAAGGCTGGTACTTCAGCCGCTCGCGCAATGCGCTGTGGCGCAAGGGCGAGAGCTCGGGCCAGACCCAGCGCGTGGTCGAGATCCGGATGGATTGCGATCAGGACGCGGTGTGGATCAAGGTCGAGCAGATCGGCGCCGCCTGCCACACCGGACGGCGCACCTGCTTCTATCGCGTGGTGAAGGACGAGGGGGGCAATGTCAGCCTGTCCTTTGTCGACGCCGAGCAGCTGTTCGATCCGGCGCAGGTCTATCGCAAATAGCGCGTTTGATCTGAATCAAATGCGACGCGTCGAGCCGCATCTTCGATGTCGCGCACTTACTCCGACGCCCAGCCCTGAGCCATTAACGCGCCATTAACCATAATTACGGCAGGTTGACGGGACATGGGTGCCGATTGCCGGCACCCGGCAAGGCACCCGGGTAGATGGCGGTCGACCTCTTCAATGCGACGGCTTCGGCAGGTGTCGATCCCTCGCGCCTGAAGGTCGCGAGCTCGATCAAGCAGGCGGCCGCGACCACCGGCACGAGCTTCGAATATCTGCTCACCACCGCGAAGATGGAATCCAATTTCGATCCGCGGGCCGGCGCCACGACCTCGTCGGCGCATGGACTTTATCAATTCATCGACCAGACCTGGCTCGGCACCGTCAAGGAGGCGGGAAGCCAGCTCGGCTACGGCCAGTATGCCGACGCCATCAGCAGGAATTCCGACGGCAGCTATTCGGTCGGCGATCCCTCCGCGCGCGCCGCGGTCATGAAGCTGCGCGACGATCCGGACGCGGCGTCCTCGATGGCGGCGGTGCTGACGCAGTCCAACAGCTTCAAGCTGACCGGCAAGCTCGGCCGCCGTCCGACCGATGCCGAACTCTATATGGCCCACTTCATGGGCGTCGGCGGCGCCGGCAAGCTGATCTCGAGCGCCGAGGACAGCCCGAGCGCCAACGCGGCCGCGATGTTTCCGAAGGCGGCGGCCGCCAACCAGTCGATCTTCTACGACAGGTCGGGCAGCGCGCGCAGCGTCAGCCAGGTTTATTCGGTGTTGACCACGCGCTACGCCGCGGCAGCGAATTCCAAGGATACGCGCACCGCCTTCGCCGCAGCGGGCGGCGACACCATGTCGCCTTACGCGATCGCAAGCGCCGCGCCCACACAAGCGCCGACCATGGACACCGCGTCCTATCTCTCGACCTTCCCGGACTCCCGGTCGGCGACGCCCGTCGGTGCGACCTCGGCCGTCGCATCGGCGCAGCCGGCGCCGACCTTCCGCTCGCTCTACCAGGCCGGCGACCGCTCGGAGCCGATCTCGCCGGCGGTGCAGGAGCTGTGGGGCAATTCCTCCTCGCTGACCACGTCGGCGACGCCAAAGGTCCGCGCGCCCGGACGGCTTGACCTGTTCAGCGATCCGAGCGGCACCTACAGCAACGGCTAGCCGCCCTGCCGCGCGCGCGAAGCCGCACGCCGTTGCCGTCTTAACGAAACGTCAATAATCCCAAACATTTATGGTGAACCCTTTATTAAGCGTCATGGTCTATTTTTCCTTGTAGTGGCGTCGTATGTCGATGCCGTTTCGTTGCGTAAGCCGGCAGGACCATGATCGTTCGGCAGTTTATTAGTTGGATTAGGACCGCTCCAGCAGGTGAGCGAGCAGAGGCGACACGGGCGTTGGCCCGCGCCTGGCTCATCTCGGATCTCACCGAGGACGACCGCATCGCAGCCGAAGGCGCGCTGCTGATGCTGCTCGACGACCCGTCGCCGCTGGTACGGCAGGCGATGGCCGAGGTGTTCGCGCGCAGTGCGGACGCGCCTGCCGCAATCGTGCAGGCGCTGTCGGCCGACCAGTCGGCGATCGCGCTCCCGGTACTGGAACATTCACCGCTTCTGATCGATGCCGACCTCGTCGACATCGTCGCCACCGGTTCCGACGAGATGCAGTGCGCGATCGCGCGACGCATCAATCTGCCGGCCTCCGTCGCCGCCGCGATTGCCGAGGTCGGCTCGGCGGCGGCCGCGCTCGAGCTGATCGAAAATCCTTGCGCCGGCCTCGCGCCGTTCTCCTGGGATCGCATCGTCGAACGCCACGGCCATCTCGCCGCCATCAGGGAATCGATGTTGCAGCTGGAAGACCTGCCGTCGGCGACGCGGCTGGCGCTGGTCGCAAAGCTCTCCGACACGCTGGCGCAGTTCGTCGTCGCGCGAAACTGGCTCGGCAGCGATCGGGCCGACCGCGTCGCCGGCGAGGCCAGGGAACGCTCCACCGTGAACATCGCCGCGCGTGCCTTTGGCGACGACATGCAGAACCTGATCACGCATCTGCGCGCCACCGGGCAATTGACCGCCGGGCTGATCCTGCGCGCGCTGCTGTCCGGCAATCTCGATTTGTTTGGGGCGGCGCTCGCCGAACTGTCCGGACTGCCCTATGGCCGCGTCTCCGCGCTGTTGAACGACCGCGGCGGCAACGGCCTGCAGGCGCTGCTGCGCCGCGCCGGCTTGCCGGAATCCACCTACGCCGCGTTCCGCGTCGCGCTCGAGGCCAGCCACGAGGTCGGCTATGTCGACAGCGGCGACGGTGCGGCGCGGCTGCATCGCCGCATGGTGGAGCGGGTGCTGACGCATTGCGAGACCGATCATTCCGCGGCCGAGCCGCTCTTGATCCTGCTGCGCCGCTTCGCGACCGAATCGGCCCGCGAGGACGCACGGATGTTCTGCGAGGAGCTCGCCGCGGAAGACGCGATCGCGGTGCTGCCTTACGACGACGATCTTATCGCGGCCTGAGCGCCGCGATTCTTTCCGATCGATGGATGCTTGAGTGGCTGCCGCAACGCGAGCAGCCGGCCGCGCGGCTATTCGCCGGGCACGATGCTCGGCGCGAGGATCGCCTCGAGGTGCTCGGGCCGGTCGCGGTTGGCGTGGGTCAGGAATTCATCGGCGATGCCGCGAAGCTGCTTGCTCAGCACGCCGGCGACGACTGCGGTGTCGAGCCTGGTGCGGTTGCGCACGATCGCCTGCACGGCGTTGATGTGATGGGCGATCAGCTGCGGCGGCACGGCGCCGAGATCCGGCGCGTGCTCGATGATGCGGCACAGGCTCTCCGCGGCTGCGGCCGCCGACGGATAGCCGAATGTCGCGGCGTCGCCCTTGATGTCATGCGCGGCGCGGAACAGCTCCTCGCGCGTCTTGTCGCTGAAGCCCTCGCGCAGCACGGTGGCATGCGCGGCGGAGAGACGGTCGGCCTCGATCGTCATCCACTCCTTGAACTCGCCCGACAGCCCGGCGAGCGCCTTTTCGGCGCGGCCGACCGGATCGTCGAGATCGCTCTCGGGGACACGCAGCAGCATCTTGCGCAGCGGATTGGGCTGCGTGATCACGTGGTGCGTACCGAAGCTCTTGACCTCGATCGTCCCGGGTTTGTCTTTCGCCATAGCGATATCCTAGATGGCCGAGCGCGCCTTTTCGAGCAGCGACGGTTGTTGCAGCACCTCGACCTCGCCGCTGCCGCGGCGTTCGGGGCCGATATAGGTGTTGGTGGTGTTGCGGCGGCGGTCGGGGCCGAAATAAGTCTTGGTCTTGATGAACGGGCGCGGATTGGCGACCACGTTCATGATGCGCTGGTAGAGGCCCTTGGCCGAGATCGGCTTGGCCAAAAATTCGGTGACGCCGGCATCGCGCGCCACCGTGACGCGGCGCTTCTCGGAATGCCCGGTCAGCATGATGATCGGCGCGTAAGGGTTGCCCTTGGATTCCGGCTGCCGGATCATCTGCGCAAGCTCGAGCCCGTCGAAGATCGGCATCGACCAGTCGGTGATGACGATGTCGGGCACGTAGTGCGTATACATCTCGAGCGCGGTGGCGCCGTCCTCGGCCTCATACACCTCGCGCGCGCCGAACGAATGCAAAAGCGTCCGCAGGATGCGGCGCATGTGCGGATTGTCGTCGCAAATCAAAAATCGCAGCTTGTTGAAATCGATGCGATACATGGTCCGGCCCTGATAGGGCATTACCTCGCCAATGCGGTATTACCCGACGTTAACCATATCCCGCCCGGGGTTAATGATTGGTTGCCGGGCGGGGGGGAGCAAGGGGAGCCGTCGTCAGTAGCCGAACTGCTCGCGCAGGATGCGTTCTTCCAGCGAGTGGCCGGGGTCGAACAGCATCCGCATCGCGATCGTCTTGTCGGACAGCACCTCGACCCGGCGGACGTCGCGGACCTCGTCATGGTCGGCGACCGCGGCGACCGGGCGCTTCTCGCCCTCGATCACCTCGATCACCACGAAGGCGGAATTCGGCAGCAGCGCGCCGCGCCAGCGCCGCGGCCGGAACGCGCTGATCGGGGTCAGCGCCAACAGCGCCGCGTTGATCGGCAGGATCGGCCCCTGGGCGGAGAGGTTGTAGGCGGTCGATCCGGCCGGCGTCGCCACCAGGATGCCGTCGGCCATCAGCTCGGGCATCCGCTCGTGCTCGTCGATCAGGATGCGCAGCTTGGCGACCTGGTAGGTCTGCCGGAACAGCGCGACCTCGTTGATGGCGTGATGCAGATGCACGGCGCCGTGGATGTCGGTGGCGCGCATCAGCAGCGGATTGATCAGCGACTCCCGCGCGGCGGCCAACCGGGTGCGCAGATCATGCGTCGAATATTCGTTCATCAGGAAGCCGACAGTGCCGCGATGCATGCCGTAGATCGGCTTGCCGCTGCGCATGTTGGCGTGCAGCGTCTGCAGCATCAAACCGTCGCCGCCGAGCGCGACCACGACGTCGGCATCGGCGGGTGGATGATTGCCGTACATTTCCGTCAGCTGCTCGAGCGCCGACTGCGCTTCCGCGCTGGCGCTGGCGACGAAGGCGATCTTGTCATACCGCTTGGAGCTGGCCATCGCTCACGAACTCGTTTGGCACGGAACACGCCGCGCTCGTCTATACATCCCGGGCGGCCTTGTCGAGATGGTCCGGGAACGGACCGCATGCCACGCCGACGCCGCCAAACTAGCGTAGTTTGCCGCTGGATTGCGTAAATCGGGGCGCAGGGAGTGAATGGTATGGCTAACAGTGTTGCGACACGGCTCGCCGCGGCGTTGCTGGTGGCCTGCCTTGCGACCGCGGCGCGGGCCGACGACGAGACCCCGCAGCCATCGCCGTCGCCGAGCGCGCAGGCCCCAAGCGTCCAGAACCCAGCTGGCCAGAACCCGAGCGGTCAGAAGGGGCGGGCAGGACGCGGCGGCGAGGCCGGCTCCGGCGCCAACGCTGCGGCCAGCGGCTCGACCGCCGAGCAGCACCGCCTGCCGCCGGACTCCACGACCAGGCAATCGGTCGCGCTGCCGAACCGCACACTTGACTTCAGCGCGACCGCGGGGTCGATCCGCGTGTTCGACGACAAGGGCGAGCCGCTCGCCGACATCGCCTATACGTCCTACCAGCTCGACGGTGCCGAAAAGGCGAACCGGCCGGTGACCTTCCTGTTCAACGGCGGTCCGGGCTCCGCGTCGGCCTGGCTGCAATTCGGCAATGTCGGGCCGTGGCGGCTGCCGTTCGACGGCGCAGTGTCCTCGGCCGCGCCCGAGCTGCAGGCCAATGCCGACACCTGGCTCGATTTCACCGATCTCGTCTTCATCGATCCTGTCGGCACCGGCTACAGCCGTTTCGTCACGACGTCGGAGGATGCGCGCAAGCGCTTCTTCACCGTCGACGGCGACGCCAATTCGGTCGCGCTGGTGATCCGTCGCTGGCTGGAGAAATACGACCGGCTGACTTCGCCGAAATATCTCGTCGGCGAAAGCTATGGCGGCATTCGCGGGCCCAAGGTGGTGCGCAATCTGCAGATGCAGCAGGGCGTCGGCGTCCGTGGCCTGGTGCTGATCTCGCCGGTGCTCGATTTCCGCGAATATACCGGCTCCAGCCTCATGCAATATGTCGCAAGCCTGCCGACCATGGCGGCGGTCGCGCGACAGGCGAAGGGCCCGGTGACGCGCGAGGATCTCGCCGACGTCGAGAGCTACGCACGCGGCGATTTCCTGCTCGACCTCGTCAAGGGGCAGGCCGACACGGAGGCCACCGCGCGGCTCGCCGACAAGGTCGCAAGCCTGACCGGGATCGATCAGGCGGTGAGCCGCAGGCTCGCCGGCCGCTTCGACATCGGCGAATTCCGCCGCGAGTTCGATCGCAAGAACGGCAAGGTGACCGGCCGCTACGATGCCTCGATCGAGGGTTTCGATCCCTATCCGGATTCCAGCTACTTCCGCTTCAACGATCCGTCCGGCGATCCCCTGATGGCGCCCTTGACCAGCGCCGCCGTCGACCTCACCACGCGCAAGCTGAACTGGCGGCCGGACGGCTCCTATCATCTGCTCAGCGAGAGCGTGAACAAGGCCTGGGAGTTCGGTCACGGCATCAGTCCCGCGGAATCGGTGACGCAGCTTCGCCAGGCGCTGGCGCTCGATCCCAAACTGAAACTCCTGATCGGCCACGGCCTGTTCGATCTCGCCACCCCGTACTTCGCCTCGAAGATCATCCTCGACCAGTTGCCGGCCTTCGCGGGTCCGGGCCGCACCAGGCTCGCGGTCTATCCCGGCGGCCACATGTTCTACTCCCGCGACGGCTCGCGCCAGGCCTTCCGTAAGGAGGTCGAGGCGCTGATGAGGTGAGGGGGGGACATAGCGGGTCGGACAACGTCACCCGCGCCCGCCCATGGCCGTCGTCCCTGCGAAAGCATGCGAAGCGGGGACGAGATCGAATGTGTTTGCACGGTCTGTGAGTCATACGACCGCATTCTCGCGACCTGATTTGTCCGAGCTCTAGCGGTCAAGTTCGCGGCGCTAACACTAGCGCTCACGGCTCCACGGGAAGAGGGAGGCCGGGAAATCGGCCGCGTAGCGGTGACCGATCGGCGGGCGGGGCTCTTCTTGCACAGGATTCCGATCAGGCTCGACCACCTTCCGGTAAAGATGCCAGGTCGCGTGACCAAGCACCGGCAGAACGACGCAGAGGCCGACGAAGAATGGCAGTGAGCCCACGGCCAGCAATACCGCAACGATCAATCCCCACGCGGCCATCTCAATTGGATTCATCATCACGGCCCGTATCGACGTGCGGATCGCGTCAATCGCTGTCGCATGACGGTCGAGCATCAGTGGAAATGAGACGACGCTGACGCACAGGGCAACCAGGGCGAAAAGGAAGCCGACGCCGCATCCGACGATGATCAGCGACCAGCCTTCGGGCGTCGTCAACACGCGCTTTGCGAAATCAGGGATGCTCGCAGCCGGCGCATAGCCGAACGTCATGATGTAGATCGCGTCCGCGGTGGCGATCCAGACCCCGAACAGAACGAACAGGAGAACGCCAAGTTCGAACATGGCGCCGAACGACGGCGCGCGCAGCACCTGCATTGCATCCCAGGCTCCTGGCTCCTCTCCGCGTTCGCGGCGTCGGCTCAGTTCGTAGAGTCCTAGTCCGGCGAAAGGACCGATCAGGGCGAAGCCGGCGGCGAGCGGAAACAGCAGCGGCAGCACCGAATAGCCAAGCACAAGTCTGAACAGGACAAGTCCGAGCACGGGATACATCACGCACAGGACGATTGCGTGGGTCGGGATGGCCTTGAAGTCTTCCCAGCCGAGGCGCAGCGCGTCGCCCAGGTCGGAAAGGCTGATCTTGCGAACGACGAAGGCGGTAGAGACGCCAAACAATTGCAGCTTGGGTCGTGCGAACACCGTGGTCATGGTTCCGGTCTCCTTGCTTGTGGCCGCAGGGGAACGGAGCGCCATCAACACACGCACATCCGCCTCATGCGCGAAAATCGCGACTGAGTCCGGCAAATCAGATTCAACCAGAAGGAGCTTGCCGGACGACATCCGTCGCAACCGGTCCGGTAAAACTAGTCCGATGCGCGGCAGAAGCAAGGTGGCGAATGCGGTCGGGAGAATTGTGCAGCTGCACAAACGATGTCTTGCGATGCACCATGCGATGGGGGAGGGCCGATCAGTGTTCGCGGCCTCCAATGCATTCCCGCCAACACGCGCCGGACAGCGGCGGGCATTACTCCTCTATTGACGTCCGGCTCGATGGGTACCATGTTGATGATTGGCGCCCCCAGCTCCGATGAGGTTGCGGCCGTGACGTTGAGTTTTTGTCATGTCCCAGCGTCGCGACCGGCAGAATGGGGCGAGGCAAAAGCCACGGTGATGGTGAACGCAAGACCATCCCTCTGACGTGAGCTCCGCCCTTTCGTTCGTCTCCGCAGCCTTCGATGGCAAGGAGGAGGGATGGCTGTAGCGATCTTACTGCTCCTGGTTGCCGTCGCCTCGGTGCTGTTTCACCTCTACAGCCCCTGGTGGTGGACCCCGATTGCCTCGAACTGGAGCTATATCGACCACACGATCAACCTGACATTCTGGATCACCGGAGCGGTGTTCTGCGCGGTGATCGCGTTCATGGCCTATTGCGTCCTGCGCTTTCACCACACCGAGGGACGGCGCGCCCACTACAATCCCGAGAACAAGAAGCTCGAATGGTGGCTCAGCATCGGCACCGCGATCGGCGTCGTCGCCATGCTGGCGCCCGGCCTCGTCGTCTGGCACCAGTTCGTCACCGTTCCCGACGACGCGACCGACGTCGAGGTCGTTGGACAACAGTGGATGTGGAGTTATCGGCTTCCGGGAAAGGACGGCCGGCTCGGCACGTCAGACGCACGCCTGATCAGCTCCGACAATCCACTCGGGTTGAATCCCAATGATCCGAACGGGCAGGACGACATCGTCGTGCAAAACGAGGATCTGCATCTGCCGGTCGGGAAGCCGGTGAAGGTGCTGCTCCGCTCGATCGACGTCCTGCATGATTTCTACGTGCCCGAGTTCCGGGCGAAGATGGATATGATCCCCGGCTCGGTGACCTACTACTGGCTCACGCCGACCCGGACCGGAACCTTCGACGTCCTCTGCGCGGAGCTGTGCGGTGCCGCGCACGCACAGATGCGCAGCAAGGTCGTCGTCGAAGAAGAGAAGGAATATCACGCGTGGCTGGACAAGCAGCACACGTTCGCCGCCTTGTCCGGCCAGCGCAACGTCGCGAAGGCGGCGTACAAGACTGGCAGCGAATGAACATGCCGACGAGGATCGGCCGGATATGACGTGAACTCGTCGCTGAGCGGAAGACCAGGGAGGGTATTCCGATGGTCGATATCCCGTTTGATCAGGTCGCAGGCATCCCGCCCGCCGAAGTGGGTGAGGTCGAGCTCTATCATCCGCACAGCTGGTGGACGAGGTACGTCTTTTCGCAAGACGCCAAGGTGATCGCCGTCCAGTACTCGATCACGGCGATGTCGATCGGAATGGTTGCGCTGGTGCTGTCGTGGATGATGCGGCTGCAACTGGGATTTCCCGGCACATTCTCCTTTATCGATGCCAATCAGTACCTTCAGTTCATCACCATGCACGGCATGATCATGGTGATCTATTTGCTCACGGCGCTGTTTCTCGGCGGCTTCGGCAACTACCTCATCCCGCTGATGGTCGGCGCGCGGGACATGGTCTTCCCCTACGTGAACATGCTGAGCTATTGGGTCTACCTGCTCGCCGTGCTGGTGCTGGCCGCGACGTTCTTCGTGCCGGGCGGGCCGACCGGCGCCGGCTGGACGCTTTATCCACCCCAGGCGATTCTGTCCGGTACCCCCGGACAGGACTGGGGCATCGTTCTCATGCTGGCCTCGCTTATCCTGTTCATCATCGGCTTCACGATGGGCGGGCTCAATTATGTAGTGACGGTGCTGCAGGCGCGGACGCGCGGCATGACCTTGATGCGCATGCCGCTGACGGTGTGGGGCATCTTCACCGCGACTGTCATGGCGCTGCTGGCGTTCCCGGCGCTGTTCGTGGCCTCGGTGATGCTGCTGCTGGACCGCCTCCTTGGAACCAGCTTCTTCATGCCGACACTGGTCGAGATGGGCCAGCTGACCAAGTATGGCGGCGGCAGTCCGATCCTGTTCCAGCATTTGTTCTGGTTCTTCGGCCACCCCGAAGTCTACATCGTCGCGCTGCCGGCGTTCGGCATCATCTCGGATCTGATCAGCACGCACGCGCGCAAGAACATCTTCGGCTATCGCATGATGGTCTGGGCGATCGTGGCGATCGGGGCGCTGAGCTTCGTCGTGTGGGCGCACCACATGTATGTCAGCGGCATGCACCCGTATTTCGGGTTCTTCTTCGCGACCACGACGCTCATCATCGCGATCCCGACCGCGATCAAGGTCTACAACTGGGTGCTGACCCTTTGGCGCGGCGACATCCATCTCACGGTGCCGATGCTGTTTGCGCTCGGCTTCATCGTCACCTTCGTCAATGGCGGCCTGACCGGGCTGTTCCTCGGCAACGTTGTCGTCGACGTTCCGCTGTCCGATACGATGTTCGTGGTCGCGCACTTCCACATGGTGATGGGGATTGCCCCGATCATGGCCGTGTTCGGCGGGATCTATCACTGGTATCCGAAGGTCACCGGGCGGATGCTCAATGATGCGCTCGGACGCTTCCACTTCTGGGTGACGTTCATCGGCGCCTATGCGGTGTTCTTCCCGATGCACTATCTCGGCCTGCTGGGGATGCCGCGCCGCTATCACGACATCGGCGAGACCTCCTTCGTCCCGGCCTCCGCCCATGACCTCAACGCGTTCATGAGCGTGGCGGCGCTGATTGTCGGCTTCGCCCAGCTCGTCTTCCTGTTCAATCTGGTCTGGAGCCTGCTCAAGGGAAGGGAGGCGGGCGGCAATCCCTGGGGTGCCACCTCGCTGGAATGGCAGACGCCGGAGACCCCGCCGGGCCACGGCAACTGGGGCAAGGAGCTCCCCGTCGTCTATCGCTGGGCCTACGATTACAGCGTGCCCGGTGCCGCCAGGGACTTCATCCCGCAGAATGAACCGCCGGCCAAGGTGCTGGCCCAGGGGGCCCATCCGTGAGTGCCATCGTCCTGTTCATTGCTACGATTGCAGCGATCGCGGGATGGTGGCTCTCGCAGCAACGGCTGGCCGCCAAGCCGTGGCTGGAGCAGGGCATTGCCGTCGATCTTCGCGGCGATCGCGGCTCTTCGGTGCCGGCGGCGAAGATCGGCCTCGGTGTTTTTCTCGCGGTGGTCGGCTCGCTGTTCGCGCTGCTGATCAGCGCCTACTCGATGCGCACCACCATGGTGGACTGGCGCGAGCTGCCGCTGCCGAGGCTGGTGTGGTTCAACACCGGCGTCCTCGTCATCAGCAGCGTGGCGCTGCAATGGGCGCTGATGGCCGCGCGCCACGACGACCATGAGGGCTTGATCGCGGGCCTCTTGGTCGGCGGTGCATCGGCCGTGATGTTCCTGATCGGGCAGCTCGTGGTGTGGCAGCAGCTCAACATCGCCGGCTATGTCATGGCGTCGAATCCGGCCAATTCCTTCTTCTATCTGATCACCGCGCTCCACGGGCTGCACGTGACCGGCGGCCTGGTGGCGCTCGGCAGGGCGACCGTAAGACTGTGGCGCGGCGCGCCGATGACGCAGATGCGCCTGAGCGTCGAGCTTTGTGCCATCTACTGGCATTTCCTGTTGCTGGTCTGGCTGGTCCTGCTCGGTCTGCTGACGGGCTGGACCGACAATTTCGTCGACATCTGTCGCCAGTTGCTCACCTAGCGAGGCAGGACGCGATGACCGAAACCACACTCGCAACCCCCAAGGCGCTGCCCGGAACGATACCCGGATTGCGCGGCATCGCCGCCGACTGGGCCTCGGACCAACGCGCGTTCAAGAACGTGTCGTGGGGGAAGGCCATGATGTGGATCTTCCTTCTGAGCGACACCTTCATCTTCAGCTGCTTCCTGCTGTCGTACATGACGGCGCGAATGTCGACGACCGTGCCGTGGCCCAACCCCAGCGAAGTCTTCGCGCTCAATATCGGCGGCCAGCACATCCCGCTGATCCTGATCGCGATCATGACCTTCATCCTGATCAGCAGCAGCGGGACGATGGCGATGGCCGTCAACTTCGGTTACCGCCGGGATCGCGTCAAAACCGCAGCCTTGATGCTGGCCACCGCGGCATTTGGCGCGACGTTCGTCGGAATGCAGGCCTTCGAATGGACCAAGTTGATCATGGAGGGCGTGCGACCCTGGGGCAACCCGTGGGGCGCACCGCAATTTGGCGCTAGCTTCTTCATGATCACCGGCTTCCACGGCACCCACGTGACCATCGGTGTGATCTTCCTGATAGCCATCGCGCGAAAGGTTTGGCGGGGAGACTTCGACGTCGAGCGGCGCGGCTTTTTCACGAGCCGCAAGGGCTATTACGAGATCGTCGAAATCATGGGCCTGTACTGGCATTTCGTCGATCTGGTCTGGGTGTTCATCTTTGCCTTCTTTTATCTCTGGTGAGGTCGCGCATGACAGAAGCAGCGGTACATGTGGAAGGGCAGGCAGCACAGCACGCGCTACACACCTATGTGCATGGTGCGGTGGCATCAGGCGCCACGCATGCAGAGGGCCAGCAGCACCCGATCAAGCTCTATCTGGTGGTCTGGGGATGGCTGTTCGTGCTCAGCACCTGCTCCTACCTCGTCGACTATTTTGGTATCCATGGCCACCTGCGATGGTCGCTCATCCTGCTGTTCATGGTGCTGAAGGCCGGCCTGATCGTCGCCGTGTTCATGCACATGGCCTGGGAGCGGTTGGCATTGGCCTATGCCATCCTGTTGCCGCCAGTGCTGGTGCTGGTTTTTGTAGGGATCATGGTGTTCGAATCCGACTATACGCACCTGCTTCGGGTCATGTTCTTTGCGCCAGCAAGCTAGAAATGGGGCGGCCATGACCACATGGGTCGTGCTGGACGAGGCAAGACATCCTGAAGGCGGAGGCCTCGCCGCATCGTCCGGCACCCTGCGAAGAGGGCCTTCAACCGATGGCTTTTCGAACTGACGAGGAATTAATCTCGTGCAAATCAATCGTTCAATTCGTCGCCGGAGCTATGCCAACATCGGAGACTACGTCGCACTGACGAAACCGCGCGTGATGTCGCTGGTCGTCTTTACCGCACTGGTCGGTCTCATGGTCGCACCGGGCGGCATCGATCCCTTCATCGGGTTCGCTGCTCTTGTTTGCATCGCTGCGGGCGCCGGCGCTGCAGGCGCGCTCAATATGTGGTACGACGCCGACATCGATGCGGTGATGGCACGTACCGCCATCCGTCCAATTCCCAGCGGCCGCGTATCGCGCCCGGAAGCATTGGTCTTCGGATTGATGCTCGGCACGTGCGCCGTTCTCGCCCTCGGCACCTTGCTGAACATGGCCGCTGCTGCGCTGCTTGCCTTTACAATCTTCTTCTACGTTGTCGTCTACACGATGTGGCTCAAACGCCGAACCCCGCAGAATATCGTCATTGGTGGTGCCGCTGGTGCACTCCCTCCGGTGATCGGCTGGGTCGCGGTCACAGGATATGTCGGGCTCGAGCCGCTCATCCTGTTCCTGATCATCTTCCTTTGGACGCCACCCCACTTCTGGGCACTGTCGCTCAATCTTGCTGGAGAGTATGCCCGCGCCGGAGTGCCGATGTTGCCGGTCGTGGCCGGCAAGACCGAAACAAAGCGCCAGATCCTTCTCTACAGCGCGCTTCTGGTTTCGACCTCACTGCTGCCTTGTGCACTGGGGTTTGCGGGAGCCGTCTACGGCGCGGCTGCGGCGACGCTGGGAGCGATCATGATTTTTCTCGCATGGCAGGTACGCCGAAGCCACGACAAGGAAAGGCGGCCCGCTCGTCGCCTGTTCGTGTTTTCGATGCTCTACCTGGTCCTGCTTTTCGGGGCGCTGCTGATGAATGCTGCACCCTATGCTCAGTCCCACTGACCGGACGCATGCGAATCGACAGCCGCCTTGCGCCGTCGGACAACTCAGTGATTGAATTTCGCGGGGCACCCGCTGGGGACGGCCCTAGCGCTCGTCTCGCATATACGGACTTCGCTGGGAGACGCGTCTCAGGTCTTGGTCGTCTTGATCGGCAGACATCGTCTGGAGCCCGTGCATACGTGGCACGCTCGCCGGGTTGCCCAACAAGATCCAGGCGATAGCGCCGGTGGCCAGCATTCCGCCGCAAATCACCAAAAGGTCCCGCCTCATCGCGCGTCCTCCGTATGTGGCCACATCCAAGCATAAATCAGGCCAATCCATTCGGGCGCGGACAAGATGCGGCGCACAGGATAGCGTTGGACAAGTAGGACAGGCAGGCCCTAAGCTCCGTCCATCGCTGCAGCGAGGCGCGGTTCAAGAATGGACTGGTCCTACTATCTCGGGGGCACTGCTATTGTCCTGCTCCTTCTTGCCTATCGGCTGCATGGCGGGCTGTTTAGGAAGAATTCACTGCGGGACGAGAAACTAAATCGACTGATTGATGAACGCATCGGACGCTTGGACCTGAAGCGCCGCAACGATTGAACCGCCCTGAAGCGGCACCTCGAGGCCAACGCAACGCCACTCTCCGGAATCATCCTTACGGCGACGGCAGAGCTACCTTGGTCTCCCGAGATGACCATCTCGGCAGATGATACTTTTTTGTGATTTGAAAAGAGTGATTTGAGCAATCGAATGAAAGTCTGGGTCTATACCGACACAAGCAAGCCCGTTGGCGAGCCGGATCATCTGAAAATCTTCGCGACCAATGACGCCGCGCAGTCGTGGTTCAAGCAGAACGTTCCCGAGGGCGCCGCATTTGCCTACGAGATTATTCTGGGGCCGCGTTACCTGGCCAAGACGCTCCTCGTGCTGTCCGTCCTGCTTCTTGGCATCGCCGATCTCTACACCACCAACACGATCCTGAATCTCGGCCTCGGCGAGTTGAACCCGTTCATGCATGTCGCCCAGACGTGGCTCGGCCCCTGGTGGCTTATCCCGAAGCTCGGTTTGACCTATTTCATGATGTGGCTGCTTTGGCGCAGCAACAACCCTTACAATATCGCTATTGTGGCGGCGTTTTGCGCCACGCCGGTACTCAATAATCTTCTCATCATCGCAGGCACGAACTAACCTCGATTCACGTTTCGACCGTGAACCGAAGGATCGATCCGGCTCACCCATACGTCTCCACGATGAAGTCGATCAGGGCGCGGAGCTTCGGCGTCATCTTGCGGTGCTTCGGCCACAGGATCTGGCGCGCGCGGGCTCGCGTCGTGTAGTTCGGCAGCAGGACCTGCAGCCGTCCCGCGGCGATATCGTCGGCAAGCAGCTCGTCGCGCATCAGCACGATGCCGGCGCCCGCCAGCGCCGCATAGCGGATGCCGAACGCGCTGTTGATGAAGAGGCGGCTCGCGACGTCGACATGCACTTCGCCCTCCGGCCCGGAGAAGGTCCATCGTTGCCCGTCCGACCAGCCGGGGTAGCGCAGGCATTCATGGCGGGCGAGATCCGCCGGATGGGTCGGCGTGCCGCGTTCGGCGAGATAACTCGGCGCGGCGCACACCACGCCGGTATAGGGCGACAGCGAGCGCGACATCATGGTGGAATCGGTCAGGGTGCCGACCCGGATCGCCGCGTCCAGCCCTTCCTCGAGCAGGTCGACCATCCTGTCGCTGAGGATGAGGTCGACCGAGACTTCCGGATATTTCTTCATGAAGCGGACCAGCGCGGGCGCCAGGCTGTACGATCCGAAGGCGACCGAGGTCGCGACCCGGAGCTTGCCGCGCGGCGCGCTCAGGGCCTCCTCGACCAGCGCATCGCCGGCCTCGGCCTGTTCCAGCAATTGCCTGCAGTGATCGAGATAGCTGCGGCCGAGCTCGGTGAGGCCTTGCCGCCGGGTCGACCGGTTGATCAATTGCGAGCCGAGCCGGTCCTCGAGAAAACGGATATGCTTGCCGATCATGGTCGGCGACATCCGCAGCTCCTTGGCCGCCGCGGTGAAGGAGCCCAGATCGGCGACGCGGGCGAACACGGACATGCTGGTCAGTCGATCCATGATTATAAACTGATAGTTATTTCACTGCAGATCAAAGCACCGCTTATAGGGCGTTGGAACTGTACTTATTACCATAAGTGAGCAATCGGCGCGATGATCCGTGCGATTTGCTTTGGAATGTGGCCGGTCGCGCCCGGAGGGGCGCGGACCGCGCGGGGCCTCGAACCAGGACAGGAGTGTCAGGATGCCTTTCCAGATCACGATCAATGGGACCAGTTATCAGGTCGATGCCGATGGCGACACGCCGCTGCTCTGGGTGCTACGCGACGTGCTGGGCATGACCGGCACCAAGTTCGGCTGCGGCATGGCGCTGTGCGGCGCCTGCACGGTGCATCTCGATGACAGCGCCGTGCGCTCCTGCATCACGACGATCGACAGCATTGGCGACTCCAAGATCACGACCATCGAGGCGGTCGGCAAAACGCCGGCGGGCAAGAAGATCCAGGACGCCTGGCTCGCGCACGAGGTGCCGCAATGCGGCTACTGCCAGTCCGGGCAGATCATGTCGGCTTCCGCGCTGCTCGCGAGCAAGCCGAAGCCGACCGATGCCGATATCGACGACGCGATGTCGGGCAACATCTGCCGCTGCGGCACCTATGTCCGCATTCGCGAAGCGATCAAGCAAGCTGCGCAGTCGGGAGGTTGAGTCATGACGCTGATCGACAATCTGTCCGAGCGCGCCGCCGATCTGTCGCGGCGCAACTTCCTCCGTGCCGGCGCGATCGCGGGCGGCGGCCTGCTGCTCAGCGTGAGCCTGCCGTTCGCGAGCCGCGAGAGCGAGGCGGCGACCGCCGATGGCTTCGCGCCGAACGCCTTCGTCCGGATCGGCGGCGACGGCAAGGTCGTGCTGACCATGCCCTATGTCGAGATGGGGCAGGGCACCTATACCTCGATCCCGATGCTGATCGCCGAGGAGCTCGAGATCGGCCTGACGCAGGTCCGGCTCGAACACGCGCCGCCGAGCGACAAGCTCTACGCCAATCCGCTGCTCGGCGTGCAGGCCACCGGCAATTCGAACGCAATGCGCGGTGCCTGGCAGCCGATGCGGAAAGCCGGCGCCACTGCGAAGGCGATGCTGGTCGCGGCCGCGGCGAAGCGCTGGAACGTCGAGCCGGGGACATGCCGCGCCGAGAACGGCGAGGTGCATCACGCGGCCTCGGGACGCAAGCTGGGTTACGGCGAACTGGCGACTGACGCGGCGCAGATGCCGGTGCCGGAGAATGTCACGCTGAAGAGCCCGTCCGAGTTCAAGCTGATCGGCACGCCGGCCAAGCGGCTCGATACGCCCTCCAAGATCAACGGCACGACGGTCTACGGCATCGACGCCCGGCCGCCCGGGGTGAAGGTCGCGACCCTGGCGCAGTCGCCGGTGTTCGGCGGGCGGGTGAAGCGCGTCGATGATGCAGCGGCAAAAGCCGTCAAGGGCGTGCGCCAGATCGTGACGCTCGACGACGCCGTCGCGGTGGTGGCCGACCACATGGGGGCGGCGAAGAAGGGTCTCGCGGCGCTCACGATCGAATGGGACGAGGGGGTCCACGCCAAGCTCGCCACATCGGATATCGCGCGCGAGCTCGAAGCCGCCACCACGAAGCCGGGCGCGGTCGCGCAGAATATCGGCGACGCCGACAAGGCGATGACGGGCGCGGCGACGAAAGTCGAGGCGACCTATCAGCTGCCGTTCCTCGCCCATGCCACGATGGAGCCGATGAACTGTACGGTGCATGTTCGCGCCGACGGCTGCGAGATCTGGGTCGGCAACCAGGCGCTCTCGCGCGTGCAGGCAGTGGCCGCCAAGATGCTTGACCTGCCGCCGGAGAAGGTGGTGGTGCACAATCATCTGCTCGGCGGCGGCTTCGGCCGCAGGCTCGAGGTCGACGGCGTCATTCGCGCCGTGCAGATCGCAAAGCAGGTCGACACGCCGGTCAAGGTGGTGTGGACCCGCGAGGAGGACATCCAGCACGACATGTACCGGCCGTACTGGTGCGACCGGATTGCGGTCGGCCTCGATGCGTCCGGCAAGCCGGTCGCCTGGAACAACCGCTTCGCCGGCTCGTCGGTGCTGGCGCGATGGGCGCCGCCGGCGTTCCGCAATGGTCTCGATCCCGACACGACGGAAGGGGCGATCGATCTCGTCTACGACATCCCCAACTTCCACGTCGAATATGTCCGGGTCGAACCGCCGGGCATTCCGACAGCGTTCTGGCGCAGCGTCGGCCCCTCGCACAACGTGTTCGTCACCGAAAGCATGATCGACGAGCTGGCGGCGGCCGCGAAGCAGGATCCGCTCGATTATCGCCGCGCGCTGCTCGGCAAGTCGCCGCGTGCCAAGGCGGCGCTCGAGCTCGCGGCGGCCAAGGCCGGCTGGGGCGGCAAACTGCCGGCCGGGCGCGGCCGCGGCGTGTCCCTGCAATTCGTGTTCGGCAGCTACCTCGCCCAGGTTGCCGAGGTCGAGGTCGCCAGGGACGGTTCGGTCCGCGTCCACCGCGTCGTCTGCGCGATGGATTGCGGCACCGTGGTCAATCCCGACACGGTGCAGGCGCAACTGCAGAGCGGCATCAATTTCGGCGTCACGGCGGCGCTCTACGGCGAGATCACGCTCAAGGACGGCCGCGTCGAGCAGGGCAATTTCGACAGTTACCAGATGCTGCGCATCGATCAGGCGCCGGCGATCGAGGTCCATATCGTCCCGAGCACCGAGCCGCCCGGCGGCATGGGCGAGACCGGAACCTCGGGCATCGTGCCGGCGATCAGCAACGCGATCTTCGCGGCGACCGGCAAGCGGCTGCGCAAGATGCCGGTCGATCCGGCGGTGTTGAAGCAGACGTAAGCCGCGGGTGAGAATGTCAGCCGGGGTGCTGGCGCGATCGTGAAGCCGGACGGATTTGCGCCGTGCACAGATCCGTGCGAGAAGCGGGCATGCATTTGAGGCGGCTCGCCAATCTCTGGATTCTGCTGCTCGTCGCGGCCGGGCTGTTGCTCGCGCCCGTGGCGCCGGCATTTGCCCGGATGATGCCGGATGCATCGGCCGCTGCGATGCAGGCGATGTCCGATCACGCCATGTCTCGACAGGCCATGTCGCATCAGGCCGAGTCCGACGGGATCATGTCCGGGCAGGAGATGGCCGACGACATGCCGTGCTGTCCGGACCAGAGCAAAAGCAAGGGCTGCGAGGACTGTCCGTTCCTCGCGCTCTGCATGCTGAGCGTTTCGTTACCGGTGCCCGCCGGCACAGCGTCGCTGGTCGAGCGCGAGCCGCTGCGGAGCCGGATCGCCGCCCGTGACGACCGTCTGCTTGACGGCCTTGGCGCCAGACCTCCCGACCATCCGCCTCGAACCCACGTCTGACGGGCGCTCAAGCGCCTGATCGCTGACGCGTGCGCCTGACGGCGCGCGTGCCTTTGCATGCCGCTCGCGCGGTTCATCAGACCTATCGAGGATCTTTACCATGAAGTCTGTCCACCTGGCGCGCGCCGCTGCCGCCGCACTGATCGGCGTTGCCGTAACGGGCATGGCTGCCCACGCCGAGATCAAGAACTACGAATTCCAGCTGGTGCAGCCGACGGTCAAGGCGGGTGCCGATCGCATCGTCACGGTGCGGCTGGTCGACAAGACCAGCGGGAGAGCCGTGCCCGACGCGGTCATCTTCTCGACCCGGCTCGACATGGCGCCCGACGGCATGCAGGAGATGGCCACCAAGGTGACGCCGATGCCGGGCACCGAACCCGGCACCTACCGGTTCAAGGCGACCTTCGGCATGGCCGGCCGCTGGCAATTGTCGCTCGGCGCCAAGGTGCAGGGCGAGACCGGCGCGGTCGAGAGCAAGCTCGTCGTCACGGCCGAGCAATGAGCCGCCGCGCAATCGGCCCCTTAACATGGGCCGGCGCCGCCGCTGCGATCGCCGCAGCGGCAGGCGCCGCATGGATCGGCCGCGACCTGCCGCCGCGGCCGGTGACCGCTGCCATCGTCTCCGCCGCGCGGGCGGCGGAGACTGCTGCACCGATCTACTACCGCGATCCCGAGGGCAAGTCGCTCTATTCGGCGACACCGAAGAAGACGCCTGACGGGCGCGACTATCTGCCGGTGTTTGCGGATGACGAGGCCGCTGCCGGCGAGCCCGGGCGATCGGCAGAGGTGAGCGCGCCCGCCGCGAAAGGCGAGCGCAAGGTGAAATATTATCGCAATCCGATGGGACTTCCCGACACCTCGCCGGTGCCGAAGAAGGATTCCATGGGGATGGATTACATCGCCGTCTATGACGGCGATGACAGCGACGACGGTTCGATCACGCTGTCGCCCGGCAGGATCCAGCGCAGCGGCGTCAAGTCCGAGGCCGCGCAGATGCGCCGCATCCGCACGCTGGTCCGTGCCCCCGGCACGATCCAACTCGACGAGCGTCGCGTCTCCGTCATCGCGATGCGGGCCGAGAGCTATGTGCAGAAAATCGCCGACGTCACGACCGGCAGCCGGGTGACAAAAGGCCAGCCGTTGATGGAGATCTACAGCCCGGCAATATCGTCCGCCGCGGCCGAATATGTCGCGACCATCACGTCGAAGGCGACCGCGAGTATCGAGCCCTACGGACGCGGCTCCAAGCAGCGGCTGACCAATCTCGACGTTCCCGAACCCGTCATCGCCGAGATGGAGAAGAGCCGGACGGTCCCGATCGCGATCCAGTGGCTGTCGCCGCGCGACGGCATCGTGCTGCAGCGCGCCGCGATCGAGGGCATGCGCGCCCAGCCCGGCGACGTGCTGTTTCGGATTGCCGACGTCTCTGTCGTGTGGGCACTGGTCGATGTCGCCGAGCGCGATCTCGGTAACATCGTGGTCAGGCAAAAGGTCACGGTGCGGGCACGCAGCTATCCCGGCCGCAGCTTCGCGGGCCAGATCAGCGTGATCTATCCGCAGGTCAACAAGGAGACACGCACAGCGCGGGTGCGGATCGAATTGCAGAACGCCGACCTCGCACTGCTGCCGGACATGTATGTCGACTCCGAGATCGACACCGGCGGCGCGGCACCGGTACTTACCGTGGCTGATAATTCCATCCTCGACACTGGAAGCCGCCAGAGCGTGCTGATCGACCGCGGCAACGGACGGTTCGAGCCGCGCGAGGTCAAGCTCGGGCGGCGCGGCGAGGGCTATGTCGAAATCCGCGACGGCCTCGCCGAGGGCGATGCGGTGGTGACCTCAGCCACCTTCCTGATCGACGCCGAGAGCAATCTGAAAGCGGCGATCAAGGGCTTTGCCGAGGCCGGTGCTGCGCAGACGGGTGAGGGCGACAAGACGGGGGACCGCCGATGATTGCCCGCATCATCGCCTGGTCGGCGCGCAACCTGCTGCTGGTGCTGTTCGGCACCGGCTTCGCGGCGGCCGCGGGCCTTTACGCGCTGCTGCATCTGCCGCTCGATGCGATTCCCGATCTCTCCGACACCCAGGTCATCGTCTACACGGAGTATCCCGGCCAGGCGCCGCAGGTGATCGAGGACCAGGTCACCTATCCCCTGACCACGGCGATGCTGACGGTGCCGAAGTCGAAGGTCGTGCGCGGCTTCTCGTTCTTCGGCGTGTCTTTTGTTTATGTCATCTTCGAGGACGGCACAGACATCTACTGGGCGCGCTCGCGGGTGCTCGAATTCCTCAACGGCGCGGCGTCGCGGCTGCCGGCCGGCGTTTCACCGACCATTGGACCCGACGCCACCGGGGTGGGCTGGGTCTACCAATATGCCGTGATGTCGAAAGAGCTGAACCTTGCGGACACCCGCACGATCCAGGACTGGAACCTGAAGTTCGCGCTGGCCAGGGCGGAGGGCGTCGCCGAGGTCGCCGGCGTCGGCGGCTTCGTCAAGCAGTACAACGTGATCCTCGACCCGCAGCGGATGCGCGATCGCGGCATCACCATGCAGCGGATGCGCGATGCCATCCGCGCCAGCAACGCCGACGTCGGCGGCCGCACCGTCGAGCTGTCCGAGTTCGAATATGTCATCCGCGGCAAAGGCTATCTGAAGGACATCAACGATCTCGGCAACATCGTGCTGAAGACCGATGGCGGCACGCCGGTGCTGCTGCGCGACGTCGCCCGCGTCGAGCTCGGCCCCGACGAGCGGCGCGGCATCGCTGAACTGAACGGTGAGGGCGAGGTCGCGAGCGGCATCGTGCTGCAACGCTTCGGCGTCAACGCGCTCGACGTGATCGAGAACGTCAAGAAGCGTTTCAGGGAGATCGCGACCAGCCTGCCGAAATCGGTCGAGATCGTGCCGGTCTATGACCGCTCCAACCTGATCTATGCGGCGATCGACACATTGAAGCGGACGTTGCTCGAGGAGAGCGTGGTAGTCGCCCTGGTCTGCATCGTGTTCCTGCTGCATGTCCGCAGCGCGCTGGTCGCGATCCTGATGCTGCCGGTCGGCGTCTTGATGGCGTTCGGCGCGATGAAGCTGCTCGGTATCGGCTCCAACATCATGAGCCTCGGCGGCATCGCGATCGCGATCGGCGCCATGATCGACGCGGCGATCGTGATGATCGAGAACGCGCACAAGCACCTGGAGCGGGCGGAGCCCGGGCGGTCGCGGGTCGCGATCCTGATCCAGGCTGCGGCGGAGGTGGGGCCGGCGCTGTTCTTCAGCCTGCTCATCATCACCGTGTCCTTCATGCCGATCTTCACGCTGGAGTCGCAGGAGGGGCGGCTGTTCTCGCCGCTCGCCTTCACCAAGACGTTTGCGATGGCGGCGGCAGCGCTGTTGTCGGTGACGCTGGTGCCGGCGCTGATGGTGATCTTCGTCCGCGGCAAGATCGTCCCCGAGCACAGAAATCCGATCAATCGCTTTCTGATCTGGATCTACCGTCCGGTCATCAACGGTGTGTTGCGGGCCAAGATGCTGGTGATCCTGCTCGCGCTCGGTACCGTCGCCGTCTCGATCTGGCCGGCCCGGCAACTCGGCACCGAGTTCATGCCTGACCTCAATGAGGGCACGCTGCTTTATATGCCGACCACGCTGCCGGGGATTTCGGTGACCAAGGCGGCCGAGCTGTTGCAAATGCAGGACCGAATCATCCGCGGCTTTCCGGAAGTCGCCTCGGTCTACGGCAAGGCCGGCCGCGCCGCGACCGCAACCGATCCGGCACCGTCGGAAATGTTCGAAATCGTCATCAATCTGAAGCCGAAACAGCAATGGCGCGCCGGCCTCACGCTCGACCGCCTGATCGGCGAGATGGACAAGGCGCTGCAATTTCCCGGCGTCTCCAACGCCTGGACCATGCCGATCAAGGCGCGCATCGACATGCTGTCGACCGGGATCAGGACGCCGGTCGGCGTCAAGGTGATCGGTCCCGATCTTGCCGTGATCGACAAGCTCGCGCGCCAGGTCGAGCAGGTCGTGCGGGGCGTGCCCGGCACCTCGTCGGCCTATGCCGAGCGCAGCCTCGGCGGCTACTATCTCGAGATCACGCCGAACCGTGAGGCGTTGTCGCGCTACGGCATCGCGGTGCAGGACGTGCAGGATACCATCGCGACCGCGCTCGGCGGCCAGAGCGTGACCACGACGGTCGAGGGGCGCCAGCGCTTCACCGTCAACATGCGCTATCCGCGCGACCTGCGCGACAATCCGGGCGCGATCGCCAGCGACATCCTGGTGCCGATGCCGGCGGGCGGGGCGGTGCCGCTCGGCGAGGTCGCCGACATCGCGCCTGCGCGCGGGCCGACCACGATCCGGACCGAGAACGGGCAACTCGCGACCTACATCTATGTCGACATCCGCGATCGCGACCTCGGCGGCTATGTCGCGGACGCGCAGCGCGCGGTGCAGGCCGACGTGCAGTTTCCCCCTGGCACCTACGTGGTCTGGAGCGGGCAGTACGAATATCTCGAGCGCGCCGCCGCGCGGCTCAGGATCGTGGTGCCGGTGACGCTGTCGATCATCTTCCTGCTGCTCTACCTCAACTTCCGCTCGGTGGCGGAGACCATGATCGTGATGCTGTCGCTGCCGTTCGCGCTGGTCGGCGGCCTCTGGCTGATGTGGGCGCTCGGCTTCAACCTGTCGGTTGCGGTCGCGGTCGGCTTCATCGCGCTCGCCGGCGTCGCCGCCGAGACCGGCGTCGTGATGCTGATGTATCTCAACCAGGCGCTGGGCGAGATCACGGCGCGTCGCGCTGCCGAGGGGGGCACGATCGATCGTGACGATCTCAATCGCGCGATCATCGCGGGTGCGGTCGAGCGGGTCCGGCCGAAGATGATGACGGTGGTCGCCATCATGGCCGGGCTGTTGCCGATCATGTGGAGCACCGGCACCGGCTCGGAGATCATGCAGCGCATCGCGGTGCCCATGATCGGCGGCATGATCTCGTCGACACTGCTGACATTGATCGTGATTCCCGCGATCTTCGCCGTCGTGAAGGGCTTTGGGCTTCGCGCGGCAGTATCGGAGCGAGATATCCCTGCGGTCGCGGTGCGCAAGCAGGCGCGGTTGTGACGCGACCATGACGCAGGTTCGCGGATTCAAACCGGATTGAATGATACCCTGCGGGGGTATATACGATAGCGGTTTGCGGCGGGCTGATTTGCGGTTAGCTTGCCGGTGGTGGGAGATGCGAAGCGGGTGTTGGTGCGATTGACGAGGTCGGGGCGGGTGCGGGCGGGATGTTCCATCATCCTGGCCTACCTGTTCTGCGTGCTCGCGCCGTCCTTCGCGCTCGCGTGCGGCGCGCCGTTTCCGTGCCTGACCGATGAGGTCCAGCGCGTGGCGGTGCATGTGCACGACGCGTCGATGCCGATGGCGCATGCCGAAGCTGCCGCCCACGATCATGTCGGCATGCACATGCAGCACGCGGCCGATGCCGCCGAACCACCCGCGAAGCACAGCCACGACGGCAAGAATTCGTCGGGGCCATGCTGCGCGTTGATGTGCGTATCGGCGCTGCCGGCCGATCTTCCCTTCGTCGCAACGCCCTTGCACCCGATCAGCACGCGCCTTTGCGAGGCTCATCAGAGCCTGCGGAGCGAGGCGCCTACGCGCCTCTATCGTCCCCCCATCGCCTGATCGTTCGCTGACATCGTGGCTGCGCCGCGTGCTCGCGCGCCTGCCTGTTGCTCATCTGATGATCGGGACAGATCCATGTATTCGCATCTCGGGGCGAGGCTCGCCGCCGTGGCCACCAGGCTTGCCAACAGGCTTGGCCGGCGCGCGCCACCCACATTGCTGCCGCGGATGGCCGCCGCCGTCCTCGCATCTGCGCCGCTGGCCGGCTGCATGGCCGACGGCCGGCCGCTTGCCGTCGCAAGTGATCCGGCGAACCCGGCGGCAGGGACGGCTGGCGTCAGCTACCGCTCGACGATCGCACCCTACAGCAGCCTGCGTCCGTTGACGCCGCTGCCCTGGCGCGAGCGCAATGACGGCGTGACGCCGCCGGCCAGTTCGAAGTCGGATCGGTAGGAGGGCGCCATGCAATATCCGGCCATGGCGCCGATCCTGCTGCTGACATCCGCGCTCGCGGGATGCGCGTCGTTCTCGCCCGACAGCGGTATGGGCGTCGTCTCCGAGGTGACCGAGCAGGCGATCGGCAGGGACGTCGCCTTCGTTCGCAGCGGAGAGGGGGCGGCGAGCGTCGACGCCGCGGTGAAACGGCTGCTCGCGCGCAATTTGACCGCCGATGCCGCCGTGCAGGTCGCGCTCTTGAACAACAAGGGGCTGCAGGCCGCCTATAACGAGCTGGCGCTGGCGCAGACCGATTACGTCGCCGACAGCCTGCCGCCGAACCCGACCTTCTCGGTCTCCCGCATCACCGGAAACGGCGCCAGCGAGGTCGAGCGGCAAGTGGTCGGCGACATCCTGGCGCTGGCGACGCTTCCGGCCCGCTCCGAGATCGCGCGCGAGCGCTTCCGTCAGGCGCAGCTCAAGGCCGCGCTCGCCACCCTGCGGCTTGCCGCCGAGGTGCGGCGCAGCCATGTCGCGGCCGTCGCGGCAAATGAGATGGTCGCGCTGCTGACGGACGCGAAGGCAACCGCGGAGTCGACCGCGCAACTCGCCAGGAAGCTCGGCGAGACCGGCGGCATGAACAAGCTCGACCAGGCCCGCGAGCAGGTGTTCTACGCCGAGATCACCGCCGACCTCGCCAGCGCGCGGCAGAATGCGGCGAGTTCGCGCGAGCGGCTGGCGCGCCTGCTCGGCTTGTGGGACGGCGATCTCGGCTTCCGGCTTCCGGACCGGTTGCCGCCGCTGCCGAAGTGGCCGCTGCAGCAGCCATCGATCGAGATCGCCGCGGTCGGTCAGCGCGTCGATCTGCAGATTGCACGGATGGAAATCGTCGCGCTCGCCAAGGCGCTCGATCTCACCGAGGCAACGCGCTTCGTCACGCTGCTCGACGTCGCCGGCATCGACAAGCGGACGCACGATCCCGAAGCCCCGCCGTTCAGGGAGCGCGGCTTCGACGTCCAGTTCCAGATTCCGATCTTCGACGGCGGCGAGGTGCGCCTGCGCCAGGCGGCGGAGACCTACCGCCAGGCGATGAATCGCCTGACCGAGAAGGCGGTCAACGTCCGCTCCGAGGCGCGCGACGCCTACCGCGTCTACCGCTCGACCTACGACATCGCACGCCATTATCAGCGCGAGGTGCTGCCGTTGCGGCAGATCATCACCGAGGAGATGCAGCTGCGCTTCTCCAGCATGCAGGTCGACGTGTTCGCGCTGCTGACCGAAGCGCGGCAGCGGCTCGCCTCGCTGCGCGCGGCGATCGACGCCAAGCGCGACTTCCTGCTGGCGCAATCCGAGCTGCAGACCGCGATCAACGGCGGCGGCTCGGCCGGCGCAGCATCGACACCGTCTTCCATCGCCTCGGCCGCGCAGCCCGCGGCGAGCGGCGGTCATTGAATGGAGCAGCACATGTTTTCACGACGAGGATTTCTCGGCAGCGCGGCGCTGGTCACGGCAGGCGCGGTGAGCGGCCGCGTCCAGGCCGCCGCCATTCCCGAAGCACCGACCATGGACAAGGTGGTGATGCAGCCGCCGCTGCATCCCACCAGCGGGCCGGACTACCGGCCGGTCGTCACGCTCAACGGCTGGTCGCTGCCGTGGCGGCTGAACGGCGACTGGAAGGAATTCCATCTCGTCGCCGAGCCCGTGGTGCGCGAATTCGCCGACGGCATGAAGGCCAATCTCTGGGGCTATAACGGCCAGGCGCCGGGGCCGACCATCGAGGCGGTCGAAGGCGACAAGGTCCGCATCTTCGTCACCAACAAATTGCCGGAGCACACCACGGTGCACTGGCACGGCATGATCGTGCCGTCAGGCATGGACGGCGTCGGCGGGCTCAGCCAGCCGCACATCAAGCCCGGCAAGACCTTCGTCTACGAATTCGAGATGAAGCACAGCGGGACCTTCATGTACCACCCGCATTCCGACGAGATGGTGCAGATGGCGATGGGCATGATGGGCATGTTCATCGTGCACCCCCGCGATCCGGCGTTCCGTCCCGTCGACCGCGACTTCGTCTTCATCATGAGCAGCTACCTCATCGACCCCGGCACCTATCTGCCGAAGGTCAGCGAGATGACCGACTTCAACATGTGGACCTGGAACAGCCGCGTCTATCCCGGCATCGATCCGATGCCGATCCGGCTCGGCGACAGGATCCGAGTGCGGATCGGCAACCTGACCATGACCAACCATCCGATCCATGTGCACGGGCACAATTTCGCGGTGACCTGCACCGACGGCGGCTGGGTGCCGGTGTCGGCGCAATATCCGGAAACCACGACCGACGTGCCGGTCGGCGCGGTCAGGGCGTTCGACATGCTCGCCGACAATCCGGGCGACTGGGCGTTCCACTGCCACAAGTCGCACCACACCATGAACGCGATGGGCCACGACGTCAGAAACTTCATCGGCGTGTCGCGCCAGCATCTGGCGAAGGCGGTCGGCAAGCTCGCGCCCGACGCCATGGTGATGGGATCGACCGGCATGGCGATGGGCAACATGGAGATGCCCGCGCCCGACAACACGCTGCCGATGATGACCGGCACCGGACAATTCGGGCCGATCGAGATGGGCGGCATGTTCACGGTGATGAAGATCCGCGAGGGGCTCGGCCGCGACGATTACACCGACCCCGGTCCCTACGAATATCCGCCGCGCACGGTTGCCTATGAGGTCGAGGCGCCCGCCGCCGAGCCCGCGCGCCAACCGCCGGCGGCGCCCGGGCGAAAAGCCAAGCCATCGATGAAGGGAATGAAGATGTAGCGGATCCCTCACTCACCAACCACAAGCATCTAACACGGAATGGAGAATCCAGTGAAGCAACTTACCAGCATCGGCATCGCGCTGATTGCGCTGTCGGTCGCGGCAGTGCCGTCGCGCGGTCACGAAAAACATGGTCACGAATCCTATTCGGCCGGCGAGCCCGGCGATCCGAGCAAGCCCTCGCGCACGGTCGAGGTCGAGATGAAGGAGATGGAGTTCACGCCGTTCCGCATCGAGGTCAAGCGCGGCGAGCAGATCCGATTCGTGATCCGCAATGCCGGCACCGAGGATCACGAATTCCTGCTCGCGACCACCGAAGAGAATTTGAAGCATGCCGAAGTGATGAAGAAGCATCCGCATATGGAGCATGACGATCCGAACGGCGTTCGCCTCGCACCGAAGATGAGTGCGGAGATCGTCTGGAAATTCACCAAGGCCGGAACGTTCGAATATTCCTGTCTGATCCCGGATCACCGCGACTACGGGATGACCGGCCGCGTCATCGTGAAATGAAACGATCAACGAAAGAAAGGACAACAACCATGAACAGGATCATCCTGATTGCGCGCGCCGCCTCGCTTGCGCTGGCGTTGACATGGAGTGCGCCGTGGGGCGCGGCGTTCGCGCAGGGCGCTGATATCGATGGCGAGGTCAAGAAGATCGACGAGGGCGCGGGGAAGATCACGCTCAAGCACGGCCCGGCCAGGAGCCTCGGCATGGACGAGCCGATGACGATGGTCTACCGGGTCAAGGATCCGGCGCTGCTGAAGCAGGTCAAGGTCGGCGACAAGGTCCGGTTCGAGGCCAAGGAGGGCGACGGCGGCTACACCGTCACCGCGATCCAGAAGGCAAAGTGAGGCGACGGCCCGCATCAACAGGTTGGGCTGTCGGCTGAACCCAGCCGGCAGCCCTTGACCGCGACGCATGATCGCCAGAGCTGTTCCAGACGGATCGGCTTGAATGCGTTACGTGGCCGGCCTTATCCTGTCGCCTGGAAGGACGAGCCATGAACGATTGCTGCGAGCAGAAGACGACCGAATGCTGCGCACCGCCGCCGCTGACGCTGCCGGCCAAGGCTCGTGTGCGGGCGGGGAACCGCGATCGCGCGGCCGATTCGTGCGGCTGCTCAGGCGGCGTTCCCGTCTTCGACGGTCTCGATCCGCGCTACAGGCGCGTGCTCTGGACGGTCATCGGCCTCAATGGCGCGATGTTCCTGACCGAGATGATCGCGGGTCAGCTTGCCGGATCGCAGGCGCTCAAGGCCGATGCGCTCGACTTCCTTGCCGATACGCTCACCTATGGATTGAGCCTTGCGGTGATCGGCGCCAGCCTGCGTGCGCGCGCCTCCGCTGCGCTGTTGAAGGGCGTGTCGCTGAGCTTGATGGCGCTGTGGGTGTTCGGCTCGACCGTCTACCAGACGTTCGTGCTCGGCGTGCCGAAGGCCGAGGTGATGGGCGCCATCGGCACGTTGGCACTCGCGGCCAATCTAGGCTCGGTTCTGCTTCTGCTGCCGTACAAGGACGGCGACGCCAATGTCCGCTCGGTCTGGCTCTGCTCGCGCAACGACGCGATCGGAAACCTCATCGTGATGGCGGCCGCTCTCGGCGTGTGGGGATCGGTCTCGGCCTGGCCTGACCTTGCCGTCGCCGCCGTGATGGCGATCATATTCCTCAGCTCGTCGGTGCAAATCCTGCGGCAGGCATGGGCCGAATATCGCGAGGCCGCGCTACGCAGCCCGTCGGCGGCGCATGGCTGATAAAGCAACAAGCGCCCGGTGCTTCCTGCGACGGGCCGCGGCAGGGCAGAAATTTGCCGCGCATTTACCTTAAATGATGGCTCCGGGGGAACGTCCGTGGCGGCGGCGCGTTGCTGTGCATCATTCGAGTGCAGAAGGCTCCCTCATGACAATCAACGCGGCAATACTGATGGCGGCATTGGTGCTGTCGGGAACCGTGTTGGCGCAAAGCTCCGGCCCTTCGGCCGGCTCGGCGGGGGCCGGGCAGGCCGCCAATGTGACCACCACCGGCCAGGCGCTGAACAGCGCCAAGAAGACCGGCGACAGCGGGCCGCCGGTGGAGAAGGCCGCGCGTCCGGCAAAGCCGGATGCCGGCGCTGCGGGCAACACGGTGGGGGCGAGCCGCCCGCCAAAGCCCGATCGTCGCCTCGAGCATTATCCGTAAGTCGCCCGGAATCCCGGGGACCTCGCCGCGTTCGAGCCGGTTCGGCCGGCATCAGTCATGATACCGTCAGGCCGCATCGGCTAGCCAAGGCGCTTGGCTGAAACGAGGTGGACAGGTTCATGGCGGGGAAGAACCGGGCTCAATTCCCGGGAATGGATCGGCGGACCGCCGGAGTGCTTCTTGTCCTTGCCGTGGCGCAAGTATTCGGCTGGGGGACCCTTGGCCTGCCGGCTATCGCCGGTCACCGGATTGCGGCTGATCTCCACATCTCGCTCCCGATGGTGTTTGCCGGCACGTCGACCCTGTACGTGGCGATGGGCCTGTGCGGGCCGCTGCTGGCGGAACCGTTCCGGCGGGTTGGCGCGCGGCGCGTCATGATGATCGGCAGCGTGATTGGGGCGCTCGGTTTCGTCGTGCTGGCCCGCGCGCATCAGGCCGCGCTCTATTTCGTCGCCTGGGCAGTCCTCGGTATTGCCGGCAGCGCGGCGCTGAGCACGGCCGCCTATATCATGCTGAACGAGGTGGCCGGGCGGAACGCGAAGGGGGCGATCGGCGCTCTGATGCTGGTCACCGGACTTTCCAGCAGCATCTTCTGGCCGACAACCGCGTTGCTCACCGGAGTCATCGGCTGGCGCAGCACCTGCTTGCTCTATGCCGCGGCGATGGTTCTTGTCTGCCTGCCGCTCTACAGCTTCGGGCTGCCGCGCCGGGCGGCCAACGCGGCCGAAACGGCATTGCCACCGGACCGGTCGGCCGCGCCGCCGCCGGCCCGAAGCACGTTCTTTCTGGTGGTTGCGGCGATCGCGCTCAACGCCTTCGTCAGCTTCGGGTTCAGCGCGGTGCTGGTCGAACTGTTGAAGGCGCAGGGGCTGTCGGTACCCGAGGCGGTCGCGTTCGGTTCGGTGCTCGGCGTCGTGCAGGTGTCGGCACGCGCGATCGACTTTTTGGGCGGCGGCCGCTGGGACGGCATCACCACGGGGCTCGTCGCCGGCACACTGCTGCCGGTCGCGATGCTGCTCCTGATCGTCGGCCACGGCAGCCATCTGGCGATTGCGGCTTTCATCCTGATCTATGGCCTCGGCAGCGGCGCGCTTGCGGTGGCACGCGCGACGATTCCGCTGGTGTTCTACGACAAGAGCGCGTTCGCCAAGGCGACGTCGCATATCGCCTTGCCGCTCAACCTGATCTCGGCGGTGGCGCCCCCGGTCCTGGCCGGCCTGCTGACGCGGTTCGGCAGCAACGCCGTGCTGGAGGTGGCGCTCATCTGCTCGATCGGTGCGCTGGTGATGCTCACCATCCTCGGCCGCCGTCGGCCCGTCGTCGGGATCGCCGCGACGTCGTGACGATCCTGCGGCCCGTGGCTGCTTCGCTGAGCGGCCGTGCGGCCCGTCATCGCACCGCGAAGCGAGGCACGGTTCTTGCCTTGTATCAGCTGTGAAGTGACGCGCGTCGCGACGGCGACTGCGCGTGCGCTCGAGCCATGACGCGAGAGGTTCCATGACCCAACGGCGTATCGGCTTCGTCGGCTTCGGAGAGGCCGCGCAATGCTTCGCGGCGCATCTCGCAGGCCGACACGAATCCGCGCCGCTGGTGTTTTGCGAGGGCAAGACCAATCGGCCGCCATATTCGGAAGCGTTCCGGAGCATCGCGTCCGCGCGCGGCGTTGAGCTGGTGGACAGCCTGTCGCGCTGATGGCGCGCGCCGACATCGTGTTCTCCGCCGTCGTGATTGCGACCGCCGCGCCGGTCGGCCAAGCCATCGCCGGCCTGGTCCGGCCCGGAATGCTGGTGGTCGACGTCAACGCCTCCACGCCGAGGGCCAAGCGGCTGGTGGGCGATGCGGTGACGGCGAACGGTGGTGCCTTCGTCGATGCCAATCTGATGGGCGCGGTCAGCATTTACGGTGCGGCGGTGCCGCTGTACTGCTCCGGCGATGGCGCCGCGCGCTTCGCCGAGTTGTTTGCGCCGTTGGGCCTCACGATCGAGCTCGCCGGTCCAGAGGCCGGCACCGCCGCCGCGGTGAAGATGCTGCGGAGCGTGGTGACCAAGGGCATGGAGGCGCTGATCGTGGAGGCGTTGACCGCCGCCTCGCTCGCCGGGGTGCGCAGCGAAGCGCTGCGCGGCATTTGCGAACCGATGGACGCGACGCGCTACAGCAAATTCGTCGACATGTGCGTGCGCACCGATGTGCTGCACGCCGAGCGCCGCGCCGTCGAGATGGATGGCGTCGCCGATGGGCTGCGCGAGATCGGCCTGCAACCGATCATGACGGAAGCGACCGCCGCGCGGCTCAGGACATCGGCGCGGCTCGGCCTGCGCGATGATTTCGCGGCGCGCCAGGCCTACAGCGCCGACGATGTGCTCGATGCGTATGCTGCGAGAATGGCCGATCTCGCTCGCAACTCGTAGGAGGGGTAGAGCCAACGGGGCCGCGCTTTGCGCGGACCCGTTGGCTCTACCCATCCTACAGCGCAGCAAAAAGCCGGCGCAGTCGTCGCGACCACGCCGGCTCGAAAGCGGTTGCCTTAGCTCAGTAAACCAGGCCGGTGCCCGGGGGCTTCTCCAGCGCTGCGGCGAGCGAGCGATATTCGTCGCTGTTGGTGCCGGCGAGCTGGGCGATGCGGTTCAAGTGGTATTGCGCCTGATCGCGGTTGCCCTGTTCGACCTGCCAGAGGCCGTAATACTGCCAGGTGCGCACATGGGCGGGATCGGCCTTGAGCGCGCGCTCGTACCAGATCTGCGAGACCTTGTAGTCGCCGAGCTTGCGATAGGAGTAGCCGATCAGGTTGGCGACGTCGGCACGATCATCCTGGCCGAGCGCCTTCAGCTGCCCGATCGCGGCGGTGTAGTCGTGCTTGTCGTAGATCGTGGTGTAGGCGGCGCGATAGCCGGCCAGGAACTTCTGATCGTCGATCGCGGAGCTCTTGTCCTTCTTCGCCTTCTTGCCCTTGCTGCTGCCGCTGTCGGAAGCCGGCGGCGAGGGATTGTCGCTGCCCGCCGCATAGGCCGAGATGACCGGCCCGGAGGCGAGCGTCATCGAGAGCACTGCGAGGCCCAAAAACTTCGTCTTCCTGCTCATTCCTGGTTGCTCCTGATCGTTCCTGATCGTGCTCGGTAATCCTACACCGAAGCCTGATGACTTGAACACCCAGGGGTGCAGAACATTCCCGGCCGATCCCACGATTGCGTGATCCTGCTTTTCCGGCGGTAGAGGAGAACATGACAGAGATGTCATGCACATGAATGAAGTCCGTCAGGGTCCTTCAGAACGGGTTCAGTGCGCGGCCCCTAAGGTCACGTGCATTGATCGGTGAGGCCGACCATCCGGCCGGTAACCTCTCGATCCCGACGAGGAGGACCATCATGCTGAAGACGATTTCCGCCGCGCTGCTCGCCATGTCCGTGATCGCAGCGCCCGCGCTCGCCGCCGAGACCGGCAAGGCTGCCGCGCCCGCGCCGGCGACCACGACTGCCCCGGCGACCAAGGCTGCCCCGGTCATCAAGAGCGAGCAGCTGCCGTCCAAGGTGCGCAACGCCAACGCCAAGATGCACCACAAGCACTATCGTCATCACCGCCACCACAAGCACATGGGCATGCTGAATGTGAAGTCGCCGAAGCATGCGACCAAGCACGTCCGTGCGAAGGTCGCGATCAAGCACGTCGCGCCAGCCAAACGTGGCTGATCAAGCGCGGCTGACCCTGATCCGAGGGGCGTAGTTTCGATCCACATTGCCCCGCTGCGCCGTTTGGATGCAGACCGGCCCGTCCGTCCATTGCTTCCCCAATGGCGGCGGGCCGGAGTGCGTCCGCTTCCGTTGTGAACCGGTCCGGAATAACCGAGTTGCGAATTCCCTTCCGCCGCCTGGCGGTCTATGAGACGCAACCGGGGCAACATGAAACAGCGACGCTTTCGGACTTCAGCAAAACTTGCAGCCATCCTGCTGCTCTCGCTTCCGCTCGCCGGCTGCCTCACCAGCGATGACGGCAGCGGGCCGACCACCTTCACCGACGATCGGGGCGTCGCCAACCAGCCGTTCCCGGACCGGTACCGCGACCAGATCCTCGCGTTCATGCGGACCTACCTGAACAATCCGGTCGGGGTTCGCGAGGCTGCTATCGCCGAGCCGGCGCAGCGCACGGTCGGCGGCCGGCTGCGCTACGTCGTGTGCCTGCGCTACAGCGCAAAGGATACCGACGGCAATTACCGCCCGGCCCGGGAGCGCGGCGTCCTGTTTGTCGACGGCCGGCTCGACCGCATCCTCGACAACCCCGCCGAGCCCTGCGCCGGCGCGTCCTACGCGGCATTTCCGGAACTGGAAAAGATGTCGCGGTGAAGCGCGGCGGCTTGTCGCAAGCCTGATCGAACCGTTAGCGAAATCCGATCACTTTTCGGGGAGGGTTGAACTTCACTTTAGCCCTCTGCGACTTACATCCAGCCGAGTTGCGGTTGCTTAACCGATGAAAAATCTCGCTGTGCCAAGGAACAAACGGGCGTTGTTGCGACCCTGGCACAGCTCGGAAACATCACGGGTCCGGCATTGCCCCAAAGCAACCTAATTGAGGTCACGTTGTTTGGCTTAACAGCGCAGCGTTAGTAACGGGGACCAGAAATGAAGAAGTTTTTGTTCGGCACGGTCGCGCTGGCCGCTCTCGCGAGCCCGGCGTTTGCGGCTGATATGCCGGCCCGCACCTATACCAAGGCACCGCCGCCCTATACCGCCCCCGCAGTCGTCTACAACTGGACCGGTTTCTATTTCGGCGGCCATGTCGGCGGCGCGTTCACCGACGGCAACAACCTGATGGGCAGCGACGCGCGCTTCATGGGTGGCGTGCAGGGCGGCTTCGACTATCAGTTCGCCCCGAACTGGGTGATGGGCGTCGAGGCGCAGTATTCCTGGCTGCCCAGCTCTTCGAACAATGGCGTGCTGCTCCCGGGCGGAACGCTGGTGACCGGCAACACCGACCAGCTCGGTTCGGTGACCGGCCGCCTCGGCTACACCTGGGGTCCGGCGCTGCTCTACGCCAAGGGCGGTTATGCCTGGCGCGACAACAACAACATCACCGCGTCGGTCGGCGGCGTGCCGGCGTCCTTCACCACCGATGGCGGTCACAAGGACGGCTATACGGTCGGCGCAGGCCTCGAATACATGTTCGCGCCGAACTGGTCGGCGAAGGCCGAATACCAGTACTACAATTTCGGCAAGACCAACTTCACCAGCGGCCCGGCCGACCTCGTCGGCACGAGCTTCCGGAACGACGAACATACCGTCAAGCTCGGGGTCAACTACCGCTTCGGTTGGGGCGGCCCGGTCGGCTCCCGCTATTGATCGCGGCTTCATCGCATCAATGAAAAGGCCGGCCTTTGGGTCGGCCTTTTTGTTTGTCGGACGCTGTCCCATTCAGCTGATGTTCACGCCTGATCGTGCAATGCAAAAAATAATTCCTGCATTGCACGGAACTTTCATCGTGTTGCGCTATTATGCGATCGCCGGGCTGGTGGACAAACGAACATGCGTAGTTTTGCGTTAGGGCTGATCCTCTCTGCGGTCTCCGTGCCGTGCCTTGCCCAGACTATCCTCAAATCCGAACCCCTGGCGCTCGCGCCTTACGAGGTCGTGTTCGTGCAGGACGCGTCCTGCTCGGCTGGCAAGGTGCTCAAGGTGACCGGCGCGATCCGGGGTCTGCATCGGCGGAAGATTTGCGTTTCGCTCGCCGCCGAACAGGCCTCGCTGGCGACGGCAACGCCGTAGGCGCGGGGCGACCGCACCCATTGCATCCCCGGTCCGCCGCTGCGCGCCGGCACAACCGACTGACTCTCGCTAGTTCAACCGCGGCTCCAGCCGCGCTTCGCGATCGGCATCGGCCTTGTTCTTGGCCGGATCCTCGTTCGGGTCGAGCTGACACGGCCGGATTTCGTAGTCGTTATCCAGCACCGGGCGGGGCGCGGACTTCTCCTCCTCGGAGACGGTATCCACCACCAAGCCCGATTTCCTGGCCAGCGTCCAGACATCCGCCTCGGTCGGGTAGGCCTTGCTCAGCTTGGCGTCCTGATAAAACAGCGCGTACGGCATTCGTCGTTCCCCAAACAACCGACAACGCCAGCAGCCGTTCTGGGTTTCAGGCAATATCGCCGTTCCGGTCACGGAACCGTGAGCGAGTATCCGCGGCAAGCATCTGAAAATATGAGTCATTTCGGCCCTTTCGCGGAGGGGCCCTGAGTCCTTAACGGGTGGTAAACCCCCGAAAAAAGAATCCCCGGGACTCTCCGGGTAGAATCGCCGGATGCTCCGGTCCATGAGAGCGATCCACCAGTCCCCTTACGAACGCATGCAACTCACCCTTGCGGTTGCGCTGCTCGCGGCCTGCGCCGCGAACGTGGCGCTGGTCTGGTCCTGGCTTTAGAATCTCCCGGCTCTCGCCAAAATCTGGATGTGGCGGCCACGCGAAAACGCCGGAGCCGCGCGGCGCCCCTGGCGATTGACGGCACCTGCATTCCTCCCATCATTGCCGGCAGAACAAGCGCCCGCTGCGCCCTGCGCGGACGGGCCGCGATCAGGGGAGCCGATATGATCGAAACGCTGAAGGAACAGGTCAACGGCGACGCTGGCCTGGTGCGGCGCGGCCGCTACCTCACCACGACATTCCTGCTCGAGATCGGCGCCGCCGCCTGGCTGATCGCGATCCATGAGGGCCGGATCGTCGCGGTCACGAAGGGCCCGTTCGTGATGCCGTCGTCGTCGTTCGCGCTACGCACCTCGGAGGAGGAGTGGGAGCGGTTCTGCGAAAAGCGGCCGCCGCCGGGCTCGAACGACTTGATGGCGCTGATCAAGCGCCGTGTGCTGAAGGCCGAGGGCGAGCTGCAGATCTTCATGGCGAACCTGCGCTACTTCAAGGAGGCGCTGGGCAAGCTGCGCCGCGAGGGAGTGGCCGCATGAGCGCCAGGTTCGAACCGATCGTCGGCCGTTACATGCATCTGGAGCTGTTCGGCCGGGCCCACCGCGTCTATGTCGAGGAGGCGGGCGAGGGCACGCCGCTGCTCTGCCTGCACACCGCGGGCGCGGACGGGCGGCAATATCGCGGCCTGATGAACGATGCGCGGGTCACGCGCAACCACCGCGTCATCGCCTTCGACATGCCCTGGCACGGCAAGTCGTCGCCGCCGCAGGGCTGGCACGACGAGGAGTACCAGCTCACCTCCGCGCAATACACGACCATGATCCTCGCTGTGATGGACGCGCTCGACCTCGACAGGCCGATCGTGATCGGCTGCTCGATCGGCGGCCGGATCGCGCTGCATCTCGCGCTCGAGCATCCCGAACGTTTCCGCGCCATCATCGGCCTGCAGGCCGGCGCGCATGTCGATCCCTATTACGACCTGAATTTCCTGCACCGGCCGGACGTGCATGGCGGCGAGGTCGCCGCCGCCATCGTTTCGGGCCTCGTCGGCCCCGACGCGCCCGACAAGGAGCGATGGGAGACGCTGTGGCACTACATGCAGGGCGGGCCCGGCGTGTTCAAGGGCGACCTCTATTTCTACAAGGTCGACGGCGACATTCGCGCCCGCGTCGCCGAGATCGACACGAGACGTTGCCCGCTGTTCCTGCTGTCGGGCGAGTACGATTATTCCTGCACCCCGGAAGAGACGCTGGCGGTGGCGACCAGCATCGCCGGAGCCGAGGTCACCATCATGAAGGGCCTCGGCCATTTCCCGATGAGCGAGAATCCGGGCGAGTTTCTAAAGCACCTGCTGCCCGTGCTGGAGAGGATCGGCGGCCGCTAGAGGCAGATGCTTTCGAGCTTGCGAGCGCAGGGCGGTTGCTTTGATCCTCGACTGCGGGCCGTGCGGTATGACAAACTGTTGATCCGCACGAACCGGTTGCGCAGGAGGTCCCCATGCTTCCGAAGGCTGAAGCGGCCTATTTCGCGATTGCCGACATCTCCGGCTATACCAACTTCCTCGCGGCGGTCGAACTCGACCATGCGCAGGACATCATCGCCGATTTCATGGATACGGTGGTGAAAGCGCTGCGCCCGCCATTCCGCCTCGCCAAGTTCGAAGGCGACGCCGCGTTCGTCTACACCATCGCCGAGACAATCGACGGTTCGCTGCTGCAGGACGCGATCGAGGGCGCCTATTTCAAATTCCGCCGGCGCCTGCGCAGTGTGCGCCAAGCCTCGACTTGCGAGTGTCAGGCCTGCGTCGCGATGGGCGATCTCGATTTCAAGTTCGTTATTCATCATGGCGAGATGGTGAAGCAGAAGATGGGCGGCAGAGAGGAGCTCGCCGGGCGTGACGTCATTCTGGTCCACCGGCTGCTCAAGAACACGATTGGTGAGAAGATCGGCGGGCGCGCGTACGCGCTCTACAGCGACGCGGCCATCCGCGCGATGGGCGTCGATCCGGTCGCGCAAGGACTCATCGCGCATCACGAAACCATCGACGTCATCGGCGACGTGACGCTGTGGGCGCGCGATCTCGAAGCGGCGTGGCGGCAGGAAGACGCGCAAACTCGGATGCAGGTGACGCGTGACGATGCCTACGCCATGCTGGAATTCGACATCGCGGCGCCGCGGCAGACGGTGTGGGAGTTTTTCACCGTGCCCGGGCAATGGCAGAAGTGGTGGGACGCCGACGCCATCGTCGAGGATTCGGGCAAGGGACGACGCGGTCTCGGCACCAAGAACCACTGTATGCACGGCAACCATACCGTCGTTGAGGAGATGCTCGATTGGCGCCCGACCGATTATTTTACGGTGGGCATCACGCTTCCAATTCCCGGCGCGCCGCGGATCGTGATGACTCGCGCCGTTCTGGACGGTCCAGACGGAATGACGCATCTGGAGCTGCGGGTCGCCAAGCCCAAGCCAAAGGATCGAGAGTTTGTCGATGGCGCCGCAGCCAAATACGCCGAACGCATGACCAAGGCGATCGCCGGTTTGCGATCCATGCTGGAGGGGAAGCAGCCTGCCCTCGACGCAGTGGAAGAGCCGACGCTGACGCGATCGGGCGGACGCTTTCTGACCGAACCGGTGAAATCGGGCGAGCGCGGCTGAAGCCCAACGGACCCGGACCGATCCGGCGAAACGGGGCCGTCTATTTGCCCGAGCGCGGCAGCTCGTTGATCGCGGCGCGGACCTTGGCCATGGTCGTGGTGCAGTATTCCTCGCGCTCCTTCAGGAAGCGCTGCTGCTGGGCGCGGAAATTGGCAACCCGCTCCCGCACCTCGGATCCGAAGTCGCCGCTGATGTCGAGCCTGGCAAAGTGCGGCAGCTGCGCCGGTTGAGCCGGGACTTCGACGACCGTCACCGCCAAAGGCGACGGAGCGGGGGGCAGGCCCTCGATCACGGTCGGCACCGGAAACGGAGGCGGCACGACCGCAGCCCGCACCTCGGCCGCAGGCTTGACGCTGAACGTGGCGATCGCCTCGGCCAAGGCCTGCTCAGCGGCGGTCGGCAACGTGGCGGCGGGTGCAGGTGGTGCTGCTGCGGGTGGCGCGGCGGTCGGCTTTGCGGCAGGCGGCACCGCCGTCTGCGGGGCAGGCACCGGCGGCTCGGCGTCGGGCAGCTTGCCCTTCACCGACTGTACGAAAGCCATTGTCTGCGCGATCAGGAGATCGCGTTCTTTCATCCACTTCATGGCGCACCTTGAGCGCGCGGATTCCAGCAAAGCAACCGTGCGGAATCAAGCGCTCGCCATCATGATGGTTGACGAAGACGCCTGTTTGGTAGGCGCGGTGACATAATTGTGACAGGCCGCGTGTGGTGGATGGTGGACGGGTCAGCGCTGACGGGGATTGGTGTTCGGGACGAACGGGGTACCGACGATCCGGACCGGAGGCTGACCGCCCGCCGATGCTTGATTCGTGGCCGGCCGGGGCGCGGGGTTCGCCGGCGCGGGTGTCGGATCGAGCAGGGCGACGAGGCCGGCCACGGCCACGCTGAGCAGCGTGAACGTGCCCAGAAGCAGCAAATTGCGGTCGGATTCGCGAACCCTCATGCGAGGAAAATCGCGTGAGAGGGCATAACGTTCCGAACAAATCCTCAGACGTTTTCGCGCGGATTTCGTCTCGTCTTAAGAACGAGCATCAGGAGAGCGCGAACCGGTGTGCCGGCAGGAACGGGCGGGGTTCGGCCTAATGGGCCGCTACCGCGGCCGGTACCTGCTCGGTGCTGCGCGCCTCGATCAGGTCGGCGTAGCGACCATATTCCTCGGCCATTTCGAGCAGCTTCTCGCGCACCGCGGCGTCGGTCACCTGCCGGGCCAGCCGTCGCGCCTGATCGGATTGGAAGCGGTAATGTGCTGTGTCGGACATGGTGGCGGCTCCTCACATATCTGTAAGGGCCACCCCGCAAAGGTTCATCAAGGCGTCATTGCAGCGTCGGTGGGAGATCCGCCGGCGGAGCCGACGCGGCGGGGCCCGTCTTGTCCTCGCGGACCTCGACTTCGAACCAGCCCATCTCCTTCAGCTCGCGTGCCTTCTTCTCGGCCGCGTCTTCGCTGTCGCGCTTCAGCACGATTTGGCTGGTGCCATCTCGGGCAAGGATCAAATAGGTCATTGGCTGAGTCCCACCCCGCATTCTGCATACCCCGTTTGGGGCCGCAAGAACAGAAGCAAGGCGAGGGATGGGTGATCCTACGGGAAGGATCCCACGATTCCTGCCAGGGCGCGGAACCGCCCAGCAAGCCGGGCACCCGTAGTAGGAGGATGCGCCGCGCGCGGCCGAGCAGCCGAACGGACTGGTACGTTGAGCCGGTAGGCGAACGAGGCCGACGAATTGCTCAGCAAAAGCGCCGCAAAAGTGGTTCGCAAAATGACTTCGCCGGAATTTCCCTTTTACCGCGGGGATGGTGTGGGGGTTTGGTCCTTGCAGGCAGCGGGGTCCTGAGCAGCGACCCAACTCCCGCTGCTGCACTGGAGGCCGCGACCTCCGCCGAGGCAGACGATCGCTCCCTGCGAATAAAACGCACTGTTGTAGACACAATTCCTCGTCATGGAATCGATCTTCTGGGGGTCCGGCAAGATGATGTCCTGCGCCGATGCGACACGCGACATCATGCAGGCGATGACCATGATCGCCAAAGCTGATCTCCACATTCACGCTCTCTTTCTCGGCAATCGGGAACCATGAAATGGCCGCGGTGAGGCGGATCGCCTGAACGTAATTGTTTCCTGTGACGGCTCAGCGTCGGGTACGCCGAATCCACAGCGAGGCGACGAAGCCGCCGCGCTCGACGTCCGCTCGGAAGGTCCCGAGAAAATGCGCGATTGATGACGTGATGGTGCTCCCGACAACCGGAATAATACGGTTCTCTCTGTACTTGTGGGCAATCAAGCGAAGCGCTTTGATTGAATCGCAACGACGTGTTCGGATTGGACCTGGGGGCGACGCACGGCGTGAACCACGTGGATCTGGATGGAGGACGCGATGCCCAGGCACTTCGGTTTGAAGACAACATCCGCAGCAGGACGTTCGGCGTTCACGGGATCATCCAGAGATTTGCAGCAGCGGACTGCTTCGGCTTCGGCATCGAAGAAGCATGCTCCGGACAGCTCTGCAGCATCGAAGCACGATTCCCCATGCTCGGAACTGCCGTATTCGCCTGCGAGCTGGCGTGGCTGCTGTGGTCGGCGATCCATCTCGGCAGACTGAAGCAGTATCGCGGCGGCCAGGATGCCGGAAATCAAAGCCAATTGGTGCCGGCTGAGGGGATTGAACCCCCGACCTTCAGTTTACAAAACTGCTGCTCTACCGCTGAGCTAAGCCGGCGAATTGCGAATGATTTGCGCGCTCGCATAGCAGACTTGGCGCGCCAGAGCCAGAAGCAAGGCCAGAACCCCAAGGCCACGAGCCCGAACGCCGGAGCGTGCCCGGCCTGTCAGCTGAGCTACTGGCAGGGATGCTGGCGGCCGTCGCTGCCACGGAACCAGGTGCCGGGGGTGCAGACAAAGCCGTTCTGCCGGGCATATTCGGCGCCGCCGATCGGTTTGCGGTCATAGTCGGGGCCGCCAAACGGGGCCGTGGCGACCGCAGCCGCCGTGCCGACCGCGCCGCCGACGACGCCACCGGCCACGCGGGCCGCGGCGTCGACAGGCGCGAACGGGCCGGGGTCGTAGCGGTTGTAGCTGCTCTGCCAGTCGCGGTCCCGCCGATCGATGCGCTGGTGATAGGCGGTGCGGGTGGCGGCCGGTGCCATCGTCTGGCATCGGGCGTCCGGCCAGGCATTCGAGCAGCGCACGGCGGTGCCGATCGTCTGTTGCGCCATCGCCGGGCTCGCCAGTGCCGTGGCGAGCAGGGCTGCTGCGCCGAGGATTCTGATATGTGTCATGCAAGGCCTCCTCTCGTCGTGGTGGACGGCTAATTTCGCCGTGCAGCGCTCGTTCCGCCGCGGCCTTGCCCTGCGTTCAAACCAGTGTGAAGTTCCGCGGGCCCGTGCGCATGATGCGTTCCGGAGCATGCTGCCATCGACGAGAATTGCGTGTACAGCGGTGAGCGAACTGATGTGGGTGCCGACGCGGGGGATTGATGTTCGGAATCTTGAGTCTTGGCTTTCTGCTCGGCATGCAGCATGCGCTGGAGCCGGATCATATCGCGGCGGTATCGAGCATCGCGGCCCGCCGCACCCATGTCGGTGACATCGTCAAGCACGGGCTGACCTGGGGGCTTGGCCACACGCTCACTTTGTTCATCTTTGCCGGCGCCGCGATTCTGCTCGGGCGCGCGATCCCGGAAACGGTCGCACAGCCGATCGAGACCGCGGTCGGCATCATGCTGGTCGGCCTCGGCGCGCACGTGTGGTGGCGACTGTGGCGCGACCGCGTGCACTTCCACACCCATTCGCATGGCGACGGCACCACGCATTTCCACGCCCACAGCCATGCCGGTGAAGCCGTGGCGGTTACGTCCACCGTGGCGCTTGCGTCCACCGTGCCGCACGTCCGCGCCGCGCACAGCCATGCGCACGGCTTCCGCTGGCGCACGCTCCTGGTCGGCCTGATGCACGGCATGGCCGGCTCGGCGGCGCTGCTGGTGCTGACGGTGTCGCAGGCCCCAAGTCCAGTGATCGGGCTCGGCTATGTCGCGCTGTTCGGCATCGGCTCGATGATCGGCATGGGCGTGCTGTCCAGCATGATCGCGGTACCGCTCGCAGCCTCGGCGCGCTGGCTGACCTGGGCCAATCGCGGCCTGCAAGTGGCGGTCGGCGCGGTCACGATTGCGATCGGCGTCCACTCGATCGTCGAGAACGCCTTCACCTGACGCCCGGCCGTCGCCCGGTCGGCCGTTAACGATTTCTGATCGTGCTTGGCCGCATTGGCCGGATGCCGATGCTTACGCGTTAGGCTTACCGGCAGTTTGGCCGGCGTCCTTAACCCTTCCGCCAAGCCGTTGGATTAGGTTGCGGGTGGAACAATTCGGGACGCTGGGTAAACATGCGCGCAAGTCTTGCGCTGGCGATATTGGCTGCGATGACCTCGACGGCGCTGGCCGGCGGCGGCTTCGACATTGTCGTGCCGGTGCGGCCCGGCGTGCCGATCATCATTAACGGCGTCGACGCCTCCTACGCCGTGGTCGAAAGCGCGATGGGGCTCGCCCGCAACGAGTCGATGGTGCCGACCGTCTATGGCGGCCGCCCGATCGATCCCCAGCCGAATGTCGGCCACTATTATCCGAGCCTCGGCCGCATGCCGGGTTACGGACGCCTCGAGATCGAGCCGCCGGCCAACCGCCGCCTGCCCAAGCCGGCCGAGAGCTATCATCAATCGTGGGGCGCGGAATCGGCTCCGCTGCCGGCACAGTCCAACGTGCCGGTCGATCCGCCGCCGGTGATCTACGCTCCGGAGTTCAACGGGCCGCGGCCGCTGCCGGGCCCGTTCCCGCGGCCACCGCGACCTAGAGGATTCTGAAATCAGCTGCCCGAAATCAAGAGCTCCGCGAAACGGGGGTCCTGAACAGCCATCAAGAGCTACGCGACGAACAGAGAGACCTACAGGAGAGAGTAATGCGTCAAATGATCAAAGGACTGATTGCGGCGGTGGCCGTCATGGTGGCCGCGCCCGCAATGGCGTGCGGTTTCAACCCTTGCGGCTATTCCGCGCCCGTCGTGAATTACGGCTGCGGTGGTTGCGGGGGTTACGGCTACGGCTACGGCGCGGTCGAACGTCTGCCCGACCCGGATGCCGCTTATCCCAGCGCGGCGCAGCAGTACTATTACGTCAACCAGGGGCCGACCTACACCGGTCCGGGAAATTGGGCACCGCGTCCGTACTACCGCGAAGGCTACGGCCGTCCGTATTACGGCTATCGCCGCTATGGCTACCGTCACTACGGCTACCGCCATCACTACGGCTATCGTTCGCACTACGGCTATCGCTACGGCCGCTACGGCCATCCGGTGCTGCGCCGCTACTACTGATCCGATCGTCAGTTCGAGAGATCAGCGCCCGTTCGCGTCCCAGAGCGTTTTCGAGTGAAGTGGCTACCGGTTCGCGTGAAGAAAACGCGTCAAAGCAAGAATCCAGAGCCCGGTTCCGATTCCATCGGAACGGGCTCTGGCGAGCGGGCGTTTGTCGTTCACATCAGCCCGAGCCGGCTGGCGCCGATATAGAGCGCGAGCACACAGGCGTTCGACACGTTGAGGCTCTTGATCTCGCCGGGCATGTCGAGGCGGGCGACGAGGCGGCAGGTCTCGCGCGTCAATTGCCGCAAGCCCTTGCCTTCGGCGCCGAGCACCAGCGCGAGCGGCGCTTGCAGCGCGGCCTTGCCGAGGTCCTCGCTGCCCTCGCTGTCGAGGCCGACGGTCTGGAAGCCGCGCTCGTTCAACTCGTTGAGCGCGCGCGCCAGGTTCTGCACGGTGACAACAGGCACCAACTCGAGCGCGCCGGAGGCGGACTTCGCCAGCACGCCGGTCGCCTCCGGGCTGTGACGGGCAGTGGTGACGATCGCCTTCACCGCGAACGCCGCGGCCGAGCGCAGGATGGCGCCGACATTGTGCGGATCGGTGATCTGGTCGAGCACCAGCACGATGCCCTCCAGCGCCAGCGTGTCGATGCCGGGTGAGGGCAGGGGATCGGCCTCCGCCAGGAGGCCCTGATGCACCGCATCGGGGGTGAGGCGCCGGTCGATCTCGCTGGGCCGGACGATCTCGGGGGCGACGCGGGTCGCGATGTTCTCGTCGGCGAGGCGCTTGGCCGCGTTCTCGGTGAGGTAAAGCTTGCGGATATGGCGGTCGGGGTTGGCAAGCGCCGCCGACACAGTGTGCCAGCCATACAGAATCACCGGCCCGTCGGAACCGGATTCGCGGTCCCGCCAGGCCGGCGGACGGCCGAATTTCGGCCCTTTTTGGAAGGGTTTACCGCCCTTGCCTCGGAAATTGGGTTTGCGGTCGCGATCGCTCATGTGAGGCTTGTGTCATTGATATCGCAGAATGGCAATTTAACCGGCAAATAGGCGGCCGGCTTGGTTGACTTTGGGGACCGCCTTCCCCCATAAACGCGCCCGACCGCGCACCCGCTTCGGGTCGATGCCGGTTATCAGCGTCATTTCGATGACCCGGTCCGCCGCCACTCGCGCGGCCGGTCTGATGCTGTTGGACGGGGGAGTGTCCCGAGTGGCAAAGGGAGCTGACTGTAAATCAGCCGCCTCATGGCTTCGCAGGTTCGAGTCCTGCCTCCCCCACCACGCTTCGCCCCGACGGGCTACGCGTGGCGCAGCCACGCTGGCCCCGTCAGGGCGAAGCGTGTCCGGCGTAGCTGGAGCGCCAGCGAAGCGAAGATGGACTGACATTCGCGCCCCACGGCTCGACAAGCCGCGAAAACTCCATCGCAGCGAGGTAAGCGAAGGTCGGCCACAACCTGCTCGTCCATTCGACACCTGCGTCTTCACTCTATCCGCGCAAACATCTCCGGCCGCCGCCGGCGTTCCGTTGCTCGGCCCGCGAGTGCAATGGTAGATTGCGCCATTTCATGATTGAGCCGTTTCAGACGACATGAAGAAAATTGTGCACTGGGACGTTTCTGCAGGAGATGACCCGGCGCTGACGGTTGCCTGCGTCATCTTGCTTGGCGTCTCGATCCTGGTTTCGATACCGGCATTTTTCGGTGGTGGCGGCCAGGCCGGAATCGATTTTTCATGTTTCTGGGGCGCGGGCGCGATGGCGCTCGAAGGCCATGCGGCGGCGGCCTACGATTGGGAGCAGCTGCACCAGCACCTTGTTCTCCGGGTGCAATCCCTCAACCACGCTCCGTATCCTTACGATCAGGTACCGGTTCCGTTCTTTTATCCGCCGGTGTTTTTCCTGGTTCTGGCGCCGCTGGCGCTGTTGCCGTTTCCGATTGCGTTCTGGGTCTGGAGCGCGGCAAAGCTGTCTTGCTGGCTGCTGGTCGCTTATGCCATCCGGCCACGCTTCGGCGCGCTGCTGCTGGCACTCGTTGCTCCGCCTGTATTCTATGACTTCATTTCCGGCCAAAGCGCACTGCTCGCCGCATCGCTGCTCGGCGGCATCCTGCTGACATTGGACAGGCGTCCGCTTCTCAGCGGGGCCCTGATCGCGCTGCTCATCTTCAAACCTCAATATGGCGTTCTGCTTCCCTTCGTGCTGATCGCCACCGGGCGTTGGCGCGTCGTCATCACCGCCGCCCTGGTGATTCCGGTCCTGCTGCTGCTCGCCGGACTGATCTTCGGCTGGGATACCTTCGTTGGATTCCGCGCCGCCGCCACCTTCGCCACTACGCAATTTCACCTCAGTGGCGCGCTGCCATGGTTCAAACTTCAGAGTATCTATGGGCTCTTGAGAGACGCCGGCCTTGGCTACGGTTTGGCGATGGCGGTCCACGTCGCCATCGCATCGGTGGTTGCGATTGGGGTGCTGATCCTGTGGCGCGGCCATGTCAGCTTCGCCGTAAAGGCCGCAAGCCTGCTGGCGGCAACGCCGCTGATTTCTCCTTACTTCGCGATCTACGATATGCCGATCCTGGTGGTCGCGCTGCTCTTTCTCATGAACGACACCGCGGGCCGCCTCGCGTCGCGTTCGGGTCGAAGCGCCTTCCGGATCGCGGTCAGCGTCATCTTCGTGCTGGGATACGCTTTCCCGTTCGTGCGCACGCCTCTCGGCCCCATGATGTGCGCAACCGTGATCGCGCTGATCTGGATGAGATACCGGCAAGAGGCCGGCGAGACAGCTCCAGGCGAGGAGTTGCGAAAATCTGCGACCGTCGGAGGCTAGTGTTCCGATCGCGAACAGTCGCGAAGAACGTCAGGATCAGCCGTCCTGGTGCGCCGGCGGTGTTGCCGTGCCGGGCACAGCCTCCGCGCCAACCGGGTGCCTGGTGCCCGACGGATCGTCGCGCTTGAGCATCGAGGCCCAGGCGAAAAATGGATAGGCCAAGAGCGCCAAGTAGCTCTTGGGCATCGGATGATCGACGCCGAATGCCGTCGGCTTCTGCCCTTCCGGAAGATAGAGGCTGCCGAACAGCACGTCGTAGAACGAGAACAGCCCGGCGTAGTTCTTGTCCCTGGCTTCCCGCTGGCTGCTGTGGTGCCAGTGATGAAACTCCGGCGACACCAGGACATGGCGTAGCGGGCCGTAGCCCAGGCGCACGTTGGCGTGCGCGAGCCAGGACTGCCAGTAGTAGATCGCAAGATAGGTCCCGATCGCCTCAGCGGAGAAACCAAGCGCGAACAGCGGAAACAGCGAACCAACCTTCATGAAGGTCACGTCAAGCGGGTGCTGGTGGATCGCGGCGAGCCAGTCCAGATCTTCGACGGCGTGATGAACGGCATGGATGCGCCACATGGCCGGCACGACATGCAGGATGCGGTGGGTCCAGTAGATGCCGAGATCCCCGATCACGATCGCAATGGGTGCCTGAGCCCAATACGGGAGATCGCTGACCGCCTGCTTGACTGCCGAGGGCAGGATCGATTGATTGACGAGCGTCGCCACTGCGATGATCGCGGTCACGCCGACGAACACCAGCCAGCCGTTGAGAAACAGGAAGGCCATATCGGTCAACAGACCACGCCTGAAGATCTTCTGCTGCCTCGCTGCAAAGAGTTGCTCGAACGGCACGAAGATCAGGGGCGCCAGCAAAAGCTGGTATTGTTCCAATAACGCGCGCATTCAAATGGCCACGTGAAATGGCGACAGCCTACCACCGCGGTCCCCGATGGCGTCAATCGGAAACGAAACCCGAGTTGCGGGAGCGTTAATCAGCATCCCCGTGCCGCTACGGGGATCACGGGTGTCCGGGAGCTGGGTTAGTCCGCATGCGCCAATCCCAGCCCCTCACTCCATCCTTGCGAACATCTCCACCAGCGCCTCGCGCAGCCAGCGTTGCGCGGGAACGGTGTCGTTGCGCTGGTGCCAGAACAGGCTGACGATGCGCGGCGGCGCCGGCAGCGGCACCGGCATGGCATACAGATGGGGCGCGTGGCGGGACTGCGCGCTGAGATCGCGCGGCAGCACCGCGATCAGGTCGGACTGGCGCACGATCTCGTAGGCGGCGTTGTAGTGGTTGACGGTCGCGACCAGATTGCGCGACAGCCCGCGCGAGGCGAGAAACTGGTCGTAGGTCGGCAGTGTCTTGCCGGCGAGGCTGACATCGACATGCTTGGCGGCAAGGAAGCTCCGGGTGCTGAGCCGCTTCTGCCTGGCCAGCGGATGGTCGCGCCGCATCATGCAGGCGTACTCGACGGTCCACAGCGAGCGTGAGCGGATCACCGCCGGCGGCTGCTGCGCCTCGTTGACATAGACGCTCAGCACACAATCGACCCGGTTGTCCTCGAGCCGGTCGCCGATCTCCAGGATGGTGTTGGGCACGGTGTGAATGCGCGCGGACGGCGCCACTTCGCTGAAGCGGTTGAGCAGCCGCGGCATCACCAGTGAAGACACGTAATCCGACATCGACAGGATGAATTCGGCCTGGGTCTGTCGTGGATCGAAGGCGTCCTCATCGAGGGCGTGGCGAACATGTTCCAGGGCATCGCCGATCGGCTGCCACAGCGCTACGGCGCGCTGCGTCGGGCGGATCCCGCTCGCGGTGCGCACGAACAGGGGATCGCCGAGCGCGTCGCGCAGCCGCGCGAGCGCGTTGCTCACCGCGGGCTGTGTCATGGTCAGCGCGCTGGCGGCGCGCGTGACGCTGCCCTCGGTCATCAGCGCCTCGAAGACTTTCAGGAGGTTGAGGTCGAGCGTGCGGAAGGACACGAGCTATATTCACAATGGTGATGTGCCAGATAACGATTATAAATTATTCGGATAATCTTGGTTTGTCTATCATTCCCCGGCTGACCCCGTGGCGCGTGCCGACCGCGGGGCGAGGGGGACTTTCATGTCGATGATCTCGGCGCGCATCGAGCGCCTGCCGTTCGCGCGGTTCCATGTGCACCTGCTGCTGATGGGCGGCCTCGGCTATCTCTTTGACGCGATGGATGCCGCGGTGCTGGCGTTCATCCTGCCGGTGCTGCGCACCGCCTGGGGACTGACCAATGTCGAGACCGGCGTGCTCGGCTCCAGCACCTTCGTCGGCTATCTGTTCGGCGCGCTGCTCGCGGGGACGCTGGGTGATCTGATCGGCCGACGCGCGGTGATGATGTCGGCGCTCGCGCTCTACAGCGCGGCCTCGCTGGTCAGCGCGGCGGTGGACAGCTGGCCGGCGTTCTTTGCCGCGCGCGTCGTCGCCGGCATGGGGACAGGCGCGGAGAGCGCGATCATCGCGCCGTACCTCGCGGAGTTCGTGGCGCGGCGTTACCGCGGCGCCTTCACCGGCGCGCTGGCGGGCTTCTTCTCGTTCGGCTTCGTTGCCGCCGCCTTGCTCGGCTATTTCATCGTGCCCGCCTACGAGAACGGCTGGCGCATCGTGCTCGTCATCACCGCCATCCCGGTCGTGATGCTGCTGTGGTGGCGGAGATCGTTGCCGGAATCGCCGCGCTGGCTGGAAAGCCGGGGCAGGGCAAAGGAGGCCGAGGCGGTGCTCGACAGGATCGAGGCCGGCTTCGCGCGCGAGGGCCGCGCGCTGCCGTCGCCCGTCGCCGAGCCGGCTGCGCCCGCCGCATCGTCGGGAACGCTGCTGAGCAATTTTGCCGCGCTGCTCGCCGGCCGGCAGGCGCGCATCACCACGATGACCTGGATCATGTGGCTGTCGATCACCTTCAGCTACTATTCCTTCTTCGTCTGGATTCCCGGCCTCCTGGTGCAGAACGGCATGAGCATCACCAAGAGTTTTGGCTATTCGCTCGCGATGTATTGCGCGCAGGTGCCGGGCTATTTCACCGCCGCCTTCTTCAACGAGCGGATCGGACGGCAGGCGACGATTGCGACCTATATGCTGCTCGGCGGCGCCAGCGCGCTCGGGCTCGCCTTTGCCAAGAGCGATGCGGAGATCATGACGGCCGGCCTGCTGCTGTCGTTCTTCATGAACGGCACCTATGCTGGCGTCTATGCCTACACGGCCGAAGTGTTTCCGACATCGATCCGGACCACGGGGGCCGGGCTCGCATCCGCGATCGGCCGCATCGGCGCGATCGTGGCGCCGATCCTGGTCGGCTATCTCTATCCGAATTTCGGCTTTGCCGGCGTGTTCGGCGTCACCACGTCGGTGCTCCTGATCGGCGCGCTGACCGTCGTGCTGATGGGCGTGCCGACGCGCGGACGGTCGCTCGAAGACATCGCAAGCGAGGCTGCGTGATCACGCAGGCCAGGAGACGATCATGTCCACCATCCTCTTCAAAAATGCCGCGCTGCTCGATCCGTCGCGGCCCGATCTGCTGGAAGGCCACCACGTGCTGGTGGAAGATCGCCTGATCAAGGAAGTGTCCGATCGGCCGATCGAGGCTTCCGCCGACCGGGTCATCGACCTCAAGGGCAAGACGCTGATGCCCGGCCTGATCGACCTGCATGTGCATGCGGTTGCCGTCGAGCTCGACCTGTCGCAGCAGGCGCGGATGGCCAACGTGCTGGTGACGCTGCGCTCGACCATGCTGCTGCGGGGCATGCTGAAGCGCGGCTTCACCACGGTCCGCGATGCCGGCGGCGCCGGTTATGCGCTGAAGCAGGCGATCGATACCGGCCTCACCGATGGTCCCAGGCTGTTTGTCTCCGGCCGCGCGCTCAGCCAGACCGGCGGTCACGGCGACGGGCGCGCCCGCTCCGACTATCTGGCCGACCCGACCTGCTCCTGCTGCGTGCGGGTCGGCGCGATCGCGCGCGTCGTCGACGGCGTCGATGCGGTGCGCAAGGCGGTGCGCGAGGAGCTGCAGATGGGCGCCGACCAGATCAAGATCATGGCGTCCGGCGGCGTCGCGTCGCCGACCGATCCGATCGGCGCCTACGGCTATTCCGAGGACGAGATCCGCGCCATCGTCGCCGAGGCGAGGGCGCGGCACACCTATGTGCTGGCGCACGCCTACACCGCGGAGGCGATCGAGCGGGCAATACGCTGCGGCGTGCGCACCATCGAGCACGGCAATCTGATCGACCTTCCGACCGCGCGCCTGATGGCCGAGCAGGGCGCCTATGTGGTGCCGACGCTGGTCACCTACGAAGCATTGGCAAACGAGGGCGCGAAATACGGCCTGCCTGCGGCGAGCGTCGCCAAGATCGCCGACGTGCGCGACGCCGGGCTGCGCTCGCTCGCGATCTACCGCGAGGCTGGGGTCAAAATGGGGTTTGGCACCGATCTGCTCGGCCCGTCGCAGCGGCTGCAGAGCGACGAGTTCCGAATCCGCGCCGAACTACTGGGCCCGCAGGCAGTGATCGCCAGCGCCACCGTTGTCGGTGCCGAGGTGCTCGGCATGGAAGGCAAGCTCGGCCGCATCGCGCCGGAGGCCTTCGCCGATCTGCTGGTGGTCGAGGGCAACCCGCTGCGCGACGTGACGTGCCTGCTCGGCCAGGGCGAGCAGATCCCGCTGGTGATGAAGGCCGGCAAGGCCGAGGTCGATCGGCTGGGCGGGTAGGCTTCACTTCACGCCCCGCGAGCGGCAGGGCCTGCCGTCGCGAGGGCGACTGCCAAAATATCGAAAACAACCCCATGCAAAGGAGTCGGCAGACACGGCGGCTCCACTCGTCGGGGCAAGTTGGCGGTATTATTGCACTATTAAGAGGCCATGGAGGCGCTCCTCCCGAGGCGGCCCGCACGCGGGTGAAGCGTCCTCACCACACCACGCGGAGGCCGGCGGTGCCCTTGTAGCTGTGGTTGTCGCCAGCATCCTGCACACTGGCGCGATAGGTCGCTTCGCCGAACAAGGTGTAGCGGCCGCCCGCCCAGCTGTAGCTGCCGCCGCCGCCGATCGAGCCCCACAGCCGGTCGTTGGTGCTGGCAAAGCCGGTGCCCGCGACGTCGACCTTGGTGCCGTCGAGGAATTCGTAGTGCAGATTGCCGATCGCGTAGAGGTCGGAGCGGGCGCCGTCGCTCCAGCTCTTCTGGTGATTGAGCGACAACCCGACGCGGCCGAGCAGGCTGTCGGCATTGCCGAGCGAGACCAGCGCGCCGAAGCGGTCGGCGAAGCCGTCGAACTCGACCTTGGAATAGGCGAGCTGCGCCTGCGGCGTCAGCGAAAAACCGTTGCCGATTGTGAACCGCTTGCCGCCCTCGACGCTGAACGCGTAACCGAGGCCTTCATTGCCATGAGCCATGCTGCCGACGAGATCGGAGGTGAGGTCGCCGCGGTAGAACATGGTCTGCATCTGACCGTCGAGATAGACGCCGTTGTCGCCGTACCAGGTGGCAGTGGCGCCGACGCCGGCGCCCTCGGCGCGGATGCGGCCGTTGCCGAACAACGAATTCACGTAGGCGGTGGTCAGCCCATATTGCAGCGTAAGGCCGACGATCAGGCGACCATAGTCGTTCTCGAGCGCGAGACCATCGAGCCCGGCCTGCGCCTTGAAGTCATCGCTGTTGGTGGTCGAGCCTGTCGTGTTCGACGGCCGCAGGCTGGTCTGACCGCCTTCGACGCGGCCCCAGAACGCCGATTGCGTCCATGAACTGTCTGATGTCGCCGCCGGCGTGACGCCCATCCGCGCCATGGCCTCGCTCGGGCCGCCGTTGCCGCCCCAGTAGCGGTTGCCGACGCGCTCCTGCAGCGAGGGCAGCGCGTTCATGCCGAGCAGCACCTGGGCGTAGTTCTCGTAGAGCGGCACGCCGGGTTGGTACAGCGGGCCCGCGGGCTTGGCCGGTGCGGCAGGATCACCAGGCGGATTGACCAGGCTGGAGCGCAGATACCAGTCGCCGTCCGCCGGCGTCGCGATGCCGTTCTTCTGCAGCGTATAGCCATAGGCGCCGGCGACGATCGCCTGCTGGCCCTGCAGCGAATAGTTGCCCGCCAGCGTGAAGCTGCCGTTGGAGGCGCCGGTGACGTCGATCAGCTTGATGCCGTCGGCCGTCTGCGCGCCGCCGCCGCCGGCATTGTTGATCCTCACGGTCGAGGTGCCCGACGTGCTTGCCGCGACGAGGCGGTCGGTCGCCGAGCCGTCGCTGCCGAGCACGGTGTTGAACAGCAATGTGCCGCCATTGCCGGCATAGTTGCCGGCAACCGTTAGCGTCGTGCCGGGCGCCGCGCCGAACCGCACCGTGCCGGCATTGCCGAGCGCGCCCATGGTCTGGTTGAAGCCGTTGAGGTCGAAGGTGCCGCCCGCGGTGGCGATCGCGGCGGAGGCGGCGCTGAAGGCGTTGGCCGCGCCGGCTTGCAGCGTGCCGCCGGAGACCGTGGTCGCGCCGCTGTAGGAGTTGACGCCGGACAGGATCTGCGTGCCGCCGGTAAGGACGAGCCCACCGGTGCCGCCGATCGCGCCCGCGAAATTGTCGCTGCCATTGGTGATGGTCAGCGTCTTGGCGCCGAGCGCGACATTGCCGCTGCCGGCGAGGCTCCGAATGCTGGTGCCGGCGCTGGTGAGTCCGGAGATGTCGAAGACCGAGTTCGCCACCACATGGCCGGAAGTGCTGATCGAGCCGGTGCCGGTCAGCGCCAGCGTGCCCGCGGAGATCGTGGTGACGCCGCTATAGGTGTTGGCGCCGGACAGTGTCTCGGTGCCGCCCGCGAGCGTCAGCCCGCCGCTGCCGCCGATCACGCCTGCGAACGTGTCATTCGCGGCTGTGATGGTCAGCGTCTTGGCGCCGAGATCGACGCCGCCCGTGCCCGACAGTCGCTGGATGCTGGTGCCCGCGCCGGAGAGGCCGGCGATGCTGAAGGTGCCGTTCGCGATCACCTGGCTGGAGGCGGAAATATCGCCGGCACCTGTCAGCGCCAGCGTGCCGCCCGTGATCGTCGTCGCGCCGTTGTAGGTCTGCACGCCTGACAGCCCCTGCGTGCCGCCGGCGAGCTGGAGCCCGCCGGTGCCGCTGATCGAGCCTGCAAACGTATCGTTCGCATTGGCGATGATCAGGTCCTTGGTGCCCAGCACGACGCTGGCGGCGCTGCTGCCGCCAAGGCTCTGGATGTGCGAGGCGGTGTTGGCGATGCCTGAAATATCCAGCGTTGCGTTGGCGACCACGCGACTCGAATGGATCAGGGCATCGCTGGCGCCGGCGATGCCGCTCACCGCGAGCGTGCCCTGCTGGATCACCGTCTCGCCGGTGTAGGTGTTGCCGCCGGCGAGGGAGAGGGTCCCGGCACCGGTCTTGGTCAATCCGCCGACGCCGCTGAAGCCGGCGGTGTTGTTGCTTGCGATGACGACAGTGAATCCATTGGTATCGAAGGTCAGCCCGCCCGCCTTGATATTGTTCTGGTTCGCGGTTCCGGTCAGGAAGGGAGAGCTGTTGGCGCGGGCGCGGAGGGTGGCGTTGTCATAGTTCACCACATTGCTGGCACTGCCAAAGAAGGCGATGTTGCTGACCTTCAGCGTGGCGTTGCTTATATTGACTGTGGCGGTGCCGAGGGCAGCCGGGGCGCCGAGCTGGAGCCTAGTCGTACTGTCGACGGTCGCGCCGTCGCTGATGTTGAGTACGACTGTACCGCCACCGCCCAGGGTGAACGTGCCGGTGCCGATCGTCCATTGTGATCCGGCCCCGGTCACGGTCATGGTGGTCGTCGCGCCGGCATTGGTGCCAATCTGAATGGGGGTGCCTGTGGTGGCTAGCGTGCTGCCGTTCTGAATCGTGAAGCTGGTCGTTCCTGCCGAACCAAGCCGAAAACTACCCGTTGTGCCGGTCGCTCCAGGGCTGACGCCGAGGACGACGTTCCCAGGTGTACTAATGACAACCGCACCGCCGGCGGGGGCGGTACCGGTGCTCCAGTTCGAACCGACCGTCCAGTCGTTGCTGGTGGCGCCGGTCCAGGTCTGCGCCGCGGCCGAGCCCGCGGACAGGGCCGAGAGCGCGGCCACCGAGGCGCTCAGCAGCAGCAGGCGCTGGAATTGTGCGCAGGTGCGGGACGGCGATGCAGTCCGGCGTGGATTGAGTGGATTGTCACCAACGTGTCGTGGTTTCGTCGCAGCCCCGATGCATTTGCGCATGGCGCTCAGCCCCTTGTTCTTGCCGCCGCCCGGCAGGTTGCATTCCCGCAAACATTCGCCGGCAGCGGATGGGCATCACGCTATGTGACTCAGTGTGAGCTGACAAATGAAGCCTGTCGTTCCCCAGCGAAACAAGGCGCAGTGTGCCCGCGATGCAACGTCCGCGCGATCCGACTAATCGACCGCTAACCAGTTGAGTTGTGCTCGGCGGCAGGGAAGGGGGGTTGTAACAGGGTGGCACCGTTCCCGCCCCCCGACGCCGGTGATCACAATACCGCTGGTAACGTTGACGTTGCCGGCCGGAAGCACGACATATCGCGTGCCGATCCCACCCGCCGCTCCGGAGCAAGCCATGAACGCCCCCAACATCGAGTCCGTCATGCCGCAATCGGACGACGACGTGGTGGCCTGGCTGACCAACGAGACCCGCGACGAGCGCTTCATCGACAATATCTTCGCCGAACTGTGCGTCCGGCTCCAGCAAACGGGTATTCCCCTCAAGCGGGCGACGATGAATCTCCTGATCCAGCATCCGCAATGGCTCGGCGCCCGGATCATCTGGGGCGACGGCAAGCGCGAGGCGGAGATCACGCGGGTCGACTACGAGGTCAGGGAGCGCTCGGAATATATCGGCAGCCCGGTCTACGAAATCCACCAGGGCGCCGGCGAAGTGCGCGAGCGGCTCGAACGGGCGTCTGGCCGCACGCATGCGCTTTATGACGAGATGCGCGCGCAAGGCCTGACCGACTATGTGGCGTGGCCGCTGCTGCATACGCTCGGCAAGCGGCATGTCGTGACGTTCGCGACCGACCGGTCCGGCGGCTTCGATGACGCCGACATCGCCGACCTTCGCAAGGTGCTGCCGGTGCTGGCGCTGGTCAGCGAGATCCGGATGAAGAACCGCCTGGCGCGGACGCTGCTCGAGACCTATGTCGGCACTCATGCCGGCGAGATGATCCTGGCCGGTGCGACGCGGCGCGGCAGCGGCACCACGGTGCGTGCCGCGATCATGATCTGCGACCTCAGGGATTTCACCCGGATCTCGGACAGCTGGCCGCGCGATGACGTCATCGATCTGCTCAACGACTATTTCGACGCGATGTCGGAGCCGATTGCGCGGCATGGCGGGGAAATCCTGAAATTCATCGGCGACGGCCTGCTTGCGATTTTCCCGCTCAGCGATCCCAAGGCCTGCGCCAATCTGCTGCACGCGGTGTCCGAGGCGCGGCAGGCGATGGCGGCGCTGAGCGAAAAGAACAGCATGATGGGCCGCGCGCCGATGAATTACGGCATCGGCGTCCATGTCGGCGACGTCATGTACGGCAATATCGGATCGCGCAGCCGGCTCGACTTCACGGTGATCGGCCCCGCGGTGAACATGGCCTCGCGGCTCGAGGCTCTGACCAAGCAATTGGGACGAAACGTGCTGCTGTCGCGCGCCTTCGCCGATCTGGTCGAGCACGATTTCGCGCTCGAGCATGTCGGCGAGCATTCGGTGCGCGGTTTCAGCGAGCCGATCGAGCTGTTTGCGTATCGCGGCTGAGGCTCGATGGCCGAAAGCAGCGTGACGTGCGGCCCACGCACCGGCTGAGACGGCCCAATGTCCAAAAGGCTCCTGCCGTTACGGAGATTGGCCGGACAGTTTCATCGTCGGAGCGTGCAACAATTGCTGCTCGGCATAGTTTGCCAGCCGATCGTACTCTTCGGCGATCTTCAGAAGGTTCGCGCGCGAGTCTTGGTATCTGAATGAATCCGCCTTGGCACGTGTCCTGGCGGCTCGATCCCGCCAATAGGCGGGGTTGTTCATGACTTTCTCGACCATAGCGCTTCCCCCCTTTTCTCGGGGACTGCCCATAGACCAACGTCGCCGCGATAAGTCCGCTCCCCGAGGAACCCGGAACTCCGTTCACGCATGAAGAGTCACTGAAACATTTCGTTTGTTTCAGGCCAGATTTATTCAAGCCGGATTCCGTTTTCCCTTGGTGCCGGAAATTCAGATCGAGGTGATCTGCTGCGCCGGCGCGGCCCGCTCGACGAAGCCCTTGGCGAGGGCGTGATAGACGCCTTCCTTGCAGATCAGGCGCGAGCTCGCGTGCGCAATCAGGGCCGCGGCCATCAAGGGCACGACCATCGCGTGATTGTCGGTCATCTCGGTGACGATCACGAAGGCGGTGATCGGTGCCTGAACCACGCCGGCGAAATAGGAGACCATGCCGAGCAGCATGATGGCCGGCAGCGGCGCGCCGTGAAACAGCGGCGCGATGTTGGAGCCGAGCCCGGCACCGACCGCGAGCGAGGGCGCGAAGATGCCGCCCGGCATGCCGCTGATCGAGGCGAACGTGGTCGCGAGGAATTTCCAGACGCTGAAGCTCGCCGGCAATTGTGCTCCGGCTTCGAGCGCGGATTTGACCTGCTGATATCCCGTGCCGTAGATCGCGCCGTCGGACGCAATCCCGCAAATCGCAGCCGCAAATCCGCAGATTGCGGCAAAGCCGATCGGATAGCGCTTGATCGCGCGTCCGACCGGATTGGCAAATCCGCGTGCCACTGCGATCAGGATGCGACTGAACAGGCCGCCCGCAAGACCTCCGGCAACGCCGCAGAGCGGGACCGCGAGCCAGTCGGTGCCGTTGCGCAGGGCCGTCGCGCTAGTGCCGAAATACGTATAGTTGCCCATCAGCGCGAGCGAGGTCAGGCCGGCAGCGATCACCGCGCCGATGATCAGGCTGCTGGTTCTCGTCTCGAAGGCACGGCTCATTTCCTCGATGCCGAACACGATCCCGGCCAGCGGGGTGTTGAAGGCGGCCGCAACACCCGCGGCCGCGCCGGCAAGGATCAGGCCGGGTTGGCGCCGCGGTGAGAAGCGGCCGAGCGCAAACATGATCGAGGCGCCGATCTGCACCGTCGGTCCCTCGCGCCCGACCGACGCGCCACACAACAGGCCGAACAGGGTCAGCAGAATCTTGCCGGCCGCAACGCGCAGCGAAACCAGGCTTTCGCGCGCGGTCTGGTCGGTCAGATGACGTGCAGCGATCGCCTGCGGGATCCCGCTGCCTTGCGCGTTCTGAAAGAAGCGGTTGGTCAGAAACACCGACAGCGCGAACCCGGCCGGCGTCAGCACCAGCGAGGCATAATGGAAACGGGATACCACTGCGCCAAATGCGATCTGCGCCAGATCCGCGAGTTGTGCGAGGGCGACGGCCGCCGCACCGACCGCAATGCCGCCCAGCAAGAACAGGGCCCGGCGCTGCCAGCGCGCGGAGACTAGTTTGAACAGCCGCCTCTGGCGGTTGGAGGGGAAGGTCATCCTGACGAATTCTTAGCTCATGTCGTGGTCCGATACGAAGCGGATCACGTCATTCCTAGCACGCGTCGGCGGTATACGAAGCTCAAGAAATCAGCACGGTGGGCGCAGTCGCCAAACTCCAGGGCCGAACTGCGCGATACCGGCTGTGGGCCAACTCTTCGGTGATCTTCAGGGGGGCGTGCGTGAGTTTTGGTGTCCGAACGACTCCGCTTTGGCGCGTCCTTTGCCGCGGTGACGCATGACTGAAGGACGCGAAAAACTGGCACAAACTGCACTTTGCTCGGCTTCCGCCGCGGCGTATTTTGAGCGTCCCATTGAAGGGCGCGTGTCATGTCCGAAGTGATTGTTCGAGCGGGCATCGTCGTGTTGGGACTGTGCCCAATCGCAATGGTTGCCGTTGCTCTGTTCATTTGATGGACGCTCACCTGGCCCGACCCGCGCTACCCGGGCCGGTAGATGGCCCCAGCGCCTGCCCTCCCAGGCCCCCATAGGTTGCTGGGGCCGCTCAACAAGGAGGCCGCCGGTTGGCGGCCTCATTCTGCCTGATACTGAGATGGGTAAGGCCAATTCACCGGGATTGATGCCGCCCGAATGACACGGGACTGAATCGAAAAGGGCCGTCGCATCGGCGGCCCTTTTCTGCCGGTCACAATAGGTCTGTAAGAACTCAGTCGTGAAAAAATGCTCTGCAAAGAACGGGTAACGCCGGCAGGATTGGTATTACGACCGTCCTATCTTTCCAGAAATCCGGATCAGTACGGTGTTCCTGCGGTGGAACTGGTGGCCTGCGCGAGAGCCGAAAGAAAGCCCTGCGCGCGCTGCGATGCGGGCGCGGTCGATCGTGCGTCTTATCTCCGGCGCCGCTGCTTTCTCGGAAACAGCCGGTCGCGGATGTAGCGGGAGGTCGGCGTCAGGCGAAGGCCGCGCGGCTTCTGCCAGGCGGCGCGGTCGATCTCCTTCTTGTCGCCGATCGCCAGTCGGCCCTTGGCGTTCTTGGCGATGAAGATCGCGTCGCTCATCTTGCGGCCCGAACGCTTGTTCCTGGCCGTCACTTCCTTCCACAGGCTGAGCCTGCCGAGCTTGAGCTTCGGCAACTCCTCCTTGATTTCGCGCTTGATGCAATCCTTCCCGGTCTCTCGCGCGCGCCTGCGCCCGCCGGGGAACATCCACAGCCCGTCAGATCGGCGTCTAACCAGAAGAACCTTGCCGCGCTTCGCGGCTACCAGCTTGGAGGACTTGGGCATTTGAGGACTTGGGCATTTGCTGCGCAATGATCGAAAGAGAATCGACTCATTTTAACTTGTCTATTTGTGTAGACAAGTTCGATGCCACATTGTTCCACAGTCGTGTGTCGGCTGTTTGTCTCTGACGGCTGCGATCCTCGCTGCGCGCGATCGGCCGTGGCTTCCCTGATCTCGCTCGATGTCTGGTACCTCACGTTGAATTCGTGAAACTGTTACGGCCGGAGACCGGAATTCACCCGGTTGCGTCGTGATAACAACACCCATGACGGGCGACTCCACCGCTTGACTCGATGTTCTTGTTTTGTTCTAATTGCCCTCCACCGTGAATTGGAGGACGCCATGGACAACCGCATCAGCGAAATTCGCAGGCAGATCAGGGCGCTGCGCGTCAGCATGCTCGAGGCCGAAGCCATCATGCGCCAGCAGATCAACCGCGATGAAGACTGCGCCTTCGTCGCCGGGGACCTCTTGAAGATGCGGCTGGTCATGAGCCGTCTGGTCGAGGAGCGGGAGGTCCTGGGCGACCGCGATCCGATCATCGTGCATGCGGGCGTTGCACCGCGCCGTCGCGCCGCGACGCCGGCCTTCGTTCGCCCGGCGAAGCGAGAGCTGGCCGCCGGCGAAGCGCGTGCATGACGGCGCTTGGAATGCGGCGGCTGCACGCCGAGCTGCAAGACGTGAAGTGTCGGAGGAAAGATGAGAGAGCCGCTTCGGTATTTCCACGACAGCGATGATCACGCGCCCTGGATCAAGGCGCTGGCCCAGGTCCGGCACATGGCGACGCGGGAAGGCTGGTGCTTTCACCACGTGCAGGCGATCATCGTGGCGATCGACCAGTATGCCGAGGCCGCGCTCGGCAACCGTGAGTTCTTCCTCAACCGGCCGCAGACCGTCGGCCCGGTGAGGCGAGGCGACGTGCCTTAGAGCGTTTTCCAGCGAAGTGGATACCGGTTCGCGTCAAGAAAACGCGTCAAAACAAAAATCCAGAGCCCCGTTCCGATTCAATCGGAACGGAAAAGGCTCTGACACGCTGATCGGCAGGCATACGCGTTCGGCGTCGCGGCAGCTCAACGCGCTGTCCGCGGCGGCGAAAGACCTCTCCCGGGAAATGCCGGCTATTTCGTGTAGCCTTGACTGGTGCAGTACCACCAGGATTCGGCGGCCGATGCGCCATGCTCGATCACGTATTTCCGGCAGGCTTCGTAGCTGACCGCATAGCGCTTGCCGCACGGTACCGCAGAGATGCCGAAATTGCTCGTGGAGCATGTGGATGCGGCGTGGCCCGTCGACATCGACAGGGCGCCGATAACGGGCAGGACCGCTAGAAGTGACAGGGTCTTCATCATAGCCATCGCCTCCCAAGTTGGAGGACAGCGGGGCCGCCGTCCCCGCGGAGAACCTACTACATCGCAGACCTTTCACCGCCGGATTTCGCTGATCTCACGCGCGATCTGCATCGCCACGCATCGTCGCGCACGCCGTGTTCCGCGTCATGCCCGGCGCATGACGCCTTCCGGGCGCCGGGGCCAAATGTCCCGGCCTGCCTGAGGCGGCCGGGATGGCCAATCCGCTGCCGGGGACATATCGTGACGGTCCGCGGTCGAATCTGAGGCGGATCGTTCATCGCCGGGTCATGTCAATCCGGTCATCGTCAGCGCCGCGCCCGCGAGGGGCGGCGGCACATTTGCGAAGGAGTTTCGGATGATCAGGGGCTGGCAGGTTGCGACGTCGGCACTCGCCATCGTCGTGATGGTTGCAACGCTGGGGGCGGAGGCGAACGCGGCGCAGTGCGGCAACGGGCCCGGCGGGTTCGAAGCCTGGAAGCAGCAGTTCTCAAGCGAGGCGAGCGCCGAGGGCATCGGCGCCACCGCGATCGCCGCGCTGATGCAGACCCATTATGCCAGTGCGACGATTGCCGCGGATCGCGGCCAGCGTAGCTTCGGCCTGTCGCTCGAGCAGTTCATGGCCAAGCGCGGATCTGCGACCATCGTGGCGCGCGGCCGATCGCTGAAGCAGTCGCAGGCGGCGCTGTTCGCCTCGATCCAGCAACGCTATGGCGTGCCGCCGGGACCGTTGATCGCGATCTGGGGCATGGAGAGCGGTTTTGGCAGCCAGCGCGGCAATCAGAACATGCTGTCCTCGATCGCGACGCTGGCCTATGACTGCCGCCGTCCGGAGTTCTTCACCGACCAACTCTATGCGGCGCTGAAGCTCGTCGACCGCGGCACTTTGTCCGGGAGCACGCGCGGCTCGATGCATGGCGAGATCGGCCAGACCCAGTTCATGCCGAAGAACGTCCTCGCCTACGGCACCGGCAATCTCGACGTCGCGGCCAATGCGCTGAGCTCGACGGCGAACTTCCTGCGCGCCCATGGCTGGCGCGCCGGCGCCGGCTATCAGCCCGGGGAACCCAACTTCGCTGCGATCGAGGCGTGGAACGCAGCAGGCGTCTACCAGAAGGCGATCGCCATCATGGGGCGGCAGATCGACGGCCAATGAGCGCAGGCGCGAGTTCCTTCATCGCCTGTTAACGCAACGGTGCCCAGATCGTGCGCTGTGAAACGGGAGCAGATGGAGACCGGCTCCATGCTCAAGAACGGCACCTACGCGGCGTGGTTTCGAACGTCGCTTGCGGACGGCACCGGCATCGTGCACGTCGCCGATGGCAGGCTGTGGGGCAGCGACGCGGTCATGCTCTACAGCGGCACCTATGAGGTCGACGGCGAGCGCTTCTCCGCCGTGCTCACCACGCAGCGGCACTCCAGGGACGGCACGACCGTGTTCGGCACCGACGACCTCGTGGTGCGGCTCGAGGGCATCTGGACCGGCGCGATCGCGACCTGCACGGGCAGGGCGGATGCCGTGCCCGATCTCGCCTTCGAGGTGACGCTGATTCCGAGCCAGGAGGTGGCGCCCGAGCCGCCGCCGGATCTGCCGCTGCCGAAGTTCGACCCGAGCAAGCTGCCGAAGCTGCCGAAACGCTCCAGCCGCTAAGGCATGATCCGGAAAAGTGCCAAGCGGTTTTCCCGCGCGACAAACGCCAAAGGCGTTTGCGCGGGGATCATGCGTTACGCGTCGCGCGGGCCCGCGGTCTCCGGAAACGGCGCGCCGGGGATGTAGAGCTTCAGCGCGCGGATCTCGTAGACCGCCGACGGGTTGACGCTGCGCAGGTCGCGCGCCGCGGCGATCGCCTCCGCCTCATCGGCGCAATCGATCACGTAGAAGCCGAGCAATTGCTCCTTGGTCTCGGAGAACGGCCCGTCGATCACCATGCCGTGGCCGGGCCCACGCAGCGTGCTGGCGTTGCGGGTATCGCCGAGCCGCGCAGCCGGGCCGAGCTTGCCCTTCAGCCGTTGATGGACCTCGCGCAGACCCGTCATCACGGCAGCGTCCTCCTCGGCGCTCCACGACTTGACCTCGGCTTCGACGTGATAGGCCAGGATGGCATAAAGCATCTGATGTGCTCCTTATTCTGATGCGACAGGCCCAAGGACGTCTGGCGGCGATCCGAGCCGACATTTCATCTGGAGCGGATCGCACGGTTTCTGTGTTGCGACAAGGTATTCCGGCGGCCGGCATGGCGGCGGCGAATCGCGCAGGCCAAAACAACAAAAAAGGCGCGGCGGATGAGCTTCCGCCGCGCCCCCGATTTTGATGTCTCGCTGGTCCAGGGCTGAGAGCGCCCCGATGCCAGGCTGATTGCTCAGCTCCTAGCGGGCGATCCCAGCGAGGTGACAGCGCTTGAGACAAGACACTAGATCACCTCCTTTCGTTGTTGATGGGATGCCCAATATAGGTGCCGAATCCGCCGCTGTTAAGGCCGCAAGCCGACCCGGCCGCGTCAGGAACCGGCCGGATGGCGCCGAAATGGTTTCCTTTACCGAGAATCAGAACGCGCGCCGGGGCAGTTGAGGCCGCCGCCCGGCCGTGTTAGGTGAACGCGAGATGCGGGTGTAGCTCAATGGTAGAGCAGCAGCCTTCCAAGCTGAATACGAGGGTTCGATTCCCTTCACCCGCTCCAAATGACTTCAGGATTCCCTCGCCAAACTCCGATTTTCCGCCGCGATCTCGCACTGCCGACGTTACGTTGGTCACTCGCCATCGATGGAATGCAGAAGGCCGCATTGAACAATGCGGGGCCCTGCAGGAAGGCGAATTGACCGACGCGGGGAAGGTATCAGCAGCCCGGCGTTCGGCATGGTGGCGGCGATATATCCGGTGTGGGCGCGCTTGATCGCGTCGCCATGATCCCAGTTTGTCCGTCGCAAGAGACAAAATGTCTGCCCCGGAAAGGGTGAATGCGCTCTAACTTATTGAGTTCGCGTCGTCTTCGGGGTTGGCGCGCTCCTTGCTGTGGGAGCAAGCAAGCCAAAATGATCGCATGGTCGCTCGGTCCGGGCTTGATCGGGGCGACCGTCATTTGAGGACTGTTAGATGGCGCTCGCGCGAGATCCCGATGGTCAGTATGAGGTCCATCGTCATGGAATTTATTTCGTGATGTACAACGATACGGCGGAGGTCAGTTGCATGATCGCGCGCCGGGCCCTCAACGTGATGCGCGTCCGATTCCACCCAATTATCAGCGCCGAGGAAGTCTTCCTCACGCGCCGAGCGCGAATCGAGCGCGCGGCCAGCGACAAGTTTGAAAATCGTCATTCCAACGTCACCCGCGTGGTCTCGCTCGATCGGTTCGACGTGGATTTCTGAACCTGAACTCGACCCATCGATGATATTGCAACCCGACACCGTGGCCGAATGCTCTGCTTCGTCACCAGGAGATCGTCCCGGACTCGAAGCGTCGATGTCGACAGCGGCCGGACCTTGGTGCTGGTCGTCCATCGGGGCGATCTCACGCCTGTCCCGGGCCGATCTGATCTCTCGATGGCCAGGATATCCGCGCTATTCCGTCCGCGGTAGCGAAGTTGGGACCAGCGTTGCCTTGCAATACGGGCATCGAAATCAACTGTGGATGCCGTGGAGGCTGCGGTGATCGTCCGCTCCAAACCCGGCTTCTGGGACGTCGCGTTTGCAGTCAATGGATCGATCCTGCCGCGGATTGCGCTGCATCTGGTGGCGATCGCACTCATCAGTGTGCTGGCGGTTTTTGCTGCGATGGAGCATCCGGGCATCTTCGCGCGCATCAGTGCCGTTCCCTTCACGCTGATCGGCATCGCGCTATCGGTTTTCATGAGCTTCCGGAACAGCACATGTTACGCCCGCTGGTGGGAGGGGCGCGAGCTTTGGGGGAAGCTGATCATCGCCTGCCGCTCGTTCGCCCGCCAGACATCAACGCTCGAAGACGACGATCGACGCGTCCTTCTCCGCGGCTTGTGTGGCTTTTGCTCCGGACTAACAGCCCGCCTGCGGGGTGACGACGAAGTGGCGGCGATCAAACCATGGAGTGAGATCGACGCGGCTTCAGGCGGTCCAAACCCGACTAATGCCGTGCTTAACCAGATCGGGCTGTACTGCTTGATGCTGATGAAGCGGGATCGGATCGATCCGATCCACTACGCCGTTCTGGAGGGACAGCTCACGGCCCTTTCGGACGTCCAGGGCGGCTGCGAGCGCATCGCGTCCACCCCGGTGCCGTTCGCCTATTCGCTGCTGCTGCATCGGACCGCGCTGATCTTCTGCGTGACGTTACCGTTCGCACTCGCCGGATCGCTCGACTGGTGGACGCTGCTGCCCGTCCTGCTCGTCGCCTACACCTTCTTCGGCCTTGATGCGCTGGGCCATCAGCTTGAGGTCCCCTTTGGGCTGGAGCCAAATGCACTTCCGCTTGACGCGATGAGACGAGCCCTCGAGCGCGAGATGCTCGCTCTGCTCGGAGAGCGCGATTTGCCCGCTCCCATAGAGCCTCTTCAGAATGTGCTGACGTAACGCTGAATGCGCAAGAGGCCGAGGGCAGATGGCAGCAGGGTTTGCTGACGCAGGTGGATGCGAGGTGCTTCAGTTGCTACGGTTGAAGCATCCTGATTGTCGAGATTGCCTTGTCCGGGAGGAATGGACCCCAACCACGCCAACGATTCAGTGTGGGGTTGCTGCAGGTCGCCAGGAAAGATCGTCGGACCAAACGTAGATGGCTATGGCTGCAAGGCACAAAGCGACGCCAATCCAGAACATGGGCGAATGATGGATTGGTCGCCGGTCTCTCGAAGCCCGCTTCATCTGATTTCCTACCAGGCGCGAATGATCAAGGACGTCCTTGCGCTCGAACGCGGCATCTCAACTCTCGTGAGGCTAAACGAAAGCGGTGGTGAAGTCATTCGTCATCGCGTTCCTCAGATCGTTCATCGTGTCAGGCAAACGCCTGTACACACCGAGCACATCCTGCGCCCAACGATAACGCGTTCAGGCTGGTCGGCACCTGTGCCTCGTTGGCGCGGCAAGCACGGAAGACAATTTGGCCAAATCTGTCGTGACAAATTGTCCATGGCCGGCAGCCAGCACCGTCCAACTTATTGACATCGCGACGCGCCGAGGCTGGCACATGTGTTGCTAGTCTCTCCTCGATGCAGCTTCCATGGTTGGGCGTAAGAAGGCGAACCGAAAGGATAAATGCAATGTCCAAAGACCACGACAAGGCATCGCACGGATCGCAGGACGCCCGACGTCATAAAATCGATCATCAAACCCGAAACGGGTGGCTTCACAGGGACGCAGGCCTTCAGGATGCTTGGCGCGCCTCCGGCATGACGCGCGATGACTTTATCAGGCACAATGAAGGCTTGATCGACAAGGTGATCGTCGCGAACCTCGATCAGGATCGATAAGCCAGCGCGGCCAACACGGCCGAGCGCCCTCAACAGGATTGTTGGGGCGCGTGCAAGCGGTGCCGTGACAGGCAGGCACCATGATCGCGGCGGACATGACGTTCGCCGCGAGGTCGAGGCAATCCTGCAAGCCGACACGACTGAGGCGCGGCCGAGGCTGCGGCATTCTGACACTTTGTCTGATCGCATTGGACAGAGTGTCCGTCGGCTGGTGGGGCAAAGCCGTAAGCTGTTGAAATTGCGGGATATGCCACGTGGCACGTGTATTGCTGCGATGGGTCTTTGTTGGGGTCACCCTGCTGAAGAGCCGGCAATTTTCGGAGTCGATTTATGTTGGACGGCAAGCCGCGTTTCAAGACGTATAATCATCCTGCCGGCGGTTGGGGGGCGGCCGCAGCGACGGCAAAGATTCTTCTCGAGCAGAGCGTGGTGACGAAGGGATCGCGCGCGCTGCTGGCGATGAATCAGCCCGGCGGATTCAAGTGCTCGAGCTGTGCGTTCCCCGACGCGGAATGCAAGAAGACGCTCGATTTCTGCGAAAACGGCGCCAAGGCGTTGGCATTTGAAGCAACCAAGTTTCGTGTCACGCGAGAGTTCTTTGAGCGACACACGGTGTCCGAACTCATGGAACGGTCGGACTACTGGCTCGAGATGCAAGGGCGTTTGACGGAGCCGATGCGCTACGACGCATCGTCGGATCGCTACGTGCCGTGCAGCTGGGATGACGCGTTCGCGCTGATCGGCAGCCATCTCCGCGCCCTTGAAAGTCCGCACCAGGCAGAATTCTACACATCCGGCCGCACGCCCAATGAAGCGGCGTTTCTCTACTCGATATTCGTCCGAGAGTTCGGCACGAACAATTTCCCCGACTGCTCGAACATGTGTCACGAGCCGACCAGCCGGGGTTTGCCGCCCTCGATCGGAGTCGGGAAGGGTACCGTTATCCTCGAAGATTTCGAGCACGCCGAAGCGATTTTCGTCATCGGGCAGAACACCGGAACCAACTCGCCACGGATGATGAGCAATCTGGTCGAAGCGAGCAAGCGCGGGGTTCCGATCGTGGCCGTCAATCCGATGCCCGAACGTGCGCTGGTGCGCTTCGCCGATCCGCAGGATATCATCCAGATGGCAACCTTCGGTTCGACCAAGATTGCCAGCGAATTCGTTCACGTCCGCATCGGAGGTGACCTTGCCTTTCTCAAGGGCATGATGAAGGTCATTTTCGAACGTGAGGCGCGCGGCGAAAAGATCGTCGACCGGGAGTTTGTCCGCGAGCATACCGTCGGCATCGATGCCGTCCGGGACGATGCGATGGCGCAGACATGGTCGGAATTGGAGAGGGTCTCCGGGCTCGAGGAATCGCAGATCCGCAGATGCGCCGAGATCTACATCCGTTCGCGCGCGACGATGATCTGCTACGGGATGGGCATCACGCAGCACCAGGAGGGGTCGCGGCTGGTGCAGCAGTTGGTCAACCTGCTCCTGCTGAAGGGCAATTTCGGCAAGCCGGGCGCCGGCATCTCTCCCATTCGCGGTCACTCCAACGTACAGGGGGACCGCACCGTCGGCATCGACGAACAGCCGAGCCAGGACTATCTCGATCGGGTTCGCGACGTCTTCGGGTTCGAGCCGCCCCGCGAACACGGGCATCACACCGTCGAGTCGGTCGCGGCAATGCAGGCGGGCACGGCGAAGGTTTTCATCGGGCTGGGCGGCAATTTCGTTCGTGCGGTGCCTGATACCGAACGATCGTATGCGGCGATGCGCAAGCTCGCGCTGACGGTCGCAATCACCACCAAGCTAAATCGTGGGCATCTGGTTCACGGCCGCGATGCGGTGATGCTGCCGGTCATCGCGCGTTCGGAAGTCATCCGGACGGCGGCCGGTGAGCAATTCGTGACGATCGAGGACTCGATGTCAAACGTCACGGCATCTCGCGGCGTGTTGTCGCCCGCCAGCCCGCATCTGCTTCCCGAAGTGGAAATCGTCTGCCGGATCGCGCAAGCGGCGCTGCCGAACAGCAAGGTCGACTGGAAAAGGTACAGCGAGGATTACGGTCTGATCCGCGACAAGATCGCCGAGGTCTATCCGGAGATCTACAGCGACTTCTCCGAGCGTATCGAAAGCCCGAGAGGATTTCACCTCGACGTGCCGCCGCGCCAGTTGGTGTGGCCAACGCCGAACGGCAAGGCGAACTTTCTGCTCTTGCCGGGTCTGGAGGTGAACGCATCCGTTTCGGATCCCAAGATGCTGCGACTGGCAACCATCCGCTCGCATGATCAGTTCAACACGACAATCTACAGCAACAATGACCGTTACCGCGGTGTCTATAATGACCGCATGGTTCTCTTCATGAACGCCGAGGATCGAGCGGCGCGAGGGCTCGAAGACGGCTCGAGCATTGCGCTCGAAACGATCAGCGATGATGGCGTGCAGAGACGCGTGAGCGGATTGAAGGTGCTGGATTATCCGATGCCGCGCGGATCGGTCGCCGGATACTACCCCGAGCTCAATCCGCTGCTGCCTCTCGACTATTACGACAAGATCAGCGGAACGCCGGCAGCCAAGTCGATTCCCGTGCGCGTTGTTGCTGCTTAGTCGGCCGGACCCCCACTGCGGGCAGTGAAGTACCGGGACTCATATCCTGAGGCAAGGAGAGGACATTGCTGGACAATCTCGATGCGGTGATGCTGGGCCGTGCCCAGTTCGCGTTCACTGTCTCGTTCCATTTCATATTCCCGTCCTTTTCGATCGGGCTTGCGAGCTACCTGATGGTGCTCGAAGCGCTGTGGCTGAAGACGGGGCAGGGCGTCTACGCCAACCTGTTCCGCTACTGGCTGAAGATCTTCGCCGTCGTGTTCGGCATGGGCGTCGTCTCAGGGGTGGTGCTCTCATATCAGTTCGGTACGAACTGGTCGGTATTCTCCACCAAGGCCGGACCGATCATCGGTCCGCTGATGGCCTATGAGGTGATGACGGCCTTCTTTCTGGAGGCGGGCTTCCTCGGCGTGATGCTGTTCGGCATGAGCAAGGTCGGCAAGGGCCTGCATTTCTTCGCAACCTGCATGGTGGCGCTTGGTACGTTGATCTCGGCGACCTGGATCATTGCGGTGAACAGCTGGATGCAGACGCCGGCGGGATTCGCGATCAATGCGAAGGATCAGTTCGTGCCCGCCGGGTCCTGGATTCCGATCATCTTCACCGCGAGTTTTCCGTATCGCCTGGTCCACACCGTGATCGCGGCGTATTTGACGACGGCGTTCGTGGTTGGCGGTGTCGGCGCCTGGCATTTGCTGCGGGACCGGACCAACGCCGGCGCGCGCAAGATGTTTTCGATGGCGATGTGGATGGCCGCGATCGTGACCCCGATCCAGATCCTTGCGGGTGACGCTCATGGGCTCAACACGCTGGAACACCAGCCCGCCAAGGTTCTCGCCATGGAAGGGCACTATGAGCCCAGCCCCGATGGCGCCTCGCTGATCCTCTTTGGTCTTCCCAGCAACGAGGAAGCGCAGGTTCGTTACAAACTGGAAGTGCCGCGCCTCGGCTCGTTGATCCTGAAACATGATCCATATGCACCTCTACCGGGTCTCGGCGATTTCCCGCGTGATCAATGGCCGCCGGTGCCGATCGTATTCTGGTCGTTCCGCATCATGGTCGGGCTGGGATTTGCGATGCTCGCCATCGGTCTGTGGAGCCTGCTCGCGCGCTTCCGGGGGCGGCTCTATGACTGGCCTTGGCTGCATCGGGCCTGCGTCGTTCTCGGACCGGCCGGCTTTGTCGCGGTGATCGCCGGATGGGTGACGACGGAAGTCGGCCGGCAGCCCTTCACCGTCTATGGGCTGTTGCGAACGGCGGAATCGCACTCGCCGCTGGCGGCGCCGGCGTTGGCGGCCTCCCTTGCCGCTTTCGTACTGGTGTACTTCGCGGCCTTCGGCGCCGGTACCTACTATCTACTGCGCCTGATGGCGAAGCCGCCCGCGCCGGGCGAGAAGGAACCGCCCAAGGTGCCTCAGCGCGCCGCGGGCATTACGCCGGCGGGTAGCGTCGGCGTGCCTCTGACAGCGGCGGAGTGAGGTCATGTACAGCATCGACCTTACCACCTTCTGGGCCGCCATCATTGGCTTTGCGGTGATGGCCTACGTCGTCATGGACGGGTTCGACCTTGGCATCGGAATTCTGTTTCCAACGTTCGCGGTCGGTGACGAGCGCGACCAAGCGATGAATTCGATCGCGCCGGTTTGGGACGGCAACGAGACGTGGCTGGTGATGGGTGGCGGCGGCCTGCTGGCGGCGTTTCCGCTCGCCTATGCGATCATCCTTCCGGCCACCTACCCGTTGATGATTGCGATGCTGCTCGGGCTGGTCTTCCGCGGCGTCGCCTTCGAGTTCCGCTGGCGCGATCCAAGGCATCGGCCACTATGGGACGTTGCGTTCTGGCTGGGTTCTCTGGTTGCGGCCTTCGCGCAAGGCGTGACGCTTGGGGCAATTCTGCAGGGCATTCATGTCGTCAGTGATGCATATGCTGGCGGCTGGCTCGACTGGCTAAGTCCATTCAGCATGCTCACCGGCGTCGCGGTTGTGATCGGCTATGCGCTGCTTGGCGCAACGTGGCTGATCTGGAAGACGGAGGGGACGAGCCAACGTCACGCGCGCCGTGCCGCGTTTTGGCTCGGCGCCGGCACCCTCGTAGCGCTGGCGGCCGTCAGCGCCGTGACACCGTTTCTCGACTACGACTATTGGCGGCGATGGTTCGCGATGCCCGGCGTCTTGTTGACGGCGCAGGTGCCGCTATTGGTGCTGATCTGCGCGGTCACCTTCTTTTGGAGCCTGAAACGTGAGTTCGAACGGTTGCCGTTCCTGATGGCTCTGGCCCTGTTCCTGTTGAGTTTTATCGGGCTTGGGATCAGCATTTATCCTTATGCGGTGCCGCGGGCGATCACGATCTGGGATGCGGCGGCGCCCGTCGAGAGCCAACTGTTCATGCTGGTCGGCGCCTGCGTCATCATTCCGCTCATCCTTGCCTACACCGGCTGGGCCTATTGGGTGTTTCGCGGCAAGGCGGGCATCGTGGGCTATCATTGATGCGGGCGCGGCTTCCGCTATGGCGCCGGCTCATGTGGATGGCCGCGATCTGGATCGCCAGCGTTGCGGCGCTTGGCTTGGTCGGAGGCGTGATCAGACTGTGGCTACGTTAACTCAACTCTCGCATCCGGTGAGCCGGCCCCTTCGCGTTGAGGTCATTTTGTCCGAACGATTCCGGACAAAATGACCTTCAAGCGACGTGAGCCGTCACTAACTCGTTGAAATCGCGACGTTTGCAGTCTGGCACGTCCGTTGCGTTGTCGTCGGTTGCAGGAACGTCGTCGTCTGCAACGCGGGGCCGGCTGGGCTCGGCGGCAACAGGACGCACGGCCCACCAACGACAACTCAAGCTCCGGGCAATTCACTTATGACGCACACAACTGCAACGTCAGAGCCGCGGCGAGCGTTCACGGGAATATTGAGCGAAGCGCGCGCGAAGTGGGGCTGGTTCGTCGCCCTTGGCATCCTCTTTGTCCTGCTGGGCTTCGGTGCTGTCAGCAATCTGCTGTTGGCGACCATCGCAACGATCTTCTACATCGGCGCTCTGATGATCGTCGCGGGCGTTCTCCAGGTCGTCCATGCGTTTGGCGTTGAGAGTTGGCGCGGGCGCTTTATCTGGGGCTTGGGTGGCTTATTCTACGCCGTGGCCGGCACGACAATCATTCTGGATCCAGTGATCGCCTCGCTTGTTCTGACCCTGATGCTGGCCGTTTTCACGATCGCATCCGGTCTGATGCGCCTGCTGCTCGGCTTCAGAGCAAGGGATGACCGTGGCTGGGGCTGGCTATTTGCTTCCGGCTTGCTCACAGCGGTCGCGGGATTGGCGTTTCTTCTGGGATGGCCACTCAACAGTCTTTGGCTGCTTGGTTTGCTGTTGTCGGTCGACCTCGTCTTCCAGGGCTGTACGCTGATTGGCCTCGGCTTGCAGCTTCGCAGTGCACGGTAGATGGCCGGCTTCGTGGCCTAAAAAAAGGCCCGACCCGATGCGGTTCGAGCGACATACCATAGCGAGACATAAGAGAGCTGCCATGTCCAACAACGTCCCGCCCAGGAATCCTTACGCCAACAAGCAGGGTTACCTTCCGCAGTCTCAGGAAGAGCCGCATCAGAGGAAGGACGTCGAGAAGGCGACGCCCGAGGATCCCTCGAGGGAGGGCGTTTCCGGATCGCCGGCCGCTGCGAGCCTTGAACCGACGCCAAACGTAGCCTCGCAAGAGACACATGACGCGATTGCGCGGCTGGTTGCGGAAAATGCCGATCTCAAGGACCGGCTCCTGCGTGCGCTCGCGGATGCCGAGAATGTACGTCGCCGCGCGGAGCGTGATCTGAACGATGTGCGGCAGTATGGCGTGACCAGGTTCGCCGGCGATATGATCAATGTTGCGGATAATCTGGAGCGTGCCATGTCCAGCCTGCCCGCCGAGCTGCGCAACGACGCCGGACCGTTCAGGACCTTTGTGGAAGGTGTGGAGCTTACCGAAAAGGAGTTGCTCCGATCGCTCGAAGCGCATGGCGTCAAGAAGCTTGATCCGACGGGAAGCCCGTTTGATCCTCACTTTCACGAGGCGATGTTCCAGGTTCAGGATCCGTCAGTGCGAAGCGGTACGGTTACGACTGTGGTGCAGCCCGGCTATTCGATCGGCTCGCGCTCATTGAGGCCAGCGAAGGTCGGCGTCGCAAGCTGAACTGCTACAGTCGAGAGGAGCCCCGTTCCTGGAATCTCAATTGTCCGAATCAAGCTCGCCATGACCAGAGTCTCTCTTGGAATAGCGGTGCGAACTCTTCTTACGCGATGTTTGTGCGAGGACAAGCCATGAGCACCGGCAAGTCATCATCTTCCAATCCCTCGTCTGGCGATCCTTGGCCGGCTCTATCCTGCCAGGCCTTCGAGCCGACGCGGTATCTTCTTCACATGGCGTTGCAGACGGTCGGCAAGCTCAAGCTGGCGGAGCCTTTCCAGGCGCAATGGGCCGGGGTCCCGCTTTGGCTCGGCGCGAGAGGCTTGACCACTGGCCCGATTCCCTACGCCGGCGGCGTCTACGAGGTCCGCGCCGACTTCGTCTCGCACGAGTTGCAGTGGCTCGCGAGTTCGGGCGGATCGGGACAATTGCCCCTGGGCCCGACATCCGTCGCGGCTTTGGTCGAGACGTTCCTCGGCCAGCTTCGCGGCGCGGGGATAAACGCTTCGATCACCCTCATGCCGCAAGAAGTGTCCAACCCGATCCCGTTCGACGAGGACGAGCAACTGCGCCCGTACGACCGCGACATGGTCAACGCCTGGTGGCGCATTCTGCTCAGTACTCAGCGCGTCCTGCGGGTCTTCCAGGGACGGTTCACGGGCAAGACGCAACCGATCGGCCTGATGTGGGGGATGTTCGACATTCGCGTGCCCTTCTACAACGGCAAGCTCGCTTCGCCGGCGCCGAATGTCGGTTACGTCCGGCGCAATGCGATGAATGCGCAGTTGGTGGAGGTGGGGTGGTGGTCGGGCGATCCCTCGTATCCCAGGCCCGCATTCTACTCCTTCACCTATCCCCAGCCGCCGGGTATCGAACACGCGAAGATCGGTCCGAGCGCCGCACGATGGGACGCCGGCATGGGCGAGTTCCTTCTCGACTACGATGACCTGCGCCAGTCCGGCAATCCTGACGGTGACCTGCTTGCCTTCCTGGAATCCGCCTACGTTGCTGGCACGACCGCAGCGGGCTGGGATTCCGCCTTGCTGGGCAGCGGACGTCCGGGATAACCTCCGCCATGCCGCTCTAGCCTGGCCCGGTCTGCGACGGACAGCTTGTCCGGCGACAATGGACAAGCCTTCCGCAGTCGTCGGCAATGGCCGGACAGGCTGACGCATCATACGCGCTTAGACCAATAGACACTTTGTCCGGCGTGCTTCGGACAAAATGTCCGACCTGTCGTGACAGCGCAGCTTTAAGTCGTTGAAATCCCGCGGGTCGTGATTTGGCACATGTGTTGCTCAACAGGAGTGGCGCAGGGACGCAAACCGAACATCGTCGATCAACGAAGAAGCAGAGGAGCGCGACGTGGCAAAAGTGATCGGAATCGACCTCGGGACGACCAATTCATGCGTCGCGGTCATGGACGGCAAGAACACACGCATCATCGAGAATGCAGAAGGTGCACGCACGACACCTTCTGTCGTGGCGTTTACATCCGATGGCGAACGTCTGGTCGGGCAGCCGGCCCGGCGGCAGGCGGTGACAAATCCGACCAACACCATCTTTGCGGTGAAGCGCCTGATCGGTCGTCGCTACGATGATCCCACGGTCGAGAAGGACAAGGCGCTCGTTCCCTACAAGATCATCAAGGCGTCCAACGGCGACGCCTGGGTCGAGGCCGAAGGCAAGCCGTATTCGCCCTCGCAGATCTCGGCTTTCATCCTGCAGAAGATGAAGGAAACGGCCGAGGCCAATCTCGGCGAGAAGATAACCCAGGCCGTCATCACCGTTCCCGCCTATTTCAACGACGCACAGCGCCAAGCCACCAAGGACGCCGGCAAAATCGCCGGACTCGAAGTTCTGCGCATTATCAACGAGCCGACTGCGGCTGCGCTTGCCTACGGTCTCGACAAGAAGAAGCAGGCCAAGATCGCCGTCTACGATCTCGGCGGCGGCACCTTTGACATCTCCATTCTCGATATCGGCGACGGTGTGTTCGAGGTGAAGGCGACCAACGGCGATACCTTCCTCGGCGGCGAAGACTTCGACATGCGGCTGGTCAATTACCTCGCCGACGAGTTTCAGAAGCAGCAAGGTATTGATCTGCGCAAGGATAAGCTCGCCCTGCAGCGCCTGAAGGAAGCGGCCGAGAAGGCGAAGATCGAGCTTTCCACGGTCACCCAGACGGAAGTCAACCTGCCGTTCATCACGGCGGACGCCTCCGGCCCAAAGCATCTTCAGGTCAAGATCACGCGCGCCAAATTCGAGTCGCTGGTCGAGGACCTCGTTCAGCGGACGATCGAGCCGTGCCTCAACGCCCTTAAGGACGCCGGGCTGACGGCCAAGGACATTGACGAGGTCGTGCTCGTCGGCGGGCAGACCCGCATGCCGAAGATCCAGGAGGTCGTTCAGAAGATCTTCGGCAAGGAGCCGCACAAGGGTGTCAATCCCGACGAAGTCGTCGCCGTCGGTGCGGCCATCCAGGCCGGGGTGCTGCAGGGCGACGTCAAGGATGTGCTGCTGCTCGACGTGACGCCGCTTTCGCTCGGCCTTGAGACGCTGGGCGGCGTATTCACGAGGTTGATAGAGCGGAACACGACGGTTCCGGCGAAGAAGAGCCAGGTCTTCTCGACCGCGGAGGACAACCAGAATGCCGTGACGATCCGGGTCTTCCAGGGTGAGCGCGAGATGGCGGCCGACAACAAGTTTCTCGGTCAGTTCGATCTCGTCGGTATCGCCCCGGCACCGCGCGGCATGCCGCAGATCGAGGTGACCTTCGACATCGACGCAAACGGTATCGTCAACGTCTCGGCCAAGGACAAGGGCACGGGCAAGGAGCAGAACATTCAGATCCAGGCGTCGGGCGGTCTTTCGGAGGCTGATATCGAGCGCATGGTCAAGGATGCGGAGGCTCATGCCGCCGAGGACAAGAAGCGAAAGGAAGCAGTCGAGGCGAAGAACGCCGCCGAGGCACTTCTGCATGCGACGGAGAAGACTGTCGCCGAGCACGGATCGAAGCTTGCGGCACCAGATCGCAGCGCGATCGAAAGCGCGATGTCTGACTTGCGCGAGGCGTTGAAGGGCGACAATGCCGCCGCGATCAACACGAAAGTGAACGCCTTGCAGCAGCATGCAATGAAGCTTGCGGAAGCTATGCAGAACGCGGCGCAGGCCGCTCCTGGTTCTGCGCCGAGTTCGGGTGGCGACAATGTGGTCGACGCCGAATTCACCGAAATCGACGACGACAAGAAGAATTCGAAATAGCGCGCCACGGCCAGCGCAGGCGCGAGCCTGCGACTACCTGGCTTGGCACCGCTGTCGGGACGAAACGCCGGCTCTCAGGTGCTGGAATGGAATCCGATTGCCTCTTTTTACTCAAACATCAGCAGAAGTCTTGAAGGCATTCCGCCTTCATTTTGTAGGAGCTTTCTTATGCGACGACGTTCGACGGTCCTCACTGCCTTTGCCGGAGCAATGCTGGCCGCCCTGGTATCCACCGCGCAAGCCCAGCAGCCCGTGCAAAAGGTGCAGGTCGGCGTCCTTGAATGCAAGGGCGGCCCGAGCATCGGCTTTATCGTGGGCGCGGTAACCAACCTGGCGTGTGTCCTGCGGGTCAACGGTCTGCCCGAAGACTACTACATCGCGACGATCCAAAAGATCGGTCTCGACATCGGTATCACCGAGAGCACCGCGCTTGCCTGGTCGGTGTTTGCGCCTATCGCCCAGCCCGGCCGTGGCGATATCGCAGGGACCTATGTCGGCGTCGATGCCATGGCCGCGGCCGTGGTCGGCGTGGGCGGCAACGTGCTTCTGGGAGGCTCGAACAACAGCATCGCGCTGCAACCCCTGAGCGTGCAGGCGGAAACCGGCCTGATCGTCGCGGCAGGATTGGAGAGTATGACCCTTCAGCCGGGTCGATAGAGGCGCCGAACTGACACTGGTTCCCATCCTTGTTCGGCAAGCGGCTCTCGCTGCGTCGTTCAGAATGGCATGTGGAGATCGGAAGACCATGACAGCAAGTCTCGGTGGCGATGGGCAACTCGACGACGGTAAGCCGAGATTGACGGAAGACGACATCACGCGGGTCAAACTCGGTCCGCGCGGTGTTCCGGGAGCGCCGGATCCCGCACGAATGACGCCTCAACAATTGAAGAAATACCCCAAATATGTGGATTCCGGGCATGTTGAATAATCCGGAGTTGCAGCTTGGTTGTTGCTTGCCAATGACAGGCGCGGTTTCTGCCATGTCCAAGCATGTTCGTCGTCGGGAGCGGTGAGTGGCCAAGAATCCGTATGACGTATTGGGAGTGGCGTCCTCGGCCTCGGCAGCCGACATCCAGAAGGCCTACCGGAAGCTCGCGAAGAAGCTGCATCCCGATCTCAATCCCGGGGACAAGGCGGCCGAGGAGAAATTCAAGGAGGTTGCCGCCGCCTACGACCTCCTCGGTGATGCCGACAAGCGCAAGCGCTTCGATAATGGCGAGATCGATGCGACGGGTACCGAGCGTCCGCAACATCATTTCTATCGCGACTACGCCGATGCCGGCGATCCTCATGTCTACGCCAGCGGCGCCGGTTTTGCCGACTTCATGGATTCGGACGACGCGTTCGCGGATCTGCTGAGGCGCAGCCAGCGCGCGCGAACGAATCGACGCGGGGAAGATCTGCACTTCCGTCTCCCGATCGAATTCGTCGAATCGATTAATGGCGCGAGCAAACGGATCACGCTGCCCGACGGCGGCACGCTCGACGTGAAGATTCCTCCGGGAATGGTTGACAGACAGGTTCTGCGCTTGAAGGGAAAGGGAGCACCCGGGGCCGGCAAGGGCGCCGCGGGTGACGCTCTCATCGAGGTCGAGGTGATGCCGGATCGGCGGTTCACGCGCGAAGGCGACAACATACTTCTCGAACTTCCGATTTCGCTGACCGAAGCCGTGCTGGGAGGGCATATCCGCGTTCCGACGCCGACCGGTGACGTGACAATGGCCGTACCGAAGGGATCGAACACGGGCACCACGCTGCGCCTCAAGGGCAAAGGGGCGCCGCGCCCCGGTGGCGGCAGCGGTGATGAATTCGTGAAACTGAAGGTGATGCTGCCGAAATCGCCGGATCCGGAGTTGCAGGCATTTGTCGGGAACTGGAGTAAGGGCAAGGATTTCAATCCGCGCGAAGGTAGTTCGAAATGACCTTGAACAAGCAGGAGTTCCTGACCTCGGCCGGACTGCGCGTGCAGACGCTCGAGCTATGGCTGGAGCAACGGTGGCTTATTCCGACCGAGTCCGCTTCGGGTGTTCTGTTCTCTGATGGAGACGTGGCGCGTGCGCGCTTGATACAGGACCTCAAGGGCGACTTCGGAATCAACGACGAGGGTATCGACGTGATCCTGCATCTGATCGATCAGCTCCACGGTGCTCGGCAAGCTTTCGCGCTGCTGCGTGCCATGGTCAACGACACGCCGGGGAGCGTCTGATCGAACCTACGTCGTTCGGAATGGGCCATAAGGAGCATTTTTGATGGCAGGGACGACATCGCCCGGAGATGGATCGATCAATGCGCTTATCCTGCAGGCCCTGGTCCGCAAGTGCGTCGCAAAGAATGTTCTGACGGTCGATGACGTAAAGGCGATTCTATTCGATGCGGCGACAAGGCTCGACATAGAAGGTAGCCGGCAAACGCCGCAGGCGGCGAAAATCATCGTCGACGAAGATCTGGCACCTGCCTTTCCCGGTAATCATCCGACCCTTTCAGAAGGTGCGCTGCTCGATATTCTGGACGGTTGCGGCCGTTCCGGCCTATCTTGCAAATATGATCGGGACACAGACGGCAGGCGTCGCCGATGGTGCCTGAACAGCGCCTGGGCGGTTGCCGGGATCTCGGGTCCGGTTGGCTTGCGGCACGCATTCCGGTCGGCCTCGGTCTTTGCATCGCGCTGGAGAAGGTTAGCGCTCTGCTTTGAGATAATCGCCGCCAGAGCCGGAGTCGGGAGAGACCTGTATGTCTGAGGAGACCCGCCCTGAAGTCGCCGAGCCGGTGATCGACCCGGAATTTGGCCCCTGGCTTGCGCAAGCCTCGATCCTTGTCGTCGACGACGAACCGGGGATACGCAACTTCCTCGTCAAGCTCCTGCGACCGCGCTGCAAACTGATTGAGGAATCCGCGGACGCCAAGGATGCGTCGCGCAAACTCGACGGGCAACATTTCGACGTCGTGATTCTCGACAATGTCATGCCCGGCAGGAGCGGCCTCGACTGGCTCGCGGAACAGCGGGCGATCGGCTTCTTTACCGACGTCATCCTTATGACCGCCTATGCCGATCTCGACACCGCCATCGGCGCATTGCGCATCGGCGTCATCGACTTTGTCATCAAGCCCTTCCGATCCAATCAATTGCTAAACGCCGTGGCACGGTGCCTTGATCGGGCGCGCCTGCAGCGTGAGAATTTTGTGCTGCACCATGAGCTGAAGTCGTCGTCGCGTCCGCTGTATCTGCGCAGCAAACTGCTTGGGGCGTCGGCGGCGGTTCAGAGGGCGCGCGACACCATCGCCCGGGTGGCGCCCTTGCCGACGCCCATTCTGTTTACCGGCGAATCCGGAACCGGCAAGGAGGTTGCCGCCCGATCGCTCCATTCGCTGTCGAGTCGGGCGGACAAGCTTTTTGTGCCGGTTAACTGCGGAGCAATTCCTGCGGAGATGATCGAAAGCGAACTCTTTGGTCACGTGAAGGGTGCGTTCACCGGCGCAGGGAAAGCGCGCGAGGGGCTATTCATGTTCGCCCAGGGCGGCACACTCTTTTTGGACGAGATCGGTGAACTCCCGCATCACCTGCAGAGTAAGCTGTTGCGCGTGCTGGAGGACAAACGGGTGCGCCCCGTCGGCTCAGAACGAGAAGTGCCGATCGACGCTCGCTTTGTCTTCGCAACCAACGCCGATTTGCAGAAGCGGGTTGCGGCAGGTACCTTTCGGGCGGACCTCTACTTCCGCATCAACATCATGCAGATCAATCTTCCGGCTCTTCGGGATCGGGATCAGGATGTGCTCGAGCTCGCCGAGGTCTTCATGAACGAGATTTCCGAGCAGCTTGGCATGCCACGTGTTCCGATCGATGCCAGGATGCGTACGTTTCTGGCGCGGTACGACTGGCCGGGTAACATCCGGGAGCTGCGCAACCTGATCGAGCGAACCGTAATCCTCGGTGAGTTTCGCGAGGACTATCTGCCGCCACGTGTTGATAGCTCGACGAATGATGTCACACTCGCGGATGTGGAACGACGACATATCCTTTTTGTGCTGCGCGAGACGGGCGGCGACCGCGAGGAGGCGGCGCGCCGGCTCGGCATTTCGCGTAAAACCATCGACCGCAAATGCGCAAGCTGGCACCTCTGATACCGGCTCTTGCTCTCGACAAGAGCTCGGTGCGCTATCGGCTGCTGGCGATGGCACTCCTGCCAATGCTCGTCATCCTCCCGCTGCTTCTTGGGATCACCATCTATCGCTGGAACGCGAAGTTCGACGCGGCGTTGACGTCCAAGGTGCATGATGACCTGACGATCGCCCGACAATACCTCGCACGCATTCTGGAGAACACAGAGGGAGAGCTGGCATCGTCAGTCAGCTCCGCGCGCTTTCAGTCGATTGTGCAAGCACGGGGCTATGAGGACGGGGCGCTGAATGTCTACCTCACGGATATCGCGCAGGCGCAGGGCTTCGATTTTCTCTACATTGCCGCCGACGACGGCGCGGTCGTCGCGAGCGAATTCCAGATGGCGTCCATTCCACGCCGCAATTGGCCGGTCACCACCGCGGCGCTTGAGGGACGAGCGCGAACGGCGATCGATGTCTTTGAGCCCGCGGAACTTGCTGCGATCTCCGCGGACCTTTCGAAACGCGCGCAAATCGACGTCATCGCGACGCCCGGAAGCACGCCCACCACGCGAAGGCAAGAGAACCGAGGGTTGGTGCTGCAGTCAGCGACGCCGGTTTCATTGCCGAATGGGCGCCGCGCGGCTTTGGTGGGCGGGATACTACTCAACCAGAATCTTGCCTTTGTCGACACAATCAACGATCTGATTTTTCATGGGTCGGGCTTGCCGGAAGGCAGTCGCGGGACCGTTACGCTTTTCCTCGATGACGTCCGCATCAGTACCAACGTGCGGATGTTCGAAGGACAGCGTGCGATCGGCACGCGCGTCTCGGCGGACGTTCGCAATGCGGTTCTCGATCGCGGCCGGACGTGGCTGGATAGCGCGTTCGTCGTCGACGATTGGTACATTTCCGCCTACGAGCCGCTCACTGACAGCTATGACCGTCGCGTCGGCATGCTCTATGCCGGCTATCTGCAGAAGCCGTTTACCGAAGCTAAGCGGGATACGCTTCTACAAATTGCGCTGGCCTTTCTCATCGCGGTGGCAGCCACCGTGCCTCTTTTCCTGAGGTGGGCTGCAGGCATTTTCAAGCCACTCGAGCGGATGACGACCACGATTGCGAAAGTTGAAAGAGGCGAATTGGAAGCGCGCACCGGACCCGTCGATGGTCGTGACGAGATCGAACAGGTCGCAACTCACCTGGATCGATTGCTGGATCAGATTCACGAGCGCGACGCCCAGCTGCGACAATGGAACGAGGAACTCAACCAGCGGGTCGAGGAACGAACGAGCAAACTCGTGCGCGCGAACGAGCAGCTGGAGGCAACCACAAAGCAGCTGATCATGTCCGAGAAGCTCGCCGCTATCGGCGAGATCACCGCCGGCGTGGCTCATGAGATCAATAACCCGATCGCGGTGATGCAAGGCAATCTGGAGATCATCAAGGACATGATGGGCTCCAGGGCCGACGAAGCAAAGACTGAGTTCCGGCTCATTGACGAACAGTTGCATCGAGTCAGCGAAATCGTGACGCGGCTCCTGCAGTTCGCCAAGCCGCAGGAGTATGCCGGCTTCACCGATCAGTACAATGCCGCCGCCGTCGTGACAGACACGCTGCCGCTCGTTCAACATCTGCTGAACAAGACAACGATCAGTGTCGAGACGGAATATCACGCCTCACGTCACATCTCGATGAATCGCACCGAATTGCAACAGGTGCTTGTCAATCTCCTGGTCAACGCGATCCATGCGACGTCCGGAGGCGGACGTTTGACGCTTCGAACCTTCGATCGGGACGAGGGACGGCGACCTGGTGTTGTGATCGATGTGACGGACACAGGTGGCGGGATGACGACGGACGTGATGCAGCGGATTTTCGATCCATTCTTCACCACCAAGAGGCGGGAAGGCACAGGTCTGGGGCTGTCCATCAGCCAGATGCTTGTGACGCGCCAAGGCGGCAAGATTTCCGTCGAAAGCGAACCCGGCAAGGGCACGACGTTTACGATCTGGCTACCCGCAGAGGACTGATGGCGACCGAAGGGCCGGCGACATTTCGTCTTGCCTGAAGGACAAATTGTCCGCCGGCTCGTCGTCGCGCCCGCTAAGCGATTGATATCGTGCTATACCCAGCTTGGCACGACCGTTGCTGGAATCGCGAACAGCGGTTGGAGCTTCAACCGAGTGGAAACGTTGAGCCTCAGACATAGGAGCCGCAGCAATGCCACGTCATCATGGGAAGATGCCGCCTGTTCCGCCCGCCAATCGTAGCCCGAAGGGCACTGGCGGCGACCCCGAGGTTCGCAAGGATACGTCGTCGAAGAGGCGCGAGGAAAACGACGCGGAGCAGGGCGATACAGCAAACATTCGCGAGAACACGACCAACGCGGGTTACTTTCAGGGGCGCCGCGCTAAGTGACGCCAGGTCGAGCGATGGGTCTCGGCCGGTTCTAACGGCCGGGCATCGACCGATGTGTGAGGGCGAGGAGCTTCAGAGATGACCGTTGTGTCCACGCAGCAGCTCTCGAAGGATATGCAGGCCAAGGCGCATCTGCTCATCAATCAGGTCTGTCTCGTGCCGCAGGCACAGGATCGGCCATTGGAAGCGGAAGACCTGCTCTTTTACATCAGTGAGACGACGATGCCGATGGCGGCCTTCCTGAAAAGCCACGGGCTTTTCATGGACGACGAAGGGCTGCACTTCGACTTTTCCCAGTTCGACGCCATCCGCGAGGTCGCCGTCAAAGTCATCGCCGAACATGATGCGGGAAAGCTGGACGGCGTGTGGAAGGAATTCGATCTTTCGACTGATGACGACGCCGACTACAATGGCGGCTACATCCTGCTCGCCCTTGCCGCCCTTGCGGTCATGTATGATCAGGAGCATTAGGGCCGCAAAAGGCGAGCTGCTTGCAGAAGCGCTGCCTGGGAAAGCCGACTTTGACGGGGCGCATCATCCCGCCGGTCGCGCTCATGCGGCTTCGACCTGGCTCCGAGTGCTGCGAGCGATCCGTTCATCCTCGATCTGACGGCACTCAGGAGTCGCGTGGGACAGTTTGTCCGCGTTGCTTTCGACAAATTGTCCAAAGCCGGCTCCTTCTCGCGATCCAACTGATTGATATCGCAATGTTTCCCGCGTGGCATATGAGTTGCTCAGAAGTTTGACCAGAGCGTTGTGGTCGTGAGGGAGTGATGAGTTGCGCGAACTGAAGCGATGGTCGCCGGGGCCTGCAGCCGCGGCTGTGTAACGGCGGCATCTGAACCACGCCATCTGCGGCGACGCACCTCCAGAGGAGATGTCCATGTCGTTTAAACTTCCCGACCTGCCGTACGCGCACGACGCGCTCGCTCCATACATGTCCAGGGAAACGCTGGAATATCACCACGACAAGCACCACGCCGCCTATGTGAATGCCCTTAATACCCTGATCAAGGGCACCGAATGGGAGGGAAGGAGCCTGGAGGAGGTCGTGATCGGCTCGTTCGGGAAGAACGTTCCAGTTTTCAACAACGCGAGCCAGGACCTGAACCACACCTACTTCTGGAAATGGATGAAGCCGCACGCCGGAAGCACGCTGCCCGGAATCCTGGAGCGGCAAATCAAGGCCGACTTCGGCTCGATCGAGAAGATGAAAGAAGAGTTCGTTGCCGCCGGCGTCGGACAGTTTGGCTCCGGCTGGTGTTGGCTGGCGGTCAAGAACGGCAAGACGATCGTCATGAAAACGCCGAACGGCGAGAGCCCGTTCGTCCATGGTGCAAAGCCAATACTGGGTTGCGACGTTTGGGAACATTCCTACTACATCGATTATCGCAATCGAAGGGCCGACTACATCAAGGCGTTTCTCGAATTCCTCGTGAACTGGGAATATGTCGAGGATCTCTTCAAGAAGGCGGCGTGACCGATGAATCTCATATCGACCGGCACAACCGGACGCTTCACGCTTGTTGTGAAACCCGAACATCTGGCCAACCGGTTCAAGGACAGCATCCTGCCGCCGGTGCTGGCGACACCGGTCATGATCATGGCGATGGAGAATGCCGCCTTGAATGCCGTTCGCAGCTATCTCGAGCCAGGCGAGAGCGTAGTCGGCACCATCGTCAATGTGCAGCATCTTGCTGCGACCGCGATCGGGCAGACGGTCACCGCCACGGCCGAGGTCACCGCGGTTGAGGGGCGCCGGATCGTATTTGCCATCAGCGCCTCCGATGAGATCGAGGAAATCGGCAAGGGGACCCACGAGCGGATGGTCGTCGAGGTCGCCAGGCTACAGCAGCGCCTCGATGCAAAGATTGCGCGATCGGAGGCTATCCGGGCGGCGCCGCGCTGAAACGATGGTCAATTCGCACGTCTCGCGTTTGGAACAAGGATCGAGAGTTAAGTAGGGAGTAGTGGTCATGTCCGATCTCGTTGTCATCGTCTATCCCACTGAAGCCAAGGCTGAAGAGATCAGACAGAAGCTTTTGGGTATGCAGCAAGAATACCTGATCGAGCTCTCCGACGCCGTGATCGCCGTCAAGCAGGACAGCGGTAGGGTCAAGCTCATTCAGCTTATGAACACGACCGCGGCTGGCGCCGTTTCCGGCGGTTTCTGGGGCCTTCTGATCGGCGCGATCTTTCTCTCGCCGCTTCTCGGGCTTCTCTCGGTGCAGCCTCCGGCGCGCTCATGGGTGCATTGACTGATGTTGGCATCAACGACGAGTTCATGAAGCATTTGTCGGCAAATCTGAAGCCCGGCAACGCAGCGCTCTTCGTGCTCATTCGCCGGATGACCACGGATAAGGTACTCGATGTACTTAAAGGCACCGGCGGCACGGTGCTCAAAACCTCGCTCGACCACACCAAGGAGCAAGCTCTGCGGGATGCCTTGGCGGCAACGCCACCGCCTGCTGCGCCGGGCCAAGCCCGGTCGTAGCGCCGTTCCCGACAAATTCTGACGACGGACCGCGGGTCTGAAAGGTGGCTTTATGAATGCTGAAAAATTCACCGACCGCGCGAAGGGCTTTATCCAGTCGGCGCAGTCCCTGGCAACGAGGGAGGGCAACCAACAGTTCACGCCTCTCCACGTGCTCAAAGTGCTGCTCGACGACAATGAGGGCCTTGCCGCTGGTCTGATTGACCGGGCAGGCGGCAATTCGCGGTCGATCCTCCACGCGACAGAATCGGCTTTGGCAAAATTGCCGAAGGTGTCCGGTTCGGGGGCAGGGCAGGTCTACATGGCGCCCGATACGGCCCGCCTGTTTACCGCTGCCGAGGACCTGGCGAGCAAGGCGGGCGACAGCTTCGTCACCGTTGAACGCCTGCTGCAGGCCTTGTCTGCGGACAAGAACAGCGAGGCGGCGAAGATCCTGGCGCAGGGGGGAGCCACAGTGCAAGCTCTCGGTGCCGCGATCGATTTGCTGCGCAAGGGCCGCACTGCAGACAGCGCATCTGCCGAGAATGCATACGACGCTCTGAAGAAGTACGCCCGCGACCTGACGCAGGCCGCGCGTGAGGGCAAACTCGACCCGGTGATCGGTCGCGACGAGGAGATTCGTCGCACGATCCAGGTGCTGTCGCGCCGGACCAAGAACAATCCCGTACTGATCGGCGAACCGGGAGTCGGCAAGACCGCCATTGTCGAGGGGCTCGCTCTGCGGATCGTCAACGGCGACGTTCCCGAGAGTCTGAAAGACAAGAAACTGCTCGCGCTCGACATGGGCGCCCTGATCGCGGGTGCCAAGTATCGCGGCGAGTTCGAGGAACGATTGAAAGCGGTGCTTTCCGAGGTGACGTCCGCGGAAGGCGGTATCATCCTCTTCATCGACGAGATGCACACCTTGATCGGTGCGGGCAAGGCCGACGGCGCGATGGATGCCTCCAATCTCCTCAAGCCCGCGCTGGCTCGCGGCGAGTTGCACTGTGTGGGTGCGACCACGCTCGACGAATACCGCAAACATGTCGAGAAAGACGCCGCGCTAGCCCGCCGTTTCCAGCCGGTATTCGTGTCGCAGCCCACGATAGAGGACACGATATCGATCCTGCGCGGCCTCAAGGACAAGTATGAACAGCATCATGGCGTGCGTATCTCGGACGCGGCGCTGGTCGCTGCCGCAACGTTATCCAACCGCTACATCACCGACCGGTTCCTTCCTGACAAGGCCATCGATCTCGTCGACGAAGCCGCGGCGCGGCTCAAGATGCAGGTCGACTCCAAGCCGGAGGAACTGGATTCGCTTGACCGCGAAATCGTGCGTCTCAAGATTGAGCAGGAGGCGCTCAAGAAGGAAAGCGATGCCGGGTCCAAAAGCCGTCTGAAGACGCTCGACCACGATCTGGTTTCTCTCGAGAAGCGCTCCGCCGACATGACGACGAAATGGCAGGCCGAGAAGGGCAAGCTCTCGGACGCCCAGAAGATGAAGGCGCAGCTCGAACAGCTGCGTACAGAGCTGGCGAATGCGCAACGCAAGGGCGAATACCAGCGGGCCGGCGAATTGTCGTACAGCACGATTCCCGAGCTGGAGAAAAAGCTGGCGGCCGTTGAGTCCAGCGAAAGCAGCTCAATCAGCGAGGCGGTGACGGCCGACAACGTCGCCCAGGTGGTTTCGCGCTGGACCGGCGTCCCGGTCGACAAGATGCTGGAGGGCGAGAGAGAGAAACTCCTCCAGATGGAGGAAGTGATCGCCAAACGCGTCGTCGGACAAACGCAAGCCGTTCGCGCGGTGTCGACGGCCGTACGACGGGCCCGCGCGGGATTGCAGGACCCGAACCGGCCGATGGGCTCGTTCATGTTCCTCGGCCCTACCGGCGTCGGCAAAACGGAATTGGCCAAGGCCCTGGCTGAATTCCTGTTTGACGACGAACATGCAATCCTTCGCATCGACATGTCGGAGTTCATGGAGAAGCATTCGGTCGCACGGCTGATCGGCGCACCACCGGGCTATGTCGGCTACGATGAGGGCGGCGTGCTCACGGAAGCTGTGCGGCGACGTCCGTATCAGGTCGTGCTGTTCGACGAGATCGAGAAGGCGCATCCGGATGTCTTCAACGTGCTGCTGCAAGTGCTGGACGACGGGCGGCTGACCGACGGTCAAGGGCGGACGGTCGATTTCCGCAACACGCTCATCATCATGACCTCGAACCTCGGTGCGGAATATCTCGTCGCCCAGCCGGAAGGCGAGAAAACGAGCGTCGTTCGCGACAAAGTCATGGAGATGGTCCGCACGCATTTCCGGCCGGAATTTCTCAACCGCGTCGACGCGATCATCCTGTTCCAGCGGCTGCAAAAGAACGACATGGGTCGGATCGTCGACATTCAGTTCGCGCGTCTGCGCAAACTGCTCGACGATCGCAAGATTACGCTGTCGCTCGATGCCAAGGCTCAGGCCTGGCTTGCGGAGAAGGGCTGGGATCCCGCCTACGGCGCACGTCCCCTCAAGCGTGTGATCCAACGATACGTACAGGACCCGCTGGCAGAGATGCTCCTTGCAGGCGACGTACGTGACGGTGAGAAGATCAAGATTTCGGCCGCAAAGGACGGGCTGAGCTTCAATGGCAAAAAGGCGCCAACCGTGGACGAGGAGGATGAGGTCGAGACGGTCTAGCGCGGGCGTAAGCCCTCAAGGCACAGATCTTACGGAGAAAGGGTACAATCATGAACAAGATCAATGAAGGCATGGAAGTAATCGGTGCCGATGGTTTGCATGTCGGCACAGTCGATCGGGTCGAAGGAAATCGTATCAAGCTCAAGAAGAGCGACAGCTTCGGACGCCATAAAGGTCATCACCACTACATCGAAATGGGGTTTGTCGCGGGGGTCGAGGGCGACAAGGTGCGCTTGTCTGCCAATGCCGATATTGCGTTGACACTGGAAGAAGAACCGTCAGGTCGTCCGGTCGATCTCGGATAGCCGGGATATCGCCGCGGTCGCCGCGGCCGCTCTCGTCCGGGGCGTTTCGACTTCACGGCATCGACAACGGGCGCGACGCTGCGCTAGCCCGTTGCGCATGCAGCTCAGACAATTTGTCCTTGCAGGATCGGACAGTTTGTCAGATCCGGTCGGTCAGGTTGGCATAAGCTCTTGATATCTCGATGCACTCAAACTGGCATGGCGGTTGCTCCGTAGCCGATGGATGGCCCGGCAGAGCAACAGGAAAGCATCGACGCAATGGAAGAATACGATCTCTACATCAATGTGAAGAAGCCGGCGATCGGGATTTATGTCCGCAAAGGCGCGCAACTCCCGGATCTCGCGGACAAGGGCGACTGGGTTTTTGACGGGACGGCCGCTCAGGATCTTTTGCCGCCAAGCGTGATCGAGGGTGTCAAGGCCGATGGCCATGCTTTTCGGGATATGGATTGACCAGGTCTCGGCCTGATTGGTCGGAGTGAATGCACCTCAATGGCAGCGACCTTGTCCGGCCGCCACCCCGGTCGCATTGCCGGTTACGTCCGCACTACGCCTCGTTCGAGAGGCCGGCCGATGACGGTCCCCGGGTGCGGTGCTCAGGCGGACGGGCTAGCTCGCGCATTGAGGGTTCCGAACAGACCGCCAGGGAGTGATTGTGCCAACTGTCGTCCCACAACCGGTCGTCGCAAGACTGACGCGAGCCGCCATATTTCTCATCGTCAGGATCAATCCTGGAAAGGACAGCGAAATTGCGGTGCGCAGTCTATGTGCCGATCTATCGGCGCTCCTGCGGGCCGTCGGATTTCGCGATCTCGAGGCGCGGCTGTCATGCGTGATGGCCCTCGGCTCCGATGCTTGGGACCGACTGTTTGGCGGTCCCCGGCCCAGGTATCTTCACCCCTTCAAAGAAATCCATGGGGTGCATCACGCAGTATCCACGCCGGGCGACATGCTTTTTCATATCCGGTCGGTCCGCATGGATCTGTGTTTCGAGCTTGCCTCACAGATCATGTCCCGGCTGGGCAAGGCCGTGACGGCGATCGACGAGGTTCACGGGTTCAAATACTTTGACGATCGCGATCTGCTTGGATTTGTCGATGGAACCGAGAACCCGGTTGATCAAGACGCGATTAGCGCGACCACCATCGGACAAGAGGACCCTGCATTCGCTGGCGGAAGCTACGTCATCACCCAGAAGTATCTGCACGATCTGAAGCGGTGGAACACGATATCCACCTCGGAGCAGGAGAATATCATCGGTCGCCACAAACTGTCCGACATCGAGCAGGACGATGCGGCCAAGGCGCCTTACGCACATAATGTTCTGACGACGATCACCGAAGGCGGCGAGCAGCTTGAGATCGTGCGCGATAACATGCCTTTCGGTGAGATCGGCAAGGGTGAGTTTGGCACGTATTTTATAGGCTACGCTCGATCGCCCCACCGGATCGAGCAGATGCTCGAGAACATGTTCGTTGGCCGGCCGTCCGGCAACTATGACCGGCTGCTGGATTTCAGCCGCGCCGTCACGGGTTCGCTGTTCTTCGTGCCGTCGGCGACATTTCTCGACGATGTTTCGCCTGAAGGCAATGGCGCCAAAGTATCCGGCGAGGAAGCGCCGGTCGACGTTGCGCCAGATGCTGCTCGTAAACATCCGCGCGTCAACGACGGGTCGCTCGGAATTGGCTCCCTAAACAGGAAGGCGAACCATGAATAATCTCCACCGCCAACTCGCTCCAATATCCGACGCGGCCTGGGATCAAATCGAAGAGGAGGCTTCCCGTACCCTGAAGCGACACCTTGCCGGCCGGCGTGTGGTCGACGTCCCCGAAGCCAAGGGGAGTGACTTTTCAGGAGTGGGCACGGGCCATGTCAAGCAACTCCCGGCTCCAGGCGAGGGAATGACGGCCCGACAGCGCGAGGTGAAGGCGCTCGTCGAATTGCGCGTTCCGTTCCAACTCTCGCGCCAACAGATCGATGATGTTGAGTGCGGTGCCCTGGATGCCGACTGGACGCCGGTCAAGGACGCCGCCCGCAGAATCGCTTTTGCCGAGGATCGTGCGATCTTCGATGGATATGCGGCTGCGGGGATCGAGGGCATTCGTCAGGCCAGCAGCAATTCAGGGCTCATCCTTCCGACAAATGCGAAAGCCTATCCAAGGGCGGTCGCGCAAGCGGTGAGTGAACTCAGACTTGCCGGCTGCAATGGACCGTATGCGCTCGTCCTTGGGGCAGAGGGGTACACGGCCGCCAGCGGCGGAAGCGATGAGGGATACCCCGTTTTTCACCACGTCGAACGGATCGTCGACGGTGGCGTTTTCTGGGCGCCCGCCATCAGCGGAGCCTTTGTCCTAACGACACGAGGAGGCGATTTTGAACTGGATATCGGCCAAGACCTTTCGATCGGCTATCTCAACCACACCGATACAACCGTCGAGCTCTATTTCCTGGAGACTTTCACCTTCCGGGTGCTGACCACTGAGGCTTCGGTGGTACTCGCCGCAGCCGAGAAACAGATGTCGAAATGACGTGTTCGGTTGCCGTCTCGGGCAGACAGGCGTTTTGCGGTTGCTGCTGAATTGTATCGGCGTGCAAGCCTGCTGGAGTCAGCGGCCTCAGAGCTGGGTGAGGCTGCACCATGTTTTAGGTCGATCGCGTCGTTGCGTTTTGATGGGCTCGTTTCTGGCGCGAAACTGGTGCGGTTCGCGGCAATGGCGGATTTCGGCCGACGCGGAGGCTGCTCGCGTTCTCAATCGTTTTGTTGGACGTTCAGTAAAGTAATATACTAAACATATCGGCTGTGGCTGACCTTCCGGCTTTCCTGTTATCGGGACGGGCCGAATTGCGTCGGTCGACCAGATCGGCAAGCGTGGTCCGCCACGTTCGTTGCAAACCCCTGACATTTTGTTGCATTGCGAACAGCGCCGCTTGCCCGTGCGCGCGTCCCGAATATTTTCGCCAGGGTCACGAGAACCGGCTTGACGGCTCAAAAATTTTAGTACTACGTTTAGTAATACAAAAAACTAAACATCGCGCATCGAGCGCCGATGTGCAGGAGGAGCCCAAGCCAATGCCGGAGCCGTCTCCGGCAACGGTCTGTCTCGTCCTTCACTCGTCGCTCCTCAAAACTCGGTTTCAGGGTCTTGGCGTCGTTCCGGCAGAGCGCGCCGAGCGGGTTGGATGCTTCAACGAGAGAGGAAACGGATATGCGAACATTCAATTGGCTGAGAAGCTCGGCGGCCACCACGGTTCTCGGGGCGGCGCTGCTGGGGATATTTGGCGGAGGCGAAGCTGCGGCCCAGGGTAAGCAGCTCACGCTGTGCTGGGCGGCATGGGATCCGGCCAACGCGCTGGTCGAACTTGGCAAGGATTTCACCAAGCAATCCGGCATCGAGATGAAGTACGAGTTTGTCCCCTGGACGAGCTACGCCGATCGCTTCCTCAACGAGCTCAACTCCCACGGCAAGCTCTGCGACCTGATCATCGGCGACAGCCAGTGGATCGGCGGCGCCGCCGAGAACAAGTGGTACGTCAAGCTCAACGATTTCTTCGACAAAGAGCACATCTCGATGGACGACTTCGTCCCGGCGACGGTTGTCGGCTATTCGCGGTGGCCAAAGAACTCGGCGAACTACTGGGCGCTGCCGGCGATGGCCGACGCCGTGGGTTGGACCTATCGCAAGGACTGGTTCTCGCGACCCGACATTCAGTCGGCTTTCAAGGCCAAGTACGGTCGTGATCTGGCGCCGCCGAAAACCTATGACGAGTTGAAGCAGATCGCGGAGTTCTTCCAGGGCCGCGAGATCGACGGCAAGAAGGTCTATGGCGCCTACATCTTCACCGAACGCGGCTCCGAAGGCATCACGATGGGCGTGACCAACGTGCTCTACAATTACGGCTTCAGCTACGACAATCCGAAGAAGCCGTACCAGATGCAGGGCATCGTCAATTCCGCCGAGGCGGCCAAGGGACTCGAATTCTACAAGGAGCTCTACAAGTGCTGCACCGCGCCGGGCTTGACCAACGCCTACATGCAGGAAGGATTAGATGCCTTCAAGTCCGGCCAGGTCGCGATGCAGATGAACTGGTTCGCCTTCTTCCCCGGCCTCTACAAGGATCCGAATGTCGGCGGCGACAAGATCGGCTTCTTCGTCAATCCGGCCGGCCCGAAGGGGCACTTCACCCAGCTCGGCGGACAAGGCATCTCGGTGGTTGCGACGTCCGACCGCAAGGACGACGCGCTCGCTTATATCAAGTGGTTCGCGCAGCCCGCCGTGCAGCAGAAATGGTGGCAGATCGGCGGCTACTCGGCGCTCAAGGCGGTGGTCGACGCGCCGGACTTCCCGAAGAGCGCGGCGTTCGCGCCGCAATTCCTGGAGTCGATGGGCATCGTCAAGGACTTCTGGGCCGAGCCGTCCTACGCCCAGCTGCTGCTTGATATGCAGAAGCGGGTGCATGACTACGTCGTCGCCGACAAGGGCACGGCGCAGCAGGCGCTCGATCTCCTGGTCAAGGACTGGACCAAGGTATTCAAGGAGCAGGGCAAGGAAGTCGCCTCCTCGCAATAGCCGGCGCCCGCACGTCACCTGAACTGGCTTCCCCGAGGGCAGCCTCGGGGAAGCCGAACCAGCCAGCCGATGGACAAGATGACGACGATCCTGCAACCCGATCATGCTACGCTCCCGGGCGTGAGCGAGCCCGCCAAATCCCGCGCCGCGCGCCGCGTCCATGGTCTGTCTGACCGGACCATCGCGTGGCTGTTCGTCGCGCCGACGATTGCGCTGCTGCTTGCGATCAATATCTTCCCGCTGGTCTGGATGATCCGGCTGTCCTTCACCAGCCTGAACCTCAGCATGTCCTATCTGCCGCTGCGGTTTGTCGGGCTCGACAATTTCAGCGACATACTCAACGACGAGGACGTCTGGTTCCGACTCCAGACCACGGCGCAATTCGTGATCTGCTCGGTCGCCTTGCAGGTCGTGGTCGGCTTTGGGCTCGCGCTTCTGATCAACCGTCAATTCCGCGGCCACAGCTTCTGGACGACGATCATCCTGCTGCCGATGATGCTGTCGCCGGCGGTTGTCGGCAATTTCTGGACGCTGCTGCTGCAGCCGCAGATCGGCCCGTTCAACTATCTGATCAGCTTGTTCACGGGTGTGCCGCCGAGCTCGTTCAGCATGACAGGGCAGGTCGCGCTCGCGCCATGGACCATCGTGCTCGTCGACACCTGGATGTGGGCGCCGTACGTGATGCTGATCTGTCTCGCCGGGCTACGCTCGATCCCGGATTATATCTACGAGGCCGCTGAAGTCGATCGTGCCTCGGCCTGGCGGCAGTTCTGGTCGATCACGCTGCCGATGACGGTGCCGTTCCTGATGCTGGCGGTGCTGTTTCGCGCGATCGAGAACTTCAAGATGTTCGACATGGTCAACCTGCTGACGTCGGGAGGACCGGGGTCGACCACCGAACTCGTATCGATCACACTCAAGCGCGCGGCATTCGAGAAGTGGCGCACCGGCTATTCCTCCGCGCTCGCCATCATCCTGTTCGTGACCGTGTTCGGTGCCGCCAACATCTACGTCAAAGCGCTCAACAAGGTGAAGCAACGATGACCGCTGCCGTAGCCAAGTCCGTCCTGGCCAGATCCAGCGCACACTCGATCGTCGAGGCCTCGCCGCGCACCAAGGCATTCGCTGGTGCTCTCGTCATCCTCTATGCGTTGATCACGATCCTGCCGCTAGTCTGGATCGTTGCCACCGCTTTCAAGTCGCAAAGCGATGCCATCGCCTATCCGCCCAAGGTGATCTTCGAGCCGACGCTCGAAGGTTACGTCAACCTGTTCACGGTGCGCACCCGCCAGACACCTGATTTCATCGCTAAGCTGCCGCCGCCGGAGACGTGGTATGACAAGCTCGTCCGCAAGCATGACATGGTCATTGCCGGACCGTCCAAAGTCGTCCCGCGCTTCGTCAACTCGCTGATCATCGGATTCGGCTCGACCTTCCTCGCCGTCTTCCTCGGTACGCTCGCGGCCTACGCGTTCTCGCGCTTCCGCATTCCGCTGGCCGACGATCTCCTGTTCTTCATTCTCTCGACGCGGATGATGCCGCCGGTCGCGGTCGCGATCCCGATCTATCTGATGTACCGGCAGCTCAACCTGACCGACACCAGGCTCGGAATGATCCTGCTCTATACCGCCGTGAACGTCTCGCTCGCGGTCTGGCTGCTCAAGGGGTTCATCGACGAGATCCCGCGCGAGTACGAGGAGGCGGCCCTCGTCGACGGCTACACGCGGTTGCAGGCGCTGCGCAAGGTGGTGCTGCCGCAGGCCGTCACCGGAATTGCGGCGACCGCGATCTTCTGCCTGATCTTCTCTTGGAACGAATACGCCTTCGCGGTCCTGCTGACCAGCGGCGAGGCGCAGACCATGCCGCCCTTCATCCCTTTCATCATCGGTGAGGGCGGGCAGGACTGGCCGGCGGTTGCCGCCGCGACCACGCTGTTCGTCGTCCCGATCGTCATGTTCACCGTGCTGCTCCGCAAGCATCTGTTGCGCGGCATCACCTTCGGAGCGGTGCGCAAATGAGCGGTTCTGCTGTTGCCAAGGGGACCAAGACGACATTGCATCGCCTCTTCAACCGCGGGCGCTGGGAGGCTGCTGCGATGATCCTGATCGGGGGCGGCATCTTCATGCTGGTGCAGCCGTTCTCGATCGATCTGTACAGCTATTCATTCGTGACGATTCTGGCCGGCACGGCCGGCTTCGTCGTCGTCAGCCACTTTCCGGAATAGGACCATGGCTCAAATCCGCGTCGACGATCTTCGCAAGTCGTTCGATCAGTTCACCGCGGTGGAAGGGTCGAGCTTCACCATCGACGACGGCACCTTCTTCGCGCTGCTCGGCCCCTCCGGCTGCGGCAAGACCACCACCTTGCGCATGATTGCCGGCCTCGAGCTTCCGACCGAGGGCAAGATCCTGCTCGACGGGGAGGACGTCACGTTCCACCGGGCCGCTGCCCGCGACATCGCGTTCGTGTTCCAGCTGTTCGCGCTCTATCCGCACATGAATGTCGGGCAGAACATCGGCTTCCCACTGAAGTGCCAGGGCATGGCGCGGCACGAGATTCGCGAGCGGGTGCAGGAGACCGCGCGGATGCTGCGGATCGAGCATCTGCTGTCGAGCAAGACATCGAAGCTCTCCGGCGGCGACCGCCAGCGCGTCGCGCTCGGGCGAGCCATGGTGCGACGTCCGAAGGCCTTCCTGATGGACGAGCCGCTGGGCGCGCTCGACGCCGAGTTTCGCCATCTGATGTGCGGTGAGCTGCGCGACCTGCACGATCGCATCAAGGCGACCACGGTCTATGTCACCCACGATCAGCTCGAGGCTATGTCGATGGCCGACCAGATCGCGATCATGAACAAGGGGCGCGTGGAACAGATCGGTACACCGCAGGAGGTTTACGACCGGCCCGCCAGCATGTTCGTCGCGGACTTCATCGGCTCGCCGCCGATGAACTTCCTGCGCTTCGAGAGCGGCCTGCGATCTGGTGACCGGGCGATCGATTTCCACGACGCCAGGCTCGCGGTGCCCGAGATCCGCGAGGACCGCGCCAGCGCTGCGCTGGCGCTCGGGGTTCGTCCGGAGCATATTCGATTTACCGACGCCGGATCCGTTCGTGGCGAGGTGTTCGGCGCGGAATATCTCGGCACGACGCAGATCGTCACAATCGACACGGCGTATGGGCGCCTCGCGGCGCGGCTACCGTCGAGCGCCTCTGTGCGGATCGGAGAGACCGTCGGCCTCGAGTTCAACTCCGTTCGGCTCTCACTGTTCGATGCCGGCAGCGGCCTTGCAATCAGGACCGCCGGCGAGGAGGGCGTGCGCCATGGTTGACGTCAGCTTGCGCAATATCAGCAAGCGCTTCGGCGCGGTGGAGGCGGTGCGCGACCTTTCGCTGACGGTGAACGACGGCGAATTCCTCGTCCTGCTCGGGCCGAGCGGTGCCGGCAAGACCACGACGCTGCGACTGATCACCGGGCTCGAGAGCCCCGATGCCGGTTCGGTCATCATCGGGGGGCGCGACGTGACGCGTGAGCCGCCGGGTGCGCGGGACATCGCATTCGTGTTCCAGCAATATTCGCTGTATCCGCATTTGTCGGTCTATGACAACCTCGCGTTCCCGCTGCGCTCTCCGGCGCGGCGGGTGCCGGAGCCGCTGATCCGCAGGCGTGTCGAGCAGACCGCGGAGCTCCTGCACATCGCCAGCAAGCTGAATAATCGCGCCACCCGCCTGTCGGGAGGTGAGATGCAGCGGGTCGCGATCGGCCGCGCGCTGGTGCGCGATCCCTCGATCTATCTGATGGACGAGCCGCTGTCGTCGCTGGATGCAAAGCTTCGCGCCGAGCTTCGCCTCGAGCTGAAGCGGATCCAGCTCGAGCTCGGCGCGACCATTTTGTATGTGACCCACGATCAGGTCGAAGCCATGACGATGGCATCAAGGATCGGCGTGATCAAGGACGGCCGGCTGCTTCAGCTCGGCACCCCGAGGGAGATCTACGAAAATCCATCCAGCAGCTATGTCGCGTCGCGGCTCGGGACGCCCCAGATCAATTTCCTGCACGCACGGCTGCTGTCCGATGTGGCGATGCCGCCGGAAACCGAGACGGTCGGCATCCGCACCGAGCACCTCCAGATCGCCGCGCGCAACGGCGGGCAGATGGTCGGCCGGGTGCATCGCGTCGAGCACCTCGGCGAGCAGAATCATGTTTACCTCGACTATAAGGGCGAAACACTGGTGACGCTCGCAGATCCGCACCAACCGCTGCGGGCCGGCCAGGAGGTTGAATTGCAACTGGTGCGGCCGCTGTGTTTCGACCGTGCCGGGCATCGTATCGGCGCGATGGTTCAATAGAGGAGCGAGAGGTTCAGATAGATGTCTGTGCAACCCGAGACATTCAAGTCGCTGCTCAAAGCGGCCGCGGAGCAGGTCATCGCGAGCGCGCCGGAGCTCACGAGTCTGGACCAGGCGATCGGCGACGGCGACCACGGGACCAACATGAAACGCGGCTTCGAAGCCGTGCTCGGCAAGCTCGATGCCATCTCGGCGCAGCCGCTCAACGAGGCATTCAAGACGATCGGCAAGACCCTGGTCATGACGGTTGGCGGCGCCTCCGGTCCGCTTTATGGCAGCTTCTTTCTCGCCGCGGGCGAGGCGCTGTCGCAGGACAAACATCTGCCTGATGATCTCGCCGACGTGTTCGGCAGCGGAGTGGACGCGGTGAGCGCGCGCGGCCGCTCGCAGGCGGGCGAGAAGACGATGCTCGACGTGCTCGTTCCGGTGCTGGAGACACTGAAGGCCGGCGTCGGCCAACCCGATCTAATCGCGCGGGTGCGCACCACCGCGGCTGAAGCGGTCGAGCGCACGGTGCCGATGCAAGCTACCAAGGGCCGGGCGTCGTTCCTCGGCGCGCGCAGCGTCGGTCATGTCGATCCCGGGGCGCGATCGAGCTGCGTTCTGCTGCACGCTGTTTGCGCTGGCCTGGAGGCGCGGCAATGACCGACACCGTGGGGATCGTGATCGTCTCGCATTCCCGGGACATCGCCAAGGGAACCGCAGACATGGTGCGGCAAATGGTCGGCAGCGAGGTCAAGGTCGCCTTTTGCGGCGGCAATCCCGACGGTGGTCTCGGCACCAGCGTGCCGCTGATCATCGACGCCATCAATGACGCCTGGTCGTCGAAAGGTGTTGCTGTGCTTGTCGACCTCGGCGGCGCCGAGACGAACAGCGAAATGGCGGTCGAGATGTTGGAGCCGGCGCGGCGTGATCTCGTTGTCGTCTGCAACGCGCCGATCGTCGAGGGCGCCGTCATGGCCGCGACCGAAGCTGCGGGCGGCAGCTCGCTGGCCCAGGTCAGAGCCGTGGCCGAAGAACTCTCTGCCGACTGAGGCGGCGGCGAAGCGATGATGGATGATGAGCATGCTTGATAAAGCGGACGAACAGATCTTCACCGGCAATGTGCGGTTGGTGCATGCGGTTGGCATGCACGCGCGCCCCGCGGTCAAGCTGACCAAGCTCGCCAAGAAATTCCAGGCGCAGATCTCGGTGCGGGCCGCGGGCGCGCCTGAATGGATCAATGCCAAGAGCGTGGCCAAGATCATGGCAATGCGCGCGGCACACGGCAGCACGATCGAGATCAAGGCCTCCGGCAGCGATGCCGAGGCCGCGGTCGCGGCGTTGGTCGATCTGATCGCAAGCGATTTCCCGGATGGAGCACCATAGCATGCAGGGCGGCGCTGCAGGGCTGGCCTACCGCGGCAGGACCGCCTCGATCGGCTTTGCCCATGGCCCGTTCGTCCGTGTCGACGCGGGCGCGGCCGGCGAGCGCGTGGCCGGCACACTGGTCGAGGAGGCGCTGGCCTTGCGCAATGCGATCGACGTCGCGAGCGGCCAGATCGCGGATCTTGCCGCCAGCGCCGGCGGCGAAGCCGCGCAGATTCTCGAATTCCAGGTTGCGCTGCTGGAGGACGAGGATTTGATCGAGGCGATCTTCGCGTCGATCGGCGAGGGTCGTCCAGCCGATATCGCATGGCGTTCGACGCTCGACGCGCAGATCGCCGACTACAATTCCGCACCGGACGACTATCTGAAAGCGCGTTCCTCCGATCTTGCGGATTTGCGCGACCGCGTGGTCCACATTCTGCGTGGCGACCAGGGGCAGCCGCTGAACGTCCCGAGCGGGGGCGTGGTCTGCGCCGACGATCTGCCGCCGTCGCGATTCCTCGAGATCGACTGGTCCGGCGGCGGTGGCCTGGCTCTGTTGCGCGGCAGCCCGACCAGCCATGTCGCGATGCTGGCGCGGGCGCGCGGCATCCCGATGGTGGTGCAGCTCGGTTCCATTCCAGCCGTCGGCACCACGGCGCTGCTCGACGGCGGAGGCGCGACGCTGGAGCTCGATCCCAATGCCGAACAGGTCCGCACTTTCGAGAAGCGGCGCGACAGCCATCTCAAGAGCAGGGCATCCGCGCGCGCGATCCTGCGGCGGCCGACGGCCTCCTGGCGCGGCGAGCACATCAAGCTCTTCATCAACATCCAGCGCGTCGAGGATCTCGAGCATGCCGACGCGCAGTATGCCGACGGCATCGGCCTGATGCGGACTGAATTCCTGCTCGCCGGCCGGAGCGTGCCGGACGAGGAGACCCAATTCCAGGCCTATGACGCGGTGTTGCGCTGGGCCGGCCAGCGGCCCGTCACCATCCGCACGTTCGATGCGGGCGGCGACAAGCCGGTGCCCGGGTTCACGCTGGATGGCGAGGCCAATCCGTTCCTCGGCGTGCGCGGCTTGCGGCTTTGCCTGGCCCGGCCTGAGATTTTTGTCGTCCAGCTCCGCGCGCTGGCGCGCGCGGCGGTGCGTGGCAATCTCAAGGTCATGTTCCCGATGGTCACCTCGGCGGATGAGCTCGAGGCGGGACGGAAGCTGTTCGCCGATATCGTGCAGCGCTTGCAGGCGGACGGCATTGCCGCAATGCTTCCCGAGCTGGGAATCATGGTCGAAGTCCCGGCGGCGGCCCTCGCGGTATCGAGCTTCAAGGCCGCCTTCTTCTCGATCGGCTCGAACGATCTCGCGCAATATGTCCTGGCCTGCGATCGTTCCAACGGAGCTCTCGCCCCCTTGATGGACCCGCTGCATCCCGCAGTGCTCGAACTGATCGCGCGGACCGCGGAGCACGGCCGCCGCGCCGGCATCAGTGTCAGCCTGTGCGGCGACATGGCCGGTGATCCGCGCTGCCTGCCCGCATTGCTGAATTGCGGACTGCGCGAATTGTCCGTGAACGCCTCGGCGCTGGCGCAGATCAAGCACACCATCGACCGGCTAAGCAGCGGAGGCGGCGTTGGCTGACACGGCGGCCGATGAAGTGCCCGAAGCCGGCGCGGTTGCGGTCTACAAGCGGATCTTCAAGGAGGTGCTTGAGAGCCGCCCTTCCGGCATGCGGCTGCGGCTCGCCCATGCCATGGGGAAGAACCGCAGCTTCGTCAGCCAGATCAGCAACCCGGCCTATCCGGTGCCGATCCCGGTGCAGCATCTCAACACGATCTTCGATGTCTGCCACTTCCCGCCGCAGGCGAAGAGCGCCTTCCTTCGCGCCTATGCCCGCGCGCATCCGCGCCGCGTCGGCCGGCTGAGCGAAGGATCGCATGAGCGGACGTTGACGCTGCATCTGCCGGACCTCGGCAGCGCCAAGCGCAACGCCGAGCTTGATACGCTGCTCCAGGAGTTCACGCGGCGACTGATTGCCATCATGCGGGAAAAATAGGCGAGAAACGCCGAACGGACGAAGCGGGGAGGACACAATGAAGAAGTTCATCAATGCGGTCGACAACATGCTCGCTGAGAGCCTCGACGGCTTTGCCGCCGCGCATGCCGACCTCGTCATGCTCGACGCTGAGCGGAAATTCGTCCGTCGCCGCGAGCTGAACTCGAAGAAAGTCGCGCTGGTGTCGGGGGGCGGCAGCGGGCACGAGCCGCTGCACGCGGGCTTCGTCGGCTACGGCATGCTGGATGCCGCCTGTCCCGGCCAGGTGTTCACTTCGCCGACGCCGGACCAGATCGTCGAGGCCGCACAGGCGGTCGCGAGCGACGCCGGCGTCCTGTTCATCGTCAAGAATTACGCTGGCGACCGCATGAATTTCGAGATGGCAGCCGAGATCGCCGAAGGCCGCACCGCCACCATCGTGACCGATGACGATGTCGCGGTCGAGAAGTCGACCTACAGTATCGGGCGCCGCGGCGTCGCCGGCACGTTGATCGTCGAGAAGATCGTCGGCGCCGCCGCTGAGAGAGGCGCCGATCTCACCTCCTGCGTGGCGCTCGGCGAGCGCATCAACGCACAGACGCGCTCGATGGGCGTTGCGCTGACCAGTTGCACCGTCCCGGCTGCGGGCACGCCGACCTTTGCACTTGGTGAAGACGAGATGGAGATGGGGGTCGGCATTCACGGCGAGCCGGGCCGCCGCCGCGTCAAGCTCGCGCAGGCCGACGCGATTGCCGCAGAGATGATCACCGCGATCGCCGATGATCTCGGCGCGCGCGCCGGTAGCGAGGCGCTGCTGCTCGTCAACGGCTTCGGCGGCACGCCGACGATCGAGCTCTATCTGATGTACAACGCGGCGCGCCGGATGCTCGAGGAGCGGGGCCTGCGCATCGCCCGTTCGCTGGTCGGCAGCTACGTCACATCGCTGGACATGGCGGGCTGCTCGCTTACCGTGAGCGTGCTCGACAGCGAGTCCACAGCGCTCTGGGATCATCCCGTGCGCACGGCCGCATTGAAATGGTAATCGCTGCGGTGAGCGGCCGCTGATTTTCAGGTTGCGCCCTGACCGATGATGGGGCCGGGGTCTCAGGCATGCACCGGACGTCGGCCGGTTCATCATCCCTGAAACTTGCCGTGTCCGTCGGGCACGGCATCTTTTTGTGTGGAGTAGACGAAATCTCCGACGATCGATGATCGTGAGTGCCAAGTGATTCCTCAACGCGCGGTGAGAGGCTCGTTCTCCACTCACGCTTTGGCAGCAACGTACCCGTAATAATTCATGAGGAAGTCCCCAATTGAGAGAGGCTTCTGAGCGCCACCCTTGCCCGGATGTGGGATCGCGTAATCTCCCTTGCCCCATGTGAAGATCGTTGTCGTCACATTTCCGCTCGACACTTGAATCCTGTCACGCAAGACGACCCAATGCCGCGTCAACACCGAGCCTTCGTCCGACTGGTCGTCGTATTCGATCATGTTGGCGCTTATGAACAGGCATACGCGATAGCCACCGGCGAGCAGCGCGTTGGCTTCGTTGACGCTGTCGAGGCCTTTGCTGAATTTCAGATTGGTCTCCTCGCGCACGTCCTGGTATCCGGCCTTGCGGAACCATTGCTCCATTTCGCTCGGCAAGGTGATCCCCGCGACATCGCTTATTCTGCCGGTGTCGTCAAAATCGAGGAACCAGTTTTCGGAGTCGCGAATCGAGGCGCATGTCAGCCAATCGACATGGTCCAGCGAGTAGGGCGGCGTGTAGTTCTTCACGTCCTTTCCCGGCTTGATCAGCAGGCGGCCGAGGTTCGCCTGCCCCTTCTGATACAGGTCGATGGCAAACCGCGCATATTGTCCCGGCTTGTCGGATGCGTAGCTGAACATCAGCGCGGAGGGCCCGCACATGCTCGCCTGATCCTGATCTATGAGGCTCGGCTTCGCTATGCGCCTGAGGATCCCTATCCCGACGCGGTGCGGGTCGAGTTTTGGAAAGAACGTGGTTCTCGTATTCTTGAGGAAATCGCAGACCATCTCGGCAGCGAGCTTCTTCTGATCCGAATTGAGATCGTACGGACCGACTCCGAGCCACTTCTTCTTTTCGTCGCCGACGAAGAGCGTGATGAGCTTTTTCGAGGTCGGAGAGAGCGTTCTGGAGGTGTTTGCAATGGTGGTCAGGTCGTCCAGCTCGAATGCGGTGACCATGCCATCCGCGACGGTCGCCCTGATGATATCGACGACTTCCGCGTAATCCAGCTTGGAATCGTCGAGCAGACCCTTGCGAAGTGCGGCATCGACGGATGGCGTCGCGATCGCATCCCATTGACCCTTGGGAGGAGGAGGCTTGGCGGCTGCCTTTGCCGCGAGGTCGACGAGCCGAGTGAATGTTGGCCCGCCGGGGCGAATATAGCCGTCCGGCGTGCCCGGGAAGTTCTTTTTCTGGAAGTACAGGATTGAGTTGTAGAGACTGTCGCTGGCGTGACCCGTCACGACCATTTGCGGTTTGAGCGTGGTCTCGGCTCCTCCGTCGGAGATGGCAATCTTGTTGAGCAGGGAGATGACCAGCTCCTGGTCTTGCTTCCAGTTCTGGCAGCTGCGACCCGTCGCGGCAAACCGACCGACTTTGTCTTTCAATTGCGGCATGACTGATCACCAGCAATATGGTCGTTTTCAGTGGCGTATTGCGGGTTCAACTATCGCGTTGGTGGTCGGCTGAAGCGTCCAGGCAAGCTTGTCGATGAATTCGTACTCAAACAGCGCCTGCGGGTCGGTTCCGAAATAATATCCATACTGATGCAGAATCTTGGAGCCCTTGGCGACCATCTCGCGCTTCCATTTCAGGTCTTTGGCCGAGCTGAACTGAAATCCAATTGCCACCGCATAGTTTTCGTACGCTTCGGCAACTTGCAGAATGGTCGCGCGCGTCAGGATGCCAGCAGGATCTTCCAGGCCTTGAACTCTGAACGCGGTGATGCGGTTCATCAGATTTGATGCAACCTCCTCCTCGGACCAACCCATGACGCCCGCTGCAACGCCCTTTGCAAACCCTTCCTTGATGAACTTGACTTGAATGTTCTTGAGTGCCTCCCGAGCCGCGACCTTGTCAGCCACCATAAGGACCAGATCGGGAATCATCGCAGCGATATTCTCGGCCTTAAGAGCCTCCTTTAACCCGGCCTTGAAGCCGGCCTTGGCCGCGCTCCACAATCCTTCGCCAGCAACTGAGCCGGCCGGCGGCGGCGGGACTTCTGGCGGGGTCGGTGTGTTCCGCGGGACCTTCAGCCGTATCTCCGGTGCCCGAAAGTCGAGCGCCTGAACGCCTCTCCTGCGCATCGCAATGAGCGTTCCTCCGCTGTCCCTGGTCAGAAACACCGGATTCTTGATGCCGCGAGCCACTCCGCCTGCCCTGACCTGGGCGACCACATCGGAATCGAATGCGGAAAGCCCGTGGTTCAAACCCTCATTGCCCCACTTCCAAACTTGCGCGCGGGGCACCTGGGTCATCATCTTGTCTTCGACGATCCGCAAGTCGGTGAGCAATTTTTCCCCTGACTGAGCGCGCGCTCCTTTTAGAAATTCAAACTTGACCCGTGGTGAGATCAGGACCTCGTGACCGTCCCTGGCCAGGTTGAGAATTTCATTCTCGAAGCGTCGGCTGAGAGCTTTCTCGGCGGCGCTCGCCGCAGCTCTTTGCCCGTTCTGTATGTCTATAAGAATATTGGTATCGAGCCAGACCGGGGGCTTTAAAGGCGCCATTGCAACACCATTGGCTTGACCGGCATGGGACGCATTTTGCGTCAGCGAGCCTATCCCTCAGTCGCGGTTGCTGAAGCGCCGGTTCAAGCGGCTCCCGATATCGCCAGTGAGATCCATCGAGGCCATGAGTCTGCCGCTATCTGGATCCCAGAAATGCGATCGTCAGCGCGCGCCTTTCGGCTTAGAGCCAAGCAAATCGTGCGTGCCGCTGACGCTTAACGTTCCCGAGCACTCGAATCCCCCGAAAATGCCGCAGGATCCGGTGACGGTGACGCGCAAGTCCCTGCGTTGATACAGGTCGACCGAAACGCCAAATCGCGAAAAATCATTGGCGCTGTTCGGCAGGATCAGGTCAATGTGATCGATCGCCCAGCGCGGCAGATGGGGATTGCTCTTCCAGAACAGTTCATTGACAGCGTGGTGCCCGAAATTCGGTCCGACCGTGAGGGCGCCGTCCGCGCCCTCGAACACGAAGCCGGTCTCGTCGATGTGAACATTGACCCGGTCGGGCGCTACCGCGAAATGCAGCGACGTGATGTCTTGCGGCTGCGGGTCCTTGCCGAACTGCGCACTATAGTCGTCGCTCCATTGCCCTCGGCCGCGTCCCAGGCCGAAGCCGTGCCGGCCCGGAAGGTCTCGCGTAGAGAGCGGCCGGTCGGATAGCTTTGGGCGCCAGATCTCCCGGAATCCCTTGCCGATTGTGGCTGCCATCGACAGATCAAGGGCCCAATGCGACGGCTTCTCCGGGCTTTTGCCTTCGGCGAAGGCGTCGAATCCGTCCGAGGTCTTGGCAATGCGCAGCGTCTTGATCAGGTCTTCCCAGTCCTTGGGCAGGAAGGTGACGCCGTCGAGCGTGCTCGTCGCGGCCGCCACGCCATACTTCTCCAATTGGTGTCGGATATAGGGCTTTTCGTCATAGAGGCGGACATTGGGATTCGGCCCAGCGAAATATTTCGACAGATCGATCTGTGGCCGGAGCATGGTCAGCCGCGCCGCGATCTTGCGGTAAGTGTCGGTCGTGGTCGGGTTGGTGGTCGTCACGGGGCCGCCCTCCGAGCGAAAGCCAGTCTCCGATTTGTCTGGTCCGGGCGGGGCCGGGTTCAACTGAACCTCCCAACCGGAAACGCCGACCACCATTCGTGGAGCAGTGTCAACAGCAAGGACGATCCGATGTCGCTTCGGAGCAGGGTGCTAGACGTACTCAACGGCCCGGCGGTCGCGCGTATTCGCTTTCGGTTTCCGATCCGTGGCAGCCACGTGACGATTGCACCGCAAACGTTCCATCACGTCGCTCGCGCGATCCGGTTGGGACAGGTCAGCGTCAGAGTTCCGACCGACCTCGCGGCCAATGTTGCGGCACAATATAACGACGTCGCGCGAACCCGGGCGGACGGTACGGTCGTGGCGGCCAATACGCTGGAGGTCGTGTCGGCGACGGGGCGAATGGACGAAGCCTATATCGTCCACGAGGCCTTGCATGCGGCTTACGATCTGCTGCGGACCGGCCTTGACGGCAATGCGGAGGAGGCGTCCGCCTATGTCTGCACCGCGCTCTACTGCCGCATGACAGGCCTGCCGCGCCCCCGCTGGGCGAACGGCCCGATCTACGCCAATGCCGCGGAGGTCGCCCGAACGCTGCTGGCGCAATATCAGAAGGGTGATCCCGGCATTCCCTGGGTCGGCGAGCATGAATGGCGGATGCTGCGCGCCGGTGTCGGCCTTAGTGCCGTCTATGCCAGTGGACCTGGCGGCATTGTCACCGGATGGCTCCTTGGCCAACAATACACCCACGACGGCTGATGGGACGGAGGGGCCTCCGCTCCACAAACTGGCTGGCGGCCCGGCTCCCTGCCGCCACGTCCTTACCGAGGCCCACGCCGTCGAAAGCCTCAGGCAACCAGCAAACCCAGCTTGCCGACCGTCGCCAGCGAACGGTCAACGCTTTGTCGGGTTGACAGCAGCAGCGGCGCTGTGGGCTGTCCTGCATCGTCCAGTTGATTGACCTGGACGGTCGGCCCGAAGGCTTCGGTCATTTCGGCCGTGATTTGCTCGATCGTCCGGGAGCCGTCGAGCAGCTGCAGGAAGTGGCGCGTCCTGTCGTCCTCCAACTGCACGGTCTGGTGAAGCAGATTGGTGACCAGCGGACCGCTCTGCGCTTGTCTGCGGGCGAGCAGGCTGGCCTGCGGACAATCCGTGACTTCCTTCACGAGAAACGGCCGTGATTTCAGAAAGGAGACCTCGCCGCTGCAAGCCAGGATATAGAGCGCTTCCGTCAATATCCGTTGGTCATCGGCTGTTTGCCGGCCCTCCAGCAGCGTCCGGGCGCCATCGAGCAGTTCGGTGAAGGAGAGTGCGCGCGGCCAGGCCTGACCGAGACAAAGATGTGCGGCCTTCAGGAGCGGATTGGTCACCGTGATCCGGCTGCCGTCCTGATTTTCAAATTCCATCTCGGAATCGTCAGTCAGGCAGCCGTCGGGCCGACATGGGCTGGCGGTGCTCAGCAGATAGAAGGCGGTGATGAAGTCGAGATCGGCCTTGCGGTCAAGGGAAATGCCTTCGTGGCAGAGCAACGTACGCCGAAACCCGTTGCCGTCGATGAAGTCCTGATACTGATCGCGCGCCATGAACTCGCTTTCGGGAAAGCGCTGCAGCGTGGCGCGGACCTCTTCGGTGTAACCGGCAAGATAGCGTCGCGAGAAGTCGGCGTCGCTCAGATATTGCAGCCCATGTCGGCCGGCGTCTTCGACGACTTCGTGCAAAAGGAAGGCCGTCGCGCCGGAATCGAGATCGTCGTGAAAAAGCAACTCGTCCGGAGCGTTGAGCACGCGGGTGCACTGATCGCGCATGACTGTACCGTGCACCGAGTTGGACTTCGACCCTTCGCTGAGAAATTTCACGATGGCGCGAGCTTGTCCGACCTTCTCCTTCATCCCGGTGATGCGCCGGGTGTGGTACCGCATCATGTCGCGGACCATGTCGCGAAGGTGCGAGAACGGGTGCGCGTTATAACTGACGTAGCACAGCCCCTGTGGCGCCAAATTTCGTTTGAAGATGGACATCATCTTCTCGCGCACGATCGGTGGCACCCATGAATACACGCCATGGGCGATGATGTAGTCGAACTGTCCGAAGGCAGCGTCGACATCCATGATGTCGCAATGCAGAAGCCTGATGTTGCACAAGCCCAATGCGGCGATGTTTCGCTGTCCGCGTTCGATCGTCACGCCGCTCAGGTCGATACCGATGAACTCGCTGTCTGGATATTGAAAAGCCATCGGCAACAGATTGCCGCCAACGCCACAGCCGAGCTCCAGGACCCGGCAGCGCTCGACCGGAGCCGGCTGCATGCCATACACCGAAGCGATCGTTGCCAGATGGTTCGGGTGGGTGAGCCCGTAGACATGCCCGGGATAATACACCTCGTCGTATGCTGTGGTACCGGCGGTCGGCTGGCGGTGCTCGGTCTGGATGTTCATCGCAATCAGTTCCACGAATATGCAAACTTGTCGTTCACGATCGAGACGCGCGTCTGCTTGACCTCCTCCTTGGCGAGAGACTTGCTCAGGAATTCGCGCGACAGTTCGGGCAGCAGCGTGTTGGTGATGATGTTATCGATCATCCGCCCCCCGGAGTCCGGATCGTTGCAACGGGATACGATGTGCTCGACGACTGCATCGTCGTAGCCGAAGGCAGCCTTGTGATTGTCGCGGAGACGCTGTCCGATCCGGTCGAGCTGCAATCTGACGATGCCGGCAAGCATCTCGTCCGAAAGCGGAAAGTAGGGGATCGAGACAATGCGCCCGAGCAATGCGGCAGGGAACACCTTCAGCAATTCCGGCCGCAGCAGCCTGGCGAGTTCTTCCGGCTCGTTGCGATACTTGGGATCGCGCGCCAGGCTCATGATGAGATCGGTGCCGACGTTTGTGGTCAGAATGATCAATGTGTTCTTGAAGTCGATTCGCCGACCGTTGCCGTCTTCCATGACTCCCTTGTCGAACACCTGAAAGAAGATCTCATGAACGTCGGGATGGGCCTTCTCCACCTCGTCGAGCAGGATAACGCTGTAGGGTTTGCGCCGGACCGCTTCGGTGAGCCGACCGCCTTCTCCATAGCCGACGTAACCCGGAGGTGCGCCCTTCAAGGTCGAGACCGTGTGCGCCTCCTGGAACTCCGACATGTTGATCGTGATCATATTCTGCTCGCCGCCATAAAGGGTTTCGGCAAGCGCGAGGGCGGTTTCCGTCTTGCCCACGCCGGACGGTCCGGCCAGCATGAAAACGCCGATCGGCTTGGACGGGTTGTCCAACTTGGCGCGGCTGGTCTCGATTCGTTTCGCAATCATCGTCAGTCCATGGGACTGGCCGACCACGCGGCGATTGAGAATTTCGGGCAGCTTCAGGACGGTCTCGATTTCGTCGCGCATCATTCTGCCGGTCGGGATACCGGTCCAGTCGGACACGACCGAGGCCACCGACTGCTGGTCGACATGGGCATAGATCATCCGCTTTTCCGGATTGATGCCCTCCAGTGTCTCGAACTTGCCGCGCAACTCGACGCGTTTGGTGGCTCGATCTTCGTCTCCGTTCCCGGAGAGGATTTCGCGAATGCTGCGGATGTCCTTGACGAGCTCCTGTTCCTTGGCCCAATCGGCCTCCAAGCCGGTCAGCTTGTCCTTGAGCGCCGCTATGTCGCCGTCGATCGCGGTGATGCGCTCGTTGTTCTCGTCCCCGAGATCGCCGTCGCTGACCAGCGCCGATCGTTCGGCCTCGCGAGCCGCGATGGCGACGCGAGCGTCCTCGATCAGGGCCGGCGTCGCGCTTTGACTGATGGCGACCCGCGCCGAGGCTGTGTCCAGCAGGCTGACCGCCTTGTCCGGCAGCTGTCGAGACGGAATGTAGCGATGCGACAGGTTGACCGCGGTCACGATCGCGGCGTCCGAGATGCGAACGCCGTGGTGCTTCTCCATCGGGCCGAGGAGGCCGCGCAGCATGATGCAGCAGGTCTCGACATCCGGCTCATCGACCTGGATCGGCTGAAAGCGTCGTGTGAGGGCGGGATCCTTTTCGATGTACTGGCGATACTCTGCCCAGGTGGTGGCGGCGATGGTCCGCAGCGTGCCGCGGGCGAGGGGAGGCTTGAGGAGATTGGCCGCGTCGCCAGTGCCGGCTGCGCCACCGGCGCCGATCAGGGTGTGAGCCTCGTCGATGAACAGGATAATCGGGGTAGGCGAGTTCTGAACCTCGTCGATCACCGAGCGCAGGCGCTGCTCGAATTCGCCCTTCATCGAGGCGCCGGCCTGCATCAGGCCGATATCCAGTGCGCAGAGCCTGACGTTGCGCAGCGGCGGCGGCACCTCGCCGGCGGCAATGCGCTGGGCAAATCCCTCGACCACGGCGGTTTTGCCGACGCCGGCCTCGCCGGTGAGGATCGGATTGTTTTGCCGCCGGCGCATCAGCACGTCGATCAATTGACGGATTTCGTCGTCCCGACCGAGGATCGGGTCCATCTCGCCCGATCTGGCCCTTGCGGTGAGATCCTGGGAGAACCGGTCGAGCGGTGTAGTCCCCTTGGGATTCGCCCGGTCCGCACCGTCGGTGCCGGCACCGGCCAATCCGGAGCCGTCCATAGGACGCATCGTCTCCTCCTCGGAGCCTGCCCAGATGGCGCGGTGCTCCGCAGCCAATGCGTCGACATTTATCTTGGCGAATTCCTGCGAGATGTTGTTGAGCGCACGACGGATCTCATTCGATTTCAATCCGGCGACCAGGAGATGGCCGGTGCGGATCTGGGTCTCGCCGAAGAACAGCGTGGCATAGTGCCAGCCACGGTCGAGAATATCGATGACGGAATTGGCGACGCCCGGCATGTCGGTTTCGTTCTTGCGGAAACCGTTGATGACGCCTGCGAGGTCCGACAACAGCCGCGCGCGGTCAAGCTTGTAGTGATCCGCCGACAGGCTGAGGTCGGTCCGCTCCTGTTGCAGGATGTGAAACAGCCAGTGCGCAAGCTCCACGTTACGGTTGCTGGCGCTCTTGGCGTGGCGCAGGGCCTGTATGAAAGCGTCGTAGCCGGCCCGGTTCAGTTTGCCAGTCACGGCCTCAAGGCTGATATCGGTCACGATGGCGCCTCCTGCTCAATCCCTGGACGATGCCGGGGTCGTCGCGGAAATCGGCTCGAATTCCCATGATGTTAGGACAATCCGAGCGATGCTTAGGTTCAAACCGGCGGCCTACCTGTCGCAGCGCTGCGCCGGGCCCTTAGACGCTCGGCAAGGTGAAAGCGCGCATCGCGCCGGTACTCCTCGGTCGAGGCCCAGTTCGGCGAAACCCAGCTGGTCCATCCAAGGCGTCCGCTCTGCCCCAGCTTCATCGGGACAACCGCTCCGGCCGGAATGGCGAGTTCCACCTCCCACTCGAGTTCATCGCCGATATAGAAGTAGACGGCGTCAGCCAGGGGCTCGGAGAGGTTCGGCGCTTCGGTGGGCAGAAACTGCTCGTATTGAGCAAAATCCTTCACGAATACGCGAACCCTGATCTTGTCTTCGACGCTGAACACGCGCGAGCCCAGAAGCGCGTCGTGACCGAGCCTGGCGTGCGTCCCGCCGAGCCGGCTGCAGTGGCTCGGGTCGAACGGGAGCCAGGTGCCAACGAACTCGTCGATCTCGACCCTGACATCGAACAGCCCTTGCAGGAGCCGCGCCAGCCGTGAAGCGGATTTCGCTCTCGGTGAAACCAGTCCGGCGAAGCTCAGCTTCGCCATGTCAGGCACGGTATCCCGATTGGCAAAAATGTCGGAGCCGAGGCCGGCGAAAGAGCCGACATAGGCAATGAAGCGGTCGTCGGATGGCCGATCGTGCTGGGCGATCGGCCGTGCGTCTGCCCAGGCTCGAAAGAACAATTGCAGGAAGCGTCCGTTCAGCAGGTCGAGAAAACGAGGGAAAGCGTCATCCCGCATCAACTGCCAGCCGACGCTCTCGTCGGTGGTGGCCAGCGGCAGCGCGCCCTGCGGCCCGAGCAGGCCGAGGAATTTGACCAGAATTCGGAGCCTGCCATCGCGGTCGTCGACGGAGCTCAGGTTGGAGGCGGGAAATTCCAGATAGGGGGTTTGACCGAGGTCGACGAACTCCTCGCGACGCGCTGCACTGTCGCCGATCCGCGGCCGATCCGGATTGCATCGCTCGAGCTGGCGGAGCGTCTGAAAGAAATCGAACCGCCAGGGCTCGGCCTTCATCTGGTCGATCAGCGTCACAGCGGCCTCCGGGTGCCCATGCGAGCCGGCCATCGCACGATCTCGCCGCGTTCCGGAGTCGAGATGACGGTCTGGGTGAAGGTGTTGAAGCCCGCATAGTCGGCGAAGAAGCGTTCCAGCACCGCCCCGAGCAGGAACACGCCGCTGCCCTCGAATGCCTTCTCGTCCAGCGTGACCGTGATCTCGAGGCCGCGCGCTGCGCCACTGCCGGTACGCTCACGCACCCGCCGCACCACGGGCCTGCTCTCGACGCTGCGCACGCCACGAATCTTTCGTTCCGTCGCGTCGTCGAACTGGTCGGCGAACAAGGACAGCATCTCGCGCAACGCCCCGGCGTTCTTGCCGCCGCTGCGTTCCACGAGGCCGAGATAGTTCAAGCTCAGCATGTTGATCAGGCGCCAGCTGACGACGCCGCTATTGGCGATTTCGCTGCGGCTGCGCAACTGCGCCACCACCGGCTCGCGTGGCCGGGTGGGGCCGGCTATGCACATGAGCTCGAGCGAGGTGTCGTCCAGCAGGCGAAAGTCGGCTCCGCCCTGACCGACCGGCAGATGTTCCGTGAGATGCCGGTTGGAGCACAGCGCTCGCACGCTCAGTTCGGCGGCGGATCCGCCGCCGCTCGGGTCGCCGGGCTCGAGCAGCGAAAGAAACATGTCCGTCCCGGTATAGTCCGAGGCTGCGCCATAGGTCTTCTCTTCGACTGTGCGACGCCGCGGCAGCCGACGAACCGTATAATAAAGTCCCTCGACCGATCCGGCCGTCCGGTCGACGGCGGCGGAGTACAACGGACGCACGCGGCGCTTGTCCTTTTCTGCCGGAAAGTGCGCGTAGACCTCCAGCACCTGGTGCGGCTCGTATTCGAGATAGCGACTTCGGTCGGGTACCACGTGGTATTCGTAGGTATTCGACTTGATCGGGATGCGATCGCTGGTCTTCTCGAACAGATTGATCGCCGGGGCGGTGTAGAGACTGAAAGTATCCGCCCGGACCGAGGCGGCGAGCCGCGAGTTGTGCTCATCGAACGCGAAGACGATATCGATGGACTTGCTGCGTAGCCGCGGCATCACAGCGCGAAGCTGCGTCAGATTGACGCCAAGGAACTTGCGCGGAAACACGAAATATTCCCGCAACAACTCCGAGCCGCGAAAGACCCGGTTGTCGTTCGGAAACAGGGATTCGTCCTCGCTGAAGCCGACCTGCTGCACACAGTCGTTCGGAGCCCGGATGACGACCGGATCGCCGAAATCGTCGAGATAGCGAAAATAGACCCCGACGCAGTTCGAGGTCAGTTGTTCGTAAAGTGCGATGGCATCCGACTCCGCCCCGGTCAGGTAGATCGGCAGTTCGCTGGTGCGGCAGCCGGCGAACCAGGTGTCCGGCTTGTTGCGAGCCTCCACGTCCGTCGGCTCGTCGTCGAGCCGCGCGGCGGTACGGTGTGTCAAGGAGAGCCTGAGCCCGGCGATAACTTCTCCGCCGACTGGAATCCCGAGGGCCTGCAACGCGCCTGCGGTTGCGAAATATTCGGCGCCGGTGACGGCAAAAGGCCAAAGCGCGATATCGCGGCAAAGCCGGAACCGGCAGGCGAGGCTTCGTTCCCTTTCGCGGTAGTTCGCGTCGAAATAGGCGCCCCGCGCAATCTTCTTGCCGTCGCGCAACGCCGGATCGGCGTAGGTCGGCTGAATCTTGACCAGCATGGCGGACGGAGTCGGCGCGAGGTAGTTCGGAACCAACTGCTCAAGCAGGTTCGCCGTGAATTCCGGAAACTCGTGCTTGAGCTTGAGCTGAACGCGAGCGGCGAGAAATGCAGCGCCCTCCAACAGGCCCGAGATCATTGGATCTGAGCGGTCGCGGACCAGGCCGCCGAGCCGCTCGGCGATACCAGGATACTCCTCGGCAAAACCCTCCGCATGCTCGTACAGCAGCGACAGTTCACGATTGTAAAAGTCGAGAAACTCGCGATTCATGTTATAGTCGGTTGATCTGTATATCGCCGCTGTCGAGGTCGACGTCTGCGACGAATTCCACGGGCACGTTGAGCGGTTCGCACTTCAGGTCGGAATGCACGACAAAGCGCAGCTTGAGCTGCTCGGCGCCCACGGAGGTGTCGCGCCGCACCCGGATGGACTTGCGATCGAGTCTCGGCTCGTAGGTCGTGAGCGACATGCGCAGGGCATCGCTGAGCTCCTCGTCGGTGACTTCGTCGATCGAACGGTTTGCGATATCGGGGAATCCATAGTTCAGGATCGAGGTGCGGACGCAGCCGCGACCCGTCAGGTCAAGCGTCGATTCGAGGGCAATGGTGTTGAGGAGTGTTTCGACGTCCTGCGAAACCTCGCGCCTCAGCAGCGTCTCCGAGATCGGGAAACGACCGGCGCTGCGCCGTCCCGCTATCACTCGCTCACCGAACTGATCCCGCAGTTCGAGTGCCTTGCGCGCATCGCGTGCGTCATGAGCCGCACGAAAGGCCAGCATCAATGGCGGAGAGAGCCGGTCCTTCCTTGGCGTAACAGTCATTGACGGTCCCCGTACCGCCAGCGCCGATTGCCGCCATTGGCAACCGGCGCCGGGCAGGAAGCTTGCGATCAGGCCCATTCCTTGTTGGCCGCAACGTCCCATCCGAATACCGGAGACGCGCCGGCGCCGCCTTTTTCCGTCTGGGTCTTGTAGGTCATTTTGACCTTCTGGAAGTTCAGGCTGACGTTTTCGGTAAGGCGATCCTCGCCGTGCGATCCGCCCGTCGAGACGCTGGAAACCAGAACGTGCTTCATCTCGATCTTGAGATATTCGAGCGGGTGTTCACCGGCCTTGCGTACCGTGAGAATGGCGCTGTCGATGTGCTTTCCATTCGCGCAGACCTTGAAAAGCTCGGGTGTCGCCTTGTCCACGAAGTGCGTGAAGTGGAGGTCTTGAACGGCGACCTTGCCGGCGCCGCCGCCCGACCCGCTGTGGAACGTGCCGCTTTGGCTCTCGCCAAACGACCAGCTCAAAATGTCGATTTCGTCCTTGTGTTTGTCGTCGAGCGACTCGCCCTTGATCGGATCGAGTTTCAGAAAGATGTCGACAGCCATAGCATAGCCCTTTCAAAATGCTCTGATGATAGACGGTTTGCGATAGCGTGGTGTCAGGAGCTCGGGCCTGGCAGGCGCGAAACAAGACTGAGACCGACGTCCATTGCTTCCAATTGAAAGTGGGGACGGAGAAAGAAGCGCGCGTTGTAATATCCCGGGTTCTCCTCGTTTGCTATGACCTCAACCTTCGCAGCGGCCAGCGGCTTGCGCGCTTTCTGAGCTTCTGACGACAGGGCCGGATTGGCATCAACGTACTCGTTGATCCAGGTCTGCAGCCAGACCGTCAGCTCATCCTTTTCCTTCATGGATCCGATCTTGTCGCGAACCATGCACTTCAGATAATGCGCAAAGCGGGATACTGCGAACATGTAGGGCAGACGTGACGACAGGTTGTCGGACGCGGTTGCATCCACGCCCTTGTCGCCGAAATACTTCTTCGGCTTGTAGAGCGACTGGGCGCCGATGAAGGCGGCCTTGTCGGTGTTCTTGCGATGGATCAGCGGGATGAGCCCCGCCTTTGCAAGCTCGTGCTCGCGACGATCGCTGATGGCGATCTCGGTCGGGCATTTCAGGTCGACGCCACCATCGTCGGTCGGGAACGTGTGCGTCGGCAGGTTGATGACCTCGCCGCCGGACTGGACGCCGCGGATGCGCGTGCACCAGCCGAACTCCTTGAAGGCGCGGTTGATGTTGACTGCCATCGCATAGGCGGCGTTGATCCAGCCGTATTTGTCACCGGTGTGTCCGTCCGTCTCCTCTTCGAAGGCGAACTCTTCCACCGGCTCCGATTTGGCGCCGTAGGGGAGGCGGCCTAGCGCACGCGGCATGCACAGGCCGAGATAGCGCGAGTCGTCCTGATCGCGCAGTCCCTTCCAGGCGGCGTATTCCGGCGTGTCGAACACCTTGCCGATGTCGCGAGGGTTGGACAGTTCGGTCCATGAGTCCATTCCCATCAGCGTAGGCTCAGCGCCGCTGAAGAAGGGGGCGTGCGCCGCGCCGGCGATTTTACTGAGATCGCGGAGCAACTGTACGTCGGTGGGAAGGTGGCTGAAATAATAGTCGCCGATCAGGCAGCCGAACGGCTCGCCGCCGAGCTGGCCGAACTCGTACTCGTAGATCTGCTTGAACAGCGGGCTCTGGTCCCAGCGCGCATCGGGATAAAGCCGCAAGTTCCGATACAGCTCGTTCTTGGAGACGTTCATCACCCGGATCTTGAGATTGGCGTCGGTCTCGGAATTGAAGACGAGGTAGTGGAGGCCGCGCCAGGCACTCTCGATCGCCTGGAATTCCGGCGCGTGCAGAATCTCGTTCATCTGCGCGGTCAGCTTCTGATCGATCCGCGCGATCATCTCCTCGATGGTGTCGAGCACGTCCGACTTGATGACGCTCGTATCCTTCAGCGCCTCCTGAACCAGCGTGGACACCGCGTTCTCGACTTCGGTTGCCGCACGTTCGGTGCGCGGCTTGAAGCTTTGCTTCAGCAGGGCGGCGAACTCGTCAGCCTCGACGGTCCCGACCTTGGTGGTGGTCTCTTTATGGATTGCTTCTTTTGCCATGGTCCCCATTCCTTCCCTTAGCTGTTGCTGTCGGCTTCGGTGGACTGGCTGGTCGCGCGCTCGCGCAGTGCGGCCATCAGTTGAGGATCGGCGAGGAGCTTCTTCAGCTGGTCCTCGGCGCCCACCTTGCCATCCATGTAGCGCAGCAGGTTGGCGAGCTGTTCGCGCGCTTCGAGCAGCTTCGCCGTCGCCGGCACCTGGCGGGCGACCGCCACCGGCGTGAAGTCGGACATCTTGTTGAAACGCAGGTTGACGGAGATCTTTTCGTCAGACCCGTCGCTGAGACGATTGGCGACGCGCGCCGTCACGCCGGGCTGGATCGCCGCCATGCGGTTGTCGAAATTGTCCATGTCGAACTCGAGGAACTTGCGCTCCTCGACCTTCGCCTTCTCGACGCCGGGATTGTTGCCGGACAGATCGGACAGGACGCCCATGACGAACGGCAGTTCGATCAGCCGCTCGGCATCGTATGGATCTTCGTAAGTGATGTGCACGCGCGGTGCGCGGTTTCGGCGAATGAATTTTTGACCGCTGTCGGTTGCCATTGGGTTGCCCTCTTCACAAAAAAATCTCTGCGGAAGCCGACTTGCGCGACGCAGGCGGGGGAAGAGCCTCGGTCTTTCGTCGGCGGAGCTTCCTTCCGTTCAGTTAGTCCCGTCGAACGGAAGGCGGGTTCAATTCGATTTATCGATCGCCTTTAGAGCGCCCTCTGGCAGCACTTCGTTCAGCAGGCTGAGGAAGTCTCGCTGTGCGAGTTCGCGTGCGCGATCGACCAGGAACGGGATCGGGCTGGACGGCTCCGCGGCCCGGAAGAAGGACGCAACCTTGCCCAGCAGGTCCAACGCCTGGGCTCTGTTTTCTGCCGCAAAAACAGCATCTTGAGCCTCATTTTCGGCCGCGGATGGGAGCGAGGTGGCAAATTCCGCCATGCGTTCGATCGGCAGGTCGAAGACCTTGTCGCGACCGATATTGATGGCGGCGGTCTCCACGTGGGCCGGCATCAGCATCCGCATCACTTCGATAAACGATTTGCCAACCATGTCCTGCGCCTGCCGCACCAGCAACAGCGCCGGGCTCGACGGTTCCTTCCGAGCGAAGTAGTCGGCAGCCGCCGCCAGCGCCGCGGATGCCTGTCCGGGTGAGGTCACTGCGCCGGCGATTTCGATCGGAAGCTGCGGGCCGTCTTGAGCAGACTCGTCCGGGGACGGGGCAATTGCGGCCGGATCGCGTGCGGTGACCAGAGTCGCGAGCCAGCCGTCCATGCCATTCGCGACACCCGCCAGCCTGTCGAGACTGATGGGTTGCCCCGAGTTCAACTTTTCGTGCCAGACCGATTTGATGCCGGCGATCTCGGCAGCGACCGCCGAACAGCGGGCGCTCACCGCCTTGAGGGTGTCGAGGTCGGTCTCGCCGATGATGCGCTCGATGGTTCCGAGATCGGGCATGTCGACATCGGCATCGCCGGCGGGAATTTCGCCCTTGGCAATCTGATAGGCACGGTAGTTGAGGCTGCCGTGCCTTCGATTTTCGATCAGGGGAAGGAATTGGAGTGGGTTGATCACCGTCGGAAACACGTCGATCGCCTCGATGGTGACGGCCCTAAAAGCATAGTCGCCGTCTTCGCCCCTCGGGTGAACGGCTTCCCATTGTTCGCGGAGCAGCTGGGTGGTCGCCCTCAGGCAACTGAGGAAGCCGTCGAGATCGCGGTTCAGGATGGAAAACTTGGCGAGCAGCATGGTCAGGCGCAGATCGCGGGTGCGAGCCAACAGGGGCTGCGCAGCGGCGAACTGGCCGGCAATATCGATGGCCTTCGGGTCGAAGCGTCCGCGCTCTCCGTTCGCGTTGACGACCTCGAAATACGACATCGGCAGCAGCGATTCCGCAGCTGCGAAGAAATTCAGGTACTGAACGTCGCCGGCCGCATCGAGGTCTGGCCCGCAGGGATCGTCCGGGTCGATGGGCTGGGTCAGGGATGCGACGTCGAGCATGCAAAGAGGATCCGTCTGCGGGGCCCTGGTCCCTCCACCAGGTCCGTGACATCTGGCGGATCACGCGGGGGATCATGATCCGATTGACTGTTAGGTCAGATCAACGCCGGCCTCGGTTCATTCCCGGCATGATGGCGGTTTCCCGTGAACCGGCAAGCGCTTGGAACCGACTACATGAGTGCCGCAGCGGTTTCCTCGGGCGGGTGCTTTGCCGCGTCAGGAGAGGGCGACCTCGGGCGGACTTGTCGGCCATCCCACCGATGGCCGGCTCGGATTTCGGTTGTTCGTGCTTGACCGCCTGATGCGCAGGTTGCGCCGCTGGTGCGGTCAACGAGGGAGTTTAACGCCCACATGGGCCAGCTTACCCAGGATACCCGCCTCTGCGAGCTCAAGACCCCCCTTGGCAAGGACGTTCTGGTTTTTGCCCGGTTCGAGGCCGCCGAAGGTCTGAGTGAACTGTTCGAATATCGCATCGAGTGTCTCAGCGAGGAGGCCGATCTCGACTTCGATCGGGCCATCGGCAAGCAGTGCACCCTCACCATCAAATTGCACGAGAAGGAACGCGAGTTCAGCGGCATTCTCACGGAAGCCCAATGGCTGGGGGTGAAGAACGACTATTTCAGTTACCGGATCGTGTTGAGGCCCTGGTTGTGGCTGCTGTCGCGGACCACCGATTGCCGGATTTTTCAGGACAAGAAGGCGCCCGACATCATCAAGGAGGTCTTCAACGAGCGCGGTTTCACGGATTATGAGTCCAAGCTTACCGAAGAGGGCTCATGTCCAAAGCTCGAATACTGCGTTCAATATCGCGAGACCGATCTGGATTTCGTGTGCCGGTTGATGGAGCAGCACGGGATCTACTACTTCTTCAAGCATGAAGGCGGCAAGCACACGCTGGTGCTGGCTGACTCCAAGTCCTCGCACAGCCCCATCAACGGTCTCGCCAAGATCCCCTATATCCCGCTCACCGGCTCCGACCGTCGCGGCGAGCAGCATATTTATGAATGGGCTTCCGAACGCCGGTTCCGTACCGGGAAGATCGAGCTCAACGATTACAATTACCAGAAGCCCAACGCGCAGATGATCAGCGACGCCAAGGGCTCCGAGCACTACACACGATCCGAGATGGAGTTCTACGACTATCCCGGCAAGTTCAAGGAAAAATCCGACGGCGAGCGATACGCGAAGATCCAGCTCCAGGCCGAACAGGCGATGGATCGGCGCCGCCGGGGCAACGGCGACGCCGTCAACCTTTTCCCCGGCGGACTAACCAAGCTCGAGAAGCACGCGAAAGACTCGCAGAACGTCGAATATCTCGTGGTACGAGCCGCTCACTCGTTTTCTATCGAATCCTATCGCACTGGCGGCCCCGGCGACGCCGGACAGCACGTCTACTTCGGCAGCTACGAATTTCTGCCAAGCGATCGGCCGTTTCGATCTCCCATGACGACGCCGAAGCCGAGGATCAACGGCATTCAGACAGCCAAGGTGGTGACCAAGGACGACAATTCGAGCGAGGAAATCGACGTCGAGTCGCTGGGCGAAATCTATGTTCGCTTTTTCTGGGATCGGAAGAAGAAGCGCTCGTGCCGGCTGCGCGTGGCGCAAGTCTGGTCCGGCAAGCGCTGGGGCGGTCAGATCATCCCGCGCGTCGGGCAGGAGGTGGTCGTGGAATTCCTGGAAGGGGATCCCGACCGGCCATTGGTGATAGGGACCGTCTACAACGATGAATACAAGCTGCCTTACGACCTGCCGTCCAAGAAGACGATTGCGGGTTTGAAGTCCGACTCGACCAAGGGAGGTGGCGGTTACAACGAATGGAACTTCGAGGACAAGAAGGGGTCCGAGAAGATCACCGTGCACGCCGAGAAGGACTACGACGTCACGGTCCGCGATACAGAGACCAGGACCATTGGCGAGGCCGCGTTCGGCGGCGATACCCGCAAGACCACGCTCAAGAACGGCAACGACAAGCTCGATATCGAATTGGGCGGTCAGCACATCAAGCTGGCGATGGATCAGTCGGTCGATGCGGGCCTGAGCATCACCCTCACGGCCAACGTCAATATCACCCTGCAGGTTGGTCCAAGCCAGATCATCCTGTCTCCAGCCGGCATCGTCATCAACGCGCCGACCATCACCATGACCGCGCAGGCCGCCATGGCGCTCGCGGCCGGCGGCCCGTTGGTTGCCCACGGCACGCCAACCATTGTCGGCTGACAGCCATGAATCAGGTTCGGTTCAGCACAGTCCACGATCTCTTCGAAGCCTATCCGCTGGCGCGCTACGACGTCGGCAAAGCCGCTCCGGACAAGTTGTCGTTGGACTTCCTGCAGGAGGCGGCCGATGCGGGCAACTGGCACCAGGCTGTGTCCTTCTGCGCGTATCTGCTCCCCAGGCGAGTGGCCGTCGCCTGGGGCTGTCGCTCGTTGCGGCAGATGTTCGACCATTTCGACGGCAATGAAGGCAGGTCGCTCAATTTTGCCGAGACCTGGGTTCGGCAGCCGGACGAGCAATCGCGCAACAAGGCTTTGGCGGTCGGCAACGCCAACGATCCCGAGCAGCCGGCGACCTGGCTGGCGCTGGCGGCGGGTTGGTCCGGCGGAAGCGTGGTTCCCGCGGAATTTACACCGGTCGAAGCCAAGCCGGATCAGACGGCGCGAGCGGTTCGCGCGGCCCTTCTGATCGGCCTCTGCCGGCTTACCCGTGAGTCCAGGGACCGGATAATGACGGCCTGCCTGGAGGATGGTATTCAATTGGCACGCGGCGAACCGCGCCCTCCACGCTGACGAGACGATGTGATGGTGCTTCGCTTTAACATCGAGAACGAGCCGAACCTTCCAGACGGCGGCCCCGTGTCATTTACCGTCACCGGAAGGCGTTCGGTCGACATTGGCCGGGACCGCCATCTCGACTGGACATTGCCCGATCCGGCACGGATGATTTCGGGGAAGCATTGCGAGATCCATTATCGCGACGGCGGCTACTGGTTGCACGACGTCTCGACCAACGGCACCTTTCTCAATGGTGCCGACCAGCGCATGCGGGGAGCGCATCGGCTGCGCAATGGCGATCGGCTCGTCATCGGCCACTATGTCATTGGCGTTTCGCTGGACCTGGATGAGCCTGCCGAGGGCACGCCGAGCCATGGTGCGCAGCAGCAAGCTCCGCTCGCTCAGCAGCACGCCGATTACCAGGAGCTGTGGGCTCCCGGTCGCGACGTGCCGCCGCCAATCGACCCGCAGCAGTTGCGAAAACCGCGCGAGGCCGCGCGGCCCGTCAATCCGGAATTCCTGGACTGGGCGGCGAGCGTTCCGCCGGCGGGTGTGGATCCTGTCCGGCATTCGCCGCAGATGCCTCACCGCGAGCCGCCGCAGCACGACGACATGAGCTGGGCAGCCGGTCCGGTCGCGACGCCAAAGCCGCCGGTCGACGTGCTGCACGCGATGCCGACGCCGCGCCGACCGTCGGTATGGGCCGACGACGATGCGGCTGTCCCGCCACCGCCGGCTCCCTCACCGGCAGGGCATGTGGGAGCGCCGCGGCCGCAACTGGCCGAGCCGGCACCGGCCACGGCCGCGCCGATCGGCAATCCCGAGTTTGCGCGCTTGGTCGCACGTGCTGCCGGGCTGCCGGACGGTTTCTTTGCCGACAAGACCGAAGCCGAACTCGCGGAACAGCTTGGCGTCATCCTGCGCATGACCGTGGAAAACCTGATGGCCCTGCTGCAGGCGCGGACCCAGGCCAAGCAGCTGACGCGCAGCACCAGCCAAACCACCATCCAGGCCATCGAGAACAATCCGCTGAAATTCTCGCCGACCGCGGAAGACGCGATGCGTATCCTGTTCGGGCCGCCGACGCGCAGTTATCTCGATGCGCCGCATGCCTTCGCTCAGGGCTTCAAGGACCTCAAATCCCATCAATTGAAGACCTATGCGGCAATGCAGCATGCCGTTCGAGGACTGATCGCCAGTATCGATCCGACGCTGATGGCGCGCGAGCTCGAGCTTCAGCGCGGCGCAAGGTCCTTGTTTGGCTCGAACAAGAGCAAGCTCTGGGATGAATTTTTGACGCGCTGGAACGCGCATCTCGGTCGCGACGAAAGCGCGCCGATCGATACCTTCATGCTGCATTTCTCCGAATATTACGACCGCGCAGACAAGTCGGGGTCAAAGTGAACTGTCGGTGACGATGCAGTCGCCGATCATTGCCAAGTGGATGTAGGAATGTCTTGGTACAGCAAAGTTTTCTGGTCGGAAGGTCTGTTCCTGCGGCCGCATCATCTGCAGCAGAACGATCGCTATCTCGAGCATCTGCTGGAAAAGCGGGTTCGCTGCACGACACCGTACCCCTGGGGTTTTGCCCAGCTCGAGATCGATAACGATCTTACCCAGCAGAGCAAATTCGCCGTGCGCAGTGCGACCGGCGTCATGCCGGACGGAACGCCGTTCGATATTCCGGCCGACAGTCCGATCCCGGAAGCCATCGAAGTGCCGGATTCGGCCGCAGGCCAGATCGTCTGGCTGATGATGCCGGTCGCGGCTCCCAACACGCGGGAGGTGGATGAGGATCGCACCGACAGCGCAAGTCGCTACGTTCGGACTGCCGAAACGTTTATCGATTCGACCTCGGCGCTGCGCATCGAGGAAGAGATCGACATTGTCTATCCGCGCCTGTCGTTCGAGCTGCGCAAGACGAGCAAGCCGGGATACATGGGGCTCGGCATCGCTCGCATCCTCGAAGTGCGCGACAAGAACATCCTGTTCGACGACAAGTTTGTGCCGCCGATGCTGGTCTGCGCCGCGCATCCGGTTGTCGATGGCTGGCTCAATCGAATCATTGGCTGGGTTGAGACCAAGCTCGACGAGCTGGCGCGTTACGCCGTCGATCCTTCGTCCGGCGGCGGTTTGCAGAGCGTCGATTATCTGGTGCTGCAGGTGCTGAACCGGACCATTCCGGTGCTGACTCATTTCAAGCGGTCCGGCAGCGTACATCCCGAGCGGCTGTACGAGGAACTGCTGAGGTTTGCCGGTGAGCTTGCGACCTTCGCGACCACCGAACGACGCGCACGGGACTACCCGGCATATGATCACGACAACCTCGAATATGTCTTCACGCCCTTGGTGCGCGACATCCAGGATTTCCTGAGCGCGCGGCTGGGCAGGCGGGCAATCCGTCTGGAGATCATCGAACGCGCCCAGAACGCATTTGTATCGCCGATCCGCGATCGCGCGCTGTTCCGGAATGCGACGCTGGTGCTTGAGGTCGCCGCGCGGCGGCCCCTCGTGGAGATTCAGAATGAATTCCCGCACCTGTTCAAGGTCGGGCCCAACACGAAAATGACCGAGATCGTGCACGCAAACCTGCCGGGCCTGACCCTGGTGCATCTGCCGACGCCGCCACCGCACATCCGAGCCATCACCGACCACGTCTATTTCTATCTCGATCGCAAGTCGCCGCTGTGGCCGGAGTTCAGCACAGCGGCCTCGATCGGGATGCATTTTTCCGGCGACTGGCCGGAGCTTGAGTTGTACCTTTGGGCCATCCTGGAAGAGCGGCCATGACCGACAGGGACAAGCCGGTTAATCCTTTCGGTCGGGGTGAGCGGACCATCATCCGTCCGAACCCCGGCGGGAAGATGCCGCCGGCTCCGGCCCCTCAACCTCCGGCAGGCGAGGGACCTGCCAGCCGTCCGGCGTACTCGCCGTCGCCCATGGCTACGCCGGGTGGTCCTTCGCTACCGCCTTCATTTTCTCCCGCACCGCAGAGCGCAAGCTACGCCATCCCGTCGACCAGCCAGCCGTCAGAGGAATGGATTTCGACACCGGCGCAGGCTCAGGCGCCGCAACCGATCCTGCCGCCCGGACCGCCCTTGCGCGTCGACGATCTGGTTGCGCCAAACGCCAATCCGGTGATGCGCGCCGGCGGCCCTTTGCTGCAGTTGCTTGGCCGGCTGCGCGTCGCACTGATGCGGGCGTCATTCGCGAGCCTGATGGAGCAGGTCGCCGACGCCATCAAGTTCTTCGAGAAGGATATCCGCTCTGCCGGCATTTCCGAGCACCAGGCGAATACCGCGAAGTATATCCTGTGCGCGACCGCCGACGATATCGTGCAACACATACCGACCGACGATCGACACGTCTGGGCCCAATACTCGATGCTCAGCCGGTTCTTCGGCGAGCGCGTGGGCGGCGTACGCTTCTTCGAGATTCTCGACCATTTGAAGACTGATCCGCTCGTCAACTATCCGGTGCTCGAGCTTCAGCACGCCTGCCTTGCGCTCGGATTCCAGGGCATTCACCGGACGTCGCCGGGCGGGCTTGCGAACCTCCAGGTGATCCAGCGCAACCTCTATGAAACGCTGCGCCGGGTTCGGCCCAAGCCGACCAACGATTTATCGCCGCACTGGCGGGGGCAGGCCTTGGCCGGTCGACGGAAGCACTTGCGTATCCCCGTTTGGCTGGTAGCAGCCGTGGTCGCCGCGCTGCTGACGGGATCCTATTTCGTTCTGCGAACGTTGCTGGCCGGCCGCGCAGAGAATGCTGCGCAAGTCGCGCTGGCATTGCATCCCGGCGATCCAATCGAGCTCAAGCGCCGCGTCGTTGCGCCGCCACCACCACCGCCTCCACCGCCACCGCCGGACCGCATCACCCAGCTGCAGCGCATTCGCAACGCACTTGCACAGGAGAAGACGGCCTGCGCCATGACCGCGGATCAGACGGCGAGCTTCATCGTGATCAGGGTCTGCGATCTCGCATTGTTTGCGTCGGGCCAGGCAACCATCCTGGATGGTTTCAAGCCGATCGCGGCCCGCGTTGCGGCGACGCTCGACAAGGAGCCGGGCCGAATCCGGGTGGTTGGCCATACCGATAGCTCGCCGATCCGCACCGTTCGTTTCCCCTCGAACTTCGAACTGTCGGTCGAGCGCGCCAAGGCGGTTGCCGCCGCGCTGAAGCCCGGTCTGGCCGATGGTTCGCGCATCGATGTCGACGGCAAGGGATTGGATTCACCGATTGCCAGCAATTCGACGCCCGAGGGGCGCGCCAAGAACCGTCGGGTCGAAATCTTCATCGAACGCAGCGAATAGGCGGACGCCAGAAGCTCACGCGATAAGCGACAGGTACCGGTCAATATGCTCGCCAAGGACATTCTACGCATCGTTCTCTATGGAGTCGGGCTCAGCTCGCTTGGGGCGGTGATCTACCTTGCCGGTCCCTTCGTTGCTTTCGGCGACTGGCATCCGTTGGAAAATCACATCGTTCGCCAGATCGCGATCCTGCTGCTCGGCGCCGCGGCCGCAGGCGTCACCGGTCTTCATTTCTTCAAGCGACGCAAGAATGCCAAAGAGATCGCCGATGGCGTCAGCGGTGCGGACCAGGCTGTCAGCGACGAGCCGGTGCTCAAGGAGCGCATGAAGGATGCGCTCGCAACACTCAAGACCGCGAGCGGCAACAAGTCCGGTTATCTCTACGATCTGCCCTGGTACGTCATTATCGGCCCGCCAGGTGCGGGAAAGACCACCGCGCTGGTCAATTCGGGGCTCAAGTTTCCGCTCGCGCGCGGGGCGACGCCGGCGGCGATCGCCGGGGTCGGCGGGACTCGCTACTGCGATTGGTGGTTTACCGAAGAAGCGGTGCTGATCGACACCGCCGGTCGCTACACAACCCAGGATTCAAACAGCAAGGCCGACAAGGAAAGCTGGCTGTCCTTTCTGGACATCCTGAAAAAAAATCGGTCGCGCCAGCCGATCAACGGCGTTCTCGTCGCAATCAGTCTGGAGGACGTGCTGACGCTGCCGAAGCAGGAGCTCGCGCTTCATGCCGATGCCATCAGGATGCGGCTCCTCGAGCTGCATCAAAGGCTGAAAGTGAGCTTCCCGGTCTACGCGCTGTTCACCAAGGCCGATCTGGTTGCCGGTTTCACCGAATATTTTGCCTACCTTAGCGAGGCCGGCCGACGCCAGGTCTGGGGCGCCACGTTCCAGACTGCCGACAAGACCCAGAATCTGGTGGGACAGGTCCCAGTCGAGTTCGATCGCCTGCTGGAACGTCTGAGCGAGGAAACGCTCGATCGCCTGCAGGACGAGCCGACGCCGCAGCACCGGGTGCAGTTGTTCGGCTTCCCGGCGCAGATGGCGCGGCTCAAGCCGCAAATCCACGATTTCCTCAACCAGATTTTTGAGCCGACGCGGTATCACGTGAACGCCAATCTGCGTGGGTTCTATTTCACGTCGGGCACCCAGCAGGGTACGCCGATCGATCAATTGATCGGATCGTTGGCGCGCACGTTTGGCGCGGAGGAGGTCGGCGCCGGATCGTACTCCGGAACCGGCAAGAGCTATTTCCTCGCCGATTTGATTTCGAAAGTCATCATCGGCGAGGCCGACTGGGTCTCGACCGACCGTGCTGCGGTGCGCCGCGCCCTGATCCTCAAGACCGCGGCGCTGTCGGTGATCGGTTTGGTGGCGATAGGGCTGATCGGTGCGTGGCTGACCAGCTACAAGCGCAACTCCGAGCTGATCGAGCAGAGCCTGCAGGCGGACAACGAGTATGCGGCCGCCGGCGCGCCGCTCATCAAGCAAACGCTGATCGCCGATCACGATCTCGACAAGGTGCTGCCGCTGCTCTATCGGCTGCGGAACGCCCCGGCCGGCTATGCTTCACGCAATGAGCCGGTAGCACTCTCGGCGCGCTACGGGCTCAGTCAGCACGCGCGCCTGTTGTCGCCCGCGAAGGCGGCCTATCACACCGCGCTTGAGCGCATGTTCAGGCCTCGCTTGCTGTACCGCCTGGAAGAGCAGCTCAATGCGCGCATCAACGAGCCTGCCTTCGTCTATGAGGCGCTGAAGGTCTACCTGATGCTCGGCGGCCTGCAGTCCCCGGACCGCGAGCTGATCCGTTCTTGGATGCAGCGCGACTGGGCGGACAACCTCTATCCCGGCGCGACCAACGCGGAAGGGCGGCGTCTGCTCGATGAAAATCTCGTCGCCATGTTCGACCTCGAAACCGAGCAGCCGCCGCTGGTCGAGCTTGACGGCCGGCTGATCAAGCAGGCCCAGAATTCATTGGCGCGCCTCAGCGTCTCGCAACGTGCCTACGAGTTCCTGAAATCGGAGGCTCGTGGATCGACCGCCGGCGACTGGATCGCCAGCCGCCGAGGCGGTCCGGACGTGGCAGTTGTCTTCGAAACCACGACTGGGCAGCCCTTGGACAATGTGCGGGTGCCCGAGTTCTTCACCTACAACGGCTTCAATCAGAAGTTCATCGCTCGACTGCCCGGATTGTCGGAGCGGATGAAGCGGGAGCGCTGGGTCTTGGGTGACGCCGGCCAGCAGTCGGCAATCGACCAGCAATATGACAACCTGGCTGGCGATCTGCTCAGCATCTACTCCAATGAGTTCGTGACGACGTGGCGGACTGCGCTCGGCAGTCTGCGTCTGAAGAAATTGCTCGCGGACAAGCCGAAATACGAGGTGCTGAGGGCGCTTTCGGCGCCGACCTCGCCGATGCGGCAAATCCTGGAGTCGGTGCGCGATGAGACGATGCTGACCAAGGAACGCCCGAAGCCGGCGAGCGCCGGCACGCCGGCCGCGCCGCCCGCGGTGACCACGCCAGCGCTGTTCAACAATGCCCAGGATGGTACGCCTGGCGCGGCGATCGAGTCGCAGTTCAAACCCTACCATGCAGTGCTTGAAGGGGAGAGCACCCGCCGGCCGATCGACTCGACGATCGCAAACCTGAACGACATCGCGCAGAATCTGACGCTGATGGTCGAGAATCCGCAACTGACGGCGCAAGCAACTGCGGGACTTCAGACTCAGGTTGCGGCGCTGCGCAACAATGCCTCGCGTATGCCGCCACCATTTTCCGATATGCTGCGGGCGGCGGCCGCAGAGTTCGAAGGCAGCATCGCCGCCTCCACCGCCGGACAGATCCTGCAGTCGTTGCGCGATCAGGTCACGCCGGTCTGTCAGCAGACGGTGACCAACCGCTATCCGTTCGTGCGGGGCAGTGGTCAGGAAGTCCCGCTCGCGGATTTCGCCAAGCTATTCAGCCCGAACGGCATCATGGACAAGTTCTTCACTCAGTTCCTGGCGCCTTATGCGGATACGTCGCGGTCCGAATGGGTCTGGAGGAAGGAGAGTCCCGTCGGCCGATCGTTCTCGCCCGACACATTGAAGCAGTTCCAGAACGCCGCCTATATCCGCGATGCTTTCTTCCAGACTGGCGGCAGTGTGCCGGCGGTGTCCTTTGCAATCCGGCCGCCGGCTGCGGCGGGACCGGGCATCACAGTCAAGACCGAGATCGGCGGCACGACGATCACGAGCCCAACCACACCAGGACCAGCCGCAACTCCCTCCATGTTTGGTGCGCCGCAACCGGCTCCTCCGCCACCGCCGCAGAGCAATTCACCGACGACGGTGCTCTGGCCCGGCCCATCGCCGCGGACGGCCATTTCGGTCAGCAACGAGACCGGCTCGCCGTCCGTGCTCGAGCGCATCGGCCCCTGGTCATTGTTCCGAATGCTGGAGGCTGGCTCGCTGGTCGCCAAGGCGGAATCCGCCAGCGCAACTTTTATTGTTGCCGGACGTGAGCTCAACTATCAGATTTCGACCGGATCGTTGCGCAATCCGCTAAACCTGTCAGTGCTCCGCGAGTTTCGTTGCCCGACCGGAATATGACCATGCGATGCGGCTTATTCGGCAAGATCGGCGCGAAGCGTGATTTCATCGCGATCGCGACACCGCGCAGCTTCCTGGAGGTCTGGGAGCCGTGGGTGCAGGCTGCCATCTCCGCGAGCCGCCATCAACTCGGCGCCGCCTGGCAGGAAGCATTCCTGACTGCGCCGATTTGGCGATTCTGGCTTGGCGCCGCGATTTGCGGCACCACCGTCGCAGGAGCGATCACGCCCTCGCTCGACGGTGTGGGGCGATACTATCCGTTGACGCTGCATGCGGTGCCGGATGGTGACGCCGCGCTGCCGCCGCCGCACATCGACCCGCAGGACGAGTGGTATGGGCAAGTGGAGACGTTCCTGCTCTCGACCCTGGACCGGGCTGCGACGTTCGAGCAGATCTCCGATGCACTGGATCGTCTCGCGCTTCCGCGTCTGCGGACGCCGGGGACTGATGGACCGCCGATCGTGCCGCTGAGCGACGCGACGCTGGGAATGGTTTCGACGGTCGATGGATTTGCCGAGTCGTTCGGCACGCTGTGCGGCGCCAACCCTCAAGTCTATGCCGCGGCTAGTTTCTGGTGGACCGCCGGGGGCGAAGGGTTCTCGCCGATCGCACTCTGTTGCCGCGGATTGCCGGATCCGTTTCGCTATTCCACGTTGCTGACCGGCGACGTCGGCCGCGAAGTATCCGGGACGGGATGACGCGCGATGGTACACGTCCCCTCCTTGTTCGATGTCGGTAGCGTCACTCACGCCGGACGGGTGCGGGCGCGGAACGAGGATTCATACCTGGTAAGGACCGACGTCGGCCTGTGGGCCGTCGCTGACGGTATGGGCGGTCACGAGGCAGGCGATCTTGCCAGCCGCATCGTGGTGGAGTCCCTTGATGCGATCGGCGCGCCGGACTCCGCGGCGGACCTGTTGGCGCAATGCGAGGCGCGTTTGTTCAGCGCCAACCAGCAGATCCTGGCACTCAGCCATGAAAGGCAGGGTGCCATTGTCGGGACCACAACGGCAGTCCTGCTGGTACGCGACGGCCATTATGCCTGCATCTGGGCGGGTGACAGCCGGGTGTACCTGATCAACCGCCACGGCATCACACAGGTGTCGCACGACCATAGCGAGTTGGAGGAACTGATCGCCGATGGCGCGCTATCGCGCGAAGAGGTCCAGGACTGGCCGAGCAATGCCATCACCCGGGCTGTTGGCGTCGTCGCCGATCCCGAGCTCGAGGTGGTGACCGGTCCGGCCGAGCCGGAAGACATCTTCGTGATTTGCAGCGACGGCTTGACCCGACACGTGCGGGACGACGAGATCGAGCAGCACGCAGCCACTCGCCTTGCCCAGACAGCCTGCGACGACATGCTCGCGCTCGCGCTTGATCGCGGCGGGCTCGACAACGTCACGATCGTGATCGTGCGATTGCTCGCGCCACGATCCTCGGAGCCGACGAGGACGCCGCTCGATCAGGAGCCGCGACCATGAGCGCGAACGATCCGTTTCGGTCATCCTACCGCGGTGTGCCGGCCGGTACCCGGCTCAACGGCATCTACGAGATCGAGGCGATGATCGGGGCAGGCGGCATGGGGGAGGTCTACCGCTGCCGCGAGATCCAGACCGGATCGCCCGTTGCGGTCAAGATGCTGCTCCCCGACATGGTCGACAACGAGGCGGCGCTTGCGCTGTTCCGGCGAGAGGCCGCCGCACTTCACAATCTTCCGCACGAAGCAATCGTTCGCTACTTCCTGTTCACGGTCGAACCCGCACTACAGCGCCCGTATCTGGCGATGGAGTTTGTCAACGGACGCTCGCTGTCGAACATGCTCGACGACGGGCCGCTCACCTTCGAGGCGCTGATCAAATTGATGCGGCGGGTCGCATCGGGCCTTCAGGCCGCTCACGAGCACGGCATTATCCATCGCGATGTCTCCCCCGACAACATCATCGTGCCGCTCGACGATGTAAGGCGGGCGAAGATCATCGACTTTGGGATCGCCCGGTCAACGCAGATGGGCGACAAGACCATCATCGGTTCCGGCTTCGCCGGCAAGGACAATTACGCGTCGCCGGAACAGGTCGGCCTGTACGGCAATGATGTCACCGCGAAGTCCGACGTCTACAGCTTTGGTCTCGTGCTGTTCCATGCCTTGACCGGACAAAAGCTCGATATGGGCGGGAGCCAGTTTCAACTGGTCGAGAAGCGTCGGCGTGTGCCCGATCTCGGCGCGGTGGACATGCGCGTCAGGCCGCTTCTCGAGAGGATGCTGCAGCCGGACCCGGCCTTGCGCCCGACCATGGCGGAGGTCGCCAACTGGACGCCGACGGGTTCGGCGCAGCCGTCCGCAGCACCGCTCTACGGCTTCGATCCATTGGCGAAGTCGCAGGCTGGTACGTCTGCGCCGCAGGAGCGGGCGCCATCAACCACGCGGAGCTCCCGCAGCATCTGGCTCGGCGCCGGCGTCGCGGGGCTGCTGCTTCTGCTGGGCGGCGGTGGGTACACCTTCTATAAATTTGTCTGGAGGACATCGGGCTTGGCGGCTTTGCCGCCACCTCCGAAACTCGCCGGGACATCCACGCCGCCGAGCGAGCCTGCTCCGCCACCGCCAGCACGTCAGGAGCCGGTGAAGCTGCCGTCTCAGCCGACGTTGACGCCGTCTCCGTCCCCCGACGGGCCGGGTCGAGCCGAGCGCATCCGCAAATATGTCGCCCAATATGCGGGCGGCGACTGCTTCTTCATCCTGCCTGTTGCAGTGAGCTCAAGCGCAGCCGTCATTGAAGGCTTCGGCGCCTCGACCGCCCCGTTCGATACCTTCGACAAAGCGTTTCGAAAGGAGCAGGGATTTGAGGCTTCGGTCGGCGTCAGGCAGGTGAATCCGGCACAATGTCCAGCCGTCAAATTCCTCAGTCAGGTCGGAAGCGATCAAGCGCGTGCGCCGCGCATCAACCTGTCGGCGACGGAGCTGAAGGCCGGCGAGACCCTCAATGGGACCGTCGAGAATTTTGCCAACCGGGTGGTGGAACTGCTCATGGTCTCGGATCGCGGCGAGGTGCGCAGCCTGTCCTATCTCTTGAAGCCGGGCGTCGACTCGCTTTCCTTTGCCCTGCCGATGGAGCGTACGACCGGTCCGCAACTCCTGTTGGCCGTCGCAGCCCCGCGGGTTCTGGATTCATTGCGCCAGCCGCGACCGATGGCTGCCGACACATTCTTCCTGCAGGCGACGAGCGAAGCTCAACGCGGCAACGTCACCATCACCGCGGCTGGACGCTATGTGATGCTCACCAATTGAGCTGCCGTTCAGAATCTGCCGATCATCAGGATCTTCAGGTCGGCATCCGGCTTGAAGTCGTTCGCCGTGAACTGCCGCGCATTGTCGGCAGATGACGGCTTGAGACGCCCCGGACAAAAACTGACCAGACGGTCGTCGCCGCCCGGATCGATCGTCAACGTGAAGGACCGGATTGGTCCCGCCCAGTTCGCGCCCGTCTTGAGCACGTAGGAAATGCGCCGCTCCTGCAGCTTTGCGGTATTGGCCTGGCTGTCACCTGTGCGCTTGTCCAATTCGGCAAGGAAGGCATCCGTAACGCAATACTCTTTTCTGTACCGCGCGACTTCCGGACCTAGTGCTGCACTGCGACGCAGGCCCGAGCGCAGGACCGTGTCAGGGCTGGAGCCGACGCTCGGGCGATATTGATGTTCGACCGTGACGGTACGCGCCGCTGGAAACACCTGCTCGCGAACGGCGGACGTCTTGGTTATCCAGCCGGGCGTGTATTGCTGGCGACCGTTGTCGCTCATGCCGGCAGGCATCAGAAGGCCATCATCGATCAGCTTCGTGCGGGTTGTCGCCGGCAGGTCGGCGACCCGGATCTCCCGATCACCGAGCGGCAGCAAAGGCAGCTTGAACTGACGGAGGAGGGCGGTGACATCCTTGTTGCCGACCATGGCGCGCTGGTCGATGGTCAGCGGCACCGCGTTGCCGTCGATCCGGGTCTCGAACGCGACGAAGTTGACTGGATCGCTCGATGGAAGCGCGATGTTCTCGGCTTCGGACAGGTCGATGTCAGGCAGCGGAAAGGCAACGGTGAGCGCAACCGGCTTGCTCGTCTGGTTGACGAATTGGTAGCGAACGCTGACCCGGTCCAGCCCGATACGAAGCTCCTCGCTCGCCATGGCCACGTCCTTGGTGCGGACGAATTGCAGCCCTCCGATGGACAATTCGGCCGCCGAATCGTTCGCCCGCGCAGGCCAGCCGGTTGCGGCCAACAGGACGATCATCAAGGCTCGCGACCTCAACGACAGCCCGCTTAACGCTCCATTTGCCATGCCGGCCTCCATGCGGCGCCGCAGCGTGTGCCCGTGTGGGTCAATCGATAGCCTGGTAAAGGTCGCCCCATTCCGGTTTCCAGACGCCATCGGGGTCGCAAACCACGATCGCGAGCTTCATGTCATTGGCGAGACGGATTGCGCCGCGAAAGGCGTCCTGGGCCGGCAGATGGGCGCTGACCTGGTCGCTGCTCAGGCGTCCCCCGCTTGCGGCGGCCGGCAACACGATTGACCCGGAGGCGCCGGCATTGTCGCGTCTCAAAACCAGAGTAATCGCGTCTGGCTGGATTTCGCTGACTTGCTCAAATCTGTTTCTGGCCATGATTTTGCACTGCAAGCTGAAGGAGTTCGGACTATCACCGTCCAGTGAAAGAGTTGAACGGGATCGGGGTTGCTCGCCACTAATTGACGCTGCACTCGCGCAGTCTTGGATTAGGCAGTCCTGGATTAGTCGGACTGACGCCGCATTCGGTTCGGTTACATTGAGGCGGATATGCTTCGTCGATCTAGCTGGATCTGGCTCTCTATCATCGGCGCGGTCATCGCTGCCACCGGGGCAAGGGCCGACGATGCCGTCGTGCGAAGCTTTGCCGGCGGTTCGGCTGCATCCATGGTCGGGATCGTCCCGGCCGGCCAGGACGTCGAACTCGCGGGCCCGCAAGCGCTCAGCGCTGACGGGCAGGGAAACCTGTTTGTGCTCGATCAAATCAACGGCCGCATTCTGCAGTTCGACCCCAAACAACCGAACACGGCTCCCGACATCCTGAAGATGCCCGGCGATGTGCAGCCCACCGACCTCGTCGTCCATAACGACGACATCATGGTTTGGGACGGCGGCGTGCGGATGCTGAAGGCGGCACCGGGACAGTCCACCCGCGGGCTGGGCGGAGACGTGATCCAGCTGGAGGAAGTCTCATCCCGCGGAACCGACGACCAGGTCGCCATTTCGGCCTTCGCACAGATGGGCTCGCAGGCGCTGAGCAGCCCGACCGACTTGCTCGATCAGGATACGCGCGCGGCCATCGTGAGGACGACGCGACAGCCCGACCGGCAATATATCGCCTCGCGCAGCAAGGGATCGGTGATCGCCGACATCATTCCCGACAAGGGCAATGCCGGGGTTCGGGTCGAAATCCAGACCATGGTCTCCAACGAGACCATCGGTCAGCTCGGCCTGCGCGTCCGCAACCAGCTCGGCACCGTGGAGTTTCTCGAGATCGACAACAGTGACCGCTTCTACGTGCTGGCCGAGGACATTCCTCCGTCGGGCAAGAATGCCTCCACCTTCGTCGCACGCTATGCCGCGAACGGGCGCCTTGAGGGGATCTACGAACTGCCGCTGGAGAACACGCCCGTGACCCGGCGGTTCGTCACCGTCTCGGGCGACGGCGACGTCTATTTTCTGCGCACCAAGCCGGAGGGTGTCGAGGTGGTCGGTGTCGGCTTCCGCCCCCTGGGGAAGGTATCCGTCATTGACGTCAGGCCATCGCGCACGCCGGCCACGCCGGCGGCGCGGCCTGATATCAAGTTCAATGCGACCGCCGCCGTACGGCCGTCCAATCGCCAGCAGGCGATCGAGACGGCCTTCGCCTTTGAGGGCATTCAGTGGAAGTTGACACCGGCCAACTACGGTAGCGATCCCGACAGCCAATGCTCCGGTTTCAGCCGTATTCGCCGGCCGTGGTATCTGCAGGGCAAGATAAACCAGGAAGTGCGCGGCGTGCCTTATTGCTGGGGCTGCCACGGTTCGCTCGCGAATTTTCGGCAGCGGATCGAAAGCGGGACGCTGGCGGGCAATGTCTGCACCCGTAACGAGCCACGGCCGGATGTGGCCGGTGTCGACTGTTCGGCATTCGTCAGCGCCACGTGGGGGCTTTCCGTGCACTACACGACCGCCGCCATCCCTGCGATCGCCGCACCCGTGACCAACCCCTGGGACCTCAAGCCTGGCGACGCCCTGAACAAGCCGGGTTCCCACGTGATGTTGTTCCTGCGGTTCACGCCGGATCGCAAGGCCGAGGTCATGGAATCCTCGACGGGTGGCTGCAACGGTCGGGTCTGCCGCAACGTCTATCCGCTCGCAAGCCTGCTCGCGCGCGGCTACGTTCCGGTCCGCTTTCGCGCGTTCGCAGACGATCAGACGACCGTTTCCGCGAACGCCTATCAGGAGACCGAGGCGCCGACAGGCCGCAAGACGGCGAATAAACGGCGCTGAACCTGAGGTCTTGCCAAGACTACAGATGAACAAGGCTACAGATGAACATGGATCACCGCCTGCGCGCTGGTTTCTGGAGGTCCGGACGGCGCATTCCTGCCGCTCTGCCTTGCCGGTGCGGTTCCAGGGCGGACCTGATATCGAGGTGGATCGCGATGCGAACGCTCAGGGGCTTTGATCGAAGGACCGGTTGGCTGTGCGCCGCCATCCTCCTCGCTGCGTGGATCGGCCTGCCACTCCAGCGCGCGCATGCGGCGGGTGAGCTGTCGATAAGCAATCCTGACGGTGCGGCTCTCCGGGCGCTGGTCATCGGGATCGACGACTACCAGCATGTGCGCAAGTTGAAGGGCGCGGTCGCCGACGCCAATGACATCGTGTCGAGCTTGAGGACCATGGGCGTCAGCGATGTGGTCGAGCTGACCAATGCACAGGCCGACCGGACGAGCGTTCTACGCGAGATCAGCTCACTGGTGGAGCGGACTAAGAGCAACGATCTCGTCTTCCTGTCGATCGCGGGTCACGGCACGCAGGAGCCGGAGCGGATCAAGGGCTCCGAACCGGACGGAATGGAGAACGTGTTCCTGCTGCCCGAATTCGCGACCACGCCAGCCGGGTCGGTCGAGCGTATTCTGGGAAGCGAATTCAACCATTTCATCCGGCAGTTCGAATTGCGCGGCGCAAGGGTGATCTTCGTCGCGGATACCTGCCATGGCGGCGGAATGGTGCGCGATATCGATCCGCGTGCGGCCGAGATGAGCTTTCGACAGGTGCCGCGCTACACGCTGCTGGTCGATGAATTGAAGCCGGTGTCGAACGCCGACGACCCGAAGTCCGAACTCGATCTCGACCACACCGCGTTCATCGCCGCGGTCGATCGGCACACCAAGGCTCCGGAAGTGCGGATTCCCGGGATCGATGGCCTGCGCGGCGCCCTGAGTTATGCCGTCGCGCGCGCCGTGGAGGGCAACGCGGACATCAATCATGATGGCAAGGTGACCCTGAAAGAGCTTTTCAGCAATGTCCGGCAGGTGGTCTATCAGCTGTCCGACCAGCGCCAGAACATCGTGACGGTATCGTCGCCGGCACAGACGCCGGAAACCGAGGTCGCCTTCGAATTGACGCGCGGCGTGGTGCTGATCCAGGGGACGGCCGCGAGAGCCGCCTCCGGCCAGGTTGCCAACGTCGCGTCCGCCGAGAAACAATCTCCTGCGCCGCCGGCCGTTACGGCTAAGTCGCAAACTGCTCCAACCAGTGCCGCTGCGACCGCCCCGGCCGCGCCCGGTGCCGCACTGCCGCCCTTCCGCCTCACCACGCCGATCCGCCTTGCGGCGCTTGACGGCAAGATGAACTATTTCACCAGCGTCAAGCCACAGGACGCCAGCGTGCAGGCCGTTCAACCGACTGATAATCCCGACCTGATCTGGGACCCCGTGTCCCATGACGTGATCGCCTGGGGCGACGTCGTGGCCTATGGCGTTGACGTTGGCGGCTTGACGACAGTGATCAACCGAACCGCGGCAATTCGGGAGTTGAAGCGCATGGCGACGAAGTCGCCGCAGCTGATGCGTATCTGGCCGGATGATCGACAGCAGCGCAGCGGCCAGACCGTCGAGGTCGAATTGTCCGACGTCGGTTCACGGGCGGTGCTGCTGTTCAATGTGTCCGGTGATGGAACTATCCAAATGCTGTATCCGGTGGGGTCCGATGCCGCGCTGGCTCGATCGGCAAATCTGCGGCTGCCTCTCCGGGTGGGCGAGCCGTTCGGTGCCGAGCAGATCGTTGCGGTGACCTCGCAGCAGCGGATGGTCGATCTGGAGACGGTCCTGATGCAGCTCAACCGGCGCCGGGCCTCGGGGCAGGTGATCAAGAGTCTGGAGCGCTATCTGCCGGCGGACGCGCGGATCGCGTCAATCGGCTTTTTCAGCGTTCCCTGACAAAGCTGTGACAGCGGGTCATGTCGCCAGCGAAACTGGTTTCCCGGAAGCAATCAGGGTTCGCGATCGTGCTGTTGCTGGCGGGAAGCGGTGTCGCGTTCGCGGCGCCGCCGCCATCGGCCTCTCCATCGGGAGGTGCGACGAATGCTCCGTTGCTCTGGCGCGTACAGGCCTCGCGCGGCCCGGCAAATGCTGCCGGCGTGGCGCTTGAGATCCTGCCGGGTCCAACGGTCAACATTGGCGGCAAGGTGTCATTCGGCGTAACCGCCAGGAAGCCCGGCTATCTGATGCTGGTGGATGTGGATGCGGAAGGGCGGATGTCCCAGATCTTCCCGACTGCCGAGCTATTGGCGCAGTCGGTCGGACCCGACATGAATCTTGTTAAGCCCGGCGTCCAGTTCATTGTTCCGACCCCGGCAGCACAGCAGCGTGGATTTGAATATGTCGTCGCGCCGCCGGCCGGGTCCGCTGTCATCGTTGCGATCCTGAGCGAACGACGTGTGCAATTGCTCGATTTGCCGGACGTTCAGCGCAAGCTTCAGGGGCCGGCCGACACGTTGAGCTATCTGTCGGATTGGACCAGTCAGCTGCGGATACCGGACAGCGGCGGCGGAAGATTGTTGCCGAACAATTGGTCGTTCGACATCAAATCATACTCCATCAAGTAGGTCAGCGATTGCGTTGCTACGGCGACCCGGGCGGTTGAGGATACCGTCCGGCGTGGCCGGGGCTGCTGTTCGGCGTCTTGCGTGCAGGGCCTCGCGGTTTGGCTCCGTTGCCCCCAGCATGACCGCTTGCTGAAGAGACGGCCGCGCGCGTCTCCTGCATGCCGTCCTAGTTGCAGACCTCAACATTGCCGGTACCGCCGCCGGGACCTCCGCCGCCACGGTAATCGAGATGACATCCGCGGCGGACCGGGCGGCATAGATAAGCATCACACACGATCTGGCCGCTGCCACCCGAGGGTCTCGCCGTCGCCTGTCGTCGGGGAACGTCGGCTTGCGGCTCGGGCCTCTCGCGGACCGGACGATCGGCGCGCGACGGCCGCTCATCCGTGTTGCGCTTTGCCACCGGCTTTTTCCCGCGCCGCTTCTCGCATTCGTTGTCCTCGTTCAGGAACGAGCCTTCGGCGCAGGTGATCTTGCGGCACTGGTCGCCATCGGCCTTGTAGCCGTGTTCGCAGATCAGCGGGCAAACCCGGGCCGGTTTCAGCTTGATCGCATCGAGCGCATCGAGGCTTGCAAGCTTGACGTCAAGTTTGGTTCCGGCGTGCCGGTTGAACAGGGTCAGGGAGCGACGCGAGGCCGCGTTCCACTCACCGTCGATGGAGCCTGTGAAACAGCCAACCCGGCTCAACTCGCTCTGCACCGATTTGGCAAGATCCTCCTGCGGCGGCGCCGTGTTCAAGGCGGCAACCTTCGCGCCCTCGCTATTCTGGGACGGGGTGGCGGTTGCGATATTGTCCGTCTTGGCGCCGTCGGGCATGGGTCCGTTCGCGGAAAGCATGGCGACCGTTGAGGTTTGCGATGCGGTCCGCTTCCGTTCAGCCTCAGCAGCCTGGTCCTGCGCCGCCTGCTTTGTTCTTTCTGCCGCGATGCGGGCATCCTCCGCAGCCTTGAAATCTGCGGCCGCCTTTTCCTGCTCCGCTCGCTGCGCACCTTCGGACGCAAGCCGAGCCTTCTGCTGCTCCGCTTCCTGCGCTTTCCGGGTCGCGGTAACGCGCGCGTCCTCCGCGTCGATCTGACTGAGCTGAAGCTTGGCCAGATTTGCGTAATAGCCGTCGGGATGCTGGGCGAGGAACGCGCTCATAGCGGCCTTGTTACCCAGTTGCAGGGCCAATTCGTAGTCGCGACGAATCTCCGACGAAGCGTTAGCCGGCGGCGGCGCCGGTTCCTCTGCCTTCGGTACGAGCGCAACGTCCTCGCCGCCCAGCGATCCGTAAACGTAGGGCTCCTGTCGATTACCTGTGGCTTGTAGGACATCATCGCGGACGAAGCCGAAAGCCCTGCGGAGGTCGAGCCCCGGCTTTGCGATATATTTCACCAGCGCGGTCGCGTAGGGACTGTTCGTGCTGTTGCCGTCGAGCGCGGTCAGTCCGGCCTTCGCCGCAAACGCGATCAGCGTATTGGACACGGCGGGTTCCACCCGGGCGAGCCCGCGGCTGATCGCGCGCGAAGCGACGGTTCGTTTCATCGTGTCGGCGAATGGATTGTTGCGGCAGGCGTCAACGATCACGACGCGCAGCTGCTTCGCGGGCTCGATCGCGAGCAGGACGCGATCGAGCGAGAAAGCCTCGTCATAGATATCGGTGTCGCGTTCCAGCCTGGCATCCGTCGGAATCAGATAATTCGTCCCGTCGATCTCGATTCCGTGACCTGCATAGTAGACGATGGCGATGTCTGCATCGCGAGCTTGGTCGGCGAAATCCCTCAGCGCCCGCCGCATGTCGCTCGAGGTCAGGTTCAGCCGAGACTCCACCAAATCGAACCCGGCGCCCTTCAAGGTCGCGGCGATAGCGGTGGCATCATTGGCAGGATTCGGAAGCAATGGCGCATTTTGATAGTTCGAATTTCCGACCACCAAAGCCACCCGCTTCGTTGCCCAGGCGGGCTGAGACGCCAGGAGAACTGAAGCAGCAAGAACAACAAGAACTCGGAGGAGCGTGTAGCGCATGGCGAACGTCCAAAAATCGGCTCGAAACAACGGCAGCTTTATCGAAGGGGGCCGCGCGCAAACTCCACTGCGTCAAGCGTTACGAGCGCCGGCATTCCTCCACAGTAACAATCCTGAGTCCAATCCATTCCTGATGTTGTCGCTGGGGGAAGCGAGAATGTTCAAGGATACACCGAAGCGTGTAGGGCAGGTGGCGGACGGCCGAACAAATGTCAGCTGACCTGTAAGATATTGAAATAGCTGATTTTTATCTCTAGTGCCGGAATGGCTGGCTGTGCCGCCATTCGGGTGGCTTCGCCAAGCGAAGTTCCAATCTCCCGATAGTGATCGCGGAATTGACTCGCATGCTCAAGCGATGCGCGTGCCGGATCGTCAGGGGGTGACGGCCGCGTCGTTAGTCTCGGTGGCATCGACAAGGTTCAGCCCGTACGTCTCGGCCGTTTGTCGCAGCCGCGGGCCTCTTCCATAGGAGCGCGAACTGCGTCTATCTGGAAGCAACCCCGATCCGTTCGAGCTGAGACGTGCGAGTCCCGAAAGAATCGACATCTGCGTCCTCGGGATCTGGCCGTCGACGTTTGGATGCCCACCGCAGGTGTCGTGGAAATCTCTGGCGTTGGAGACGCACATGTCAATTCCGCTGAAAATCTACATCACGCCATTTGCCGAGAAAGGTGTCGCCGAGCCTCAAAAATGGAGTGGCGAGGCCGCCAAGAAGGCACTGGATGTGGTCAATAAGATCTGGGCGAAGGCCAAGATCGCGTTCGTGATCAATGATTATGTGGAAGACAAACCGCTCGATATGGCGAAGAGCGCACGCAACAATGATCAGCGCGTGCTGGATGTTCTCAGTCTCCGGCATGCTCCCGACAATGCGGTCCACATCTATCTCGTCAATCCGATTGTCAATCTCTCGGCCGGTGGCGGCTCATATCTTCATAGCGATCCCGAGCCGGCAAGCTTTGTCCAATGGTATGGCAATGACTTTGCCAACGGACGCGCGTGGGCCCATGAACTTGGGCATTTGATGAGTCTCGACCACGTCGACGTAGATTACGCCGATGAGAAGCAGGCCGCCCTGCGCAGCAACTTGATGACGAAGGGATTGAGCGTGGGAAGCGATTTGACCGGTCAGCAGATCAGCACGGCCAAAAGTTCAAAACTGGTGAAGCGATTTGGCGGCTGACCTCGGAACCTCCTTGCTGCCGCCTTCCATGAAACGGATTGCAGCCGGCCCGAGCGATCGTTCGCCTGCCATCGCCCCGGAGAGACGCCATGCCCAGGATCGACCTTGCAAACGCGCCGGAACGCAAGGGCACCGGCTATCCGGCGGAGTTCGCCGCGCCGTCCGCCGAGCGGGTGCGGCAGCGTCTCGGAGATGCCGGCGGGCTCGCCGACTTCGGCGTCAACCTGATGCGGCTGCCGCCCGGCAACTGGTCGAGCCAGCGCCACTGGCATTCGGATGAGGACGAGTTCGTCTATGTGCTCGCGGGCGAAGTGGTGCTGGTGGAAGACGGCGGCGAGACGGTGCTGCGGGTCGGCGATTGCGCGGCGTTTCCGAAAAATTCCGGCAACGGGCATCATCTGATCAACAGGTCGCAGATGACGGCGACCTATCTCGAGGTCGGCTCGCGCTCGCACGCCGACCTCATCACCTGCTCCGACATCGACATGATGAGCCCGAGCTCCGACGGCCGCTTCCTGCACAAGGACGGGACGCCGTACGAATAGCCCACCTGCCGCGCCGCGCACGAAATCGGGTGTTGCGGATTGGCCGGCGAAGGACCAATGTTCCGGCGAGGAGCTTTGGTCGCGTCGATGGCGGAATGGTATTTCATCTGGGTCGACGGTCCGCGCGGACCCGAGCCGCAGAAATGGTCGTCGGACGCACTGTGGGGCCAGCTCGCGCGTCAGGACGTGATTGTGCGTTTTCCCCTGAGCGATCGCGAGGCCGAATTGTCGCTCGACCAACTCGCAAGGCTGCACCCGGTGCCGCAGTGAGCTGCGCCGCAGTTTCCGTCAACGTTCGATCCGCCGGGTTGAACGTCAGACCGAAAGATCGAAGCCGGGCGTCGCGACCTCGGTCAGGAACGAGGCGACGAACATCTTGCCCAGCACGTGCTTGGCTGCCGGCGTGCCGGCCTTGAGCCGGCCGGCGCGTGTGGCCTCCGCGAGCTCGGCAAGCGTCGGTGCTGCAAGGCTCGTGTCGGGTGCGGTGCGCGGCGCCGTCGCCGATGCGCTGAGCAGCACGCCGGCGTAGTAGAGCCGGGTGAGTGCGCGGACATGTGCGAGCCGTGCACGCAGCGCCTCGTCGAGCGGGCGGCCGAGCCAGGCACGATGCAAAATGCTTTCCAGCTCCGGCGTGCGCGGCAGGCTGTCGCCGACAATCGCAAGGTCGACCAGCGGATCGGTGCGATAGGCGGACTCCCAGTCGATCATCCAGAGCCTGTTGCCGTCGAACAGGATGTTGGCGGGGAGCGAGTCGTTGTGGCTCGACACCGAGTTGGCCTCGTCCCAGGCATAGGCCGCGCGGATGCGCGTGAGATGCTCGTTGCAGCGCTCAAGCACGCCGGGCGCGAACAGGCCAGTGCGGCCGACATGGGCCCAGAGCCGGGCCACGATGTCGGGGTAGCGCGCGAAAGCGGGAAAGGTCGGCGTCGCCTGCAGGCGCGTCAGCAATTCGCCGAGCGCCTTCGCCAGCGCCGGCAGGCCGCCGGGATAGCGGCCGAGCGGCTGCCGCTGCACAAAATCCATCACCGCGACGCGCGAGGCCTCGTCGACATAATGGAGTCGCGGCGCGATGCCGGCCTCGGCCGCGATCCTGAGCGACACATATTGAAACGGATTGCGCAGCGGGCTCGGCATTCCTTCGATTCGGAGCAAATAATTCTCGCCGCGTGCATCGATCCGGAACAATCGCGCCGACGTTGCGCCGCCCGAAACGGATGTGACGGCGTCGATCGCTGCGGTGCCGATCACCTGGCGCAGTGCGGCATGTGCTGCGTCGCGCTCTGCCGGCGGAAGTTTATCGAGAGCACTCATGCGCAAGAAGTTAGCATGGCCGCTATGCGCGCCGAAATCGCGTTGATGCAGCGTTCGCGATCTATTGCTGGAAGCGCACGACGAAGCGTGAAACAATGCCGCAAAAATCATGTTGGGAGAGAAATTGATGTCGTTCGAGCGGGGGTTGCATTGCGCCGTTGCGTGCCGATCATGGATCGCGTTGCCATTATTCTGCCTGATCAGCACGTTCGGAGTGGTGCATAACGCCACCGCGAACGAGTCCTTGCAGGTTATGGACGCGCGCGTGCCGGCGGTCGACAAAGCGGGCGGGGACCTTCCGTTGACCATGACGATCAAGAACGAGGCCGACAGCGCCGATGCGCTGCTTCGTGTCCGCTGCCCGGTTGCGAATTTTTCTGAGCGTCATACTGTGGATCGCGGCGAAGGCGCACCAGCGATGCGCTCGATATCCAGTATACCAGTGCCGGCAAAGGCAATGCTCGAGCTGAAGCGTGACGGTTATCACGTCATGCTGCTGCAGATGCGTCAGGCGCTCACGCCGGGCGAGACGTTCAAATGCGCGATCGTTTTTCAGAAAGCAGGCACCATCGAGACGGAGGTACAGGTCCAGAAGTGACCTCACATAAGTGACTCAAGAAGGCGGCGGGTGGTGCACAGCCATGCGCCGGGACTCAAGGCTTCTCGCGTGATCGCCCGTGTGTGACGGGCGGTTCGATCAATGAAGAATGCTAGATCCGGAGGAAATGAACTCATGACAAGGTTGAATTGGGTAAAGTCGCATATGCTCGCCGCGGCAGTAGCATCCGCAGCGACCTTCGCGGGCTCTTTCGCGCTCGCCGACGATGTCAGCCAGGACCGTCTGCTCAATGCTGACAAGGAAGCAGGCAACTGGCTGCACCACCACAAGAACTATTCGGCGACGCGCTTCTCGTCGCTGGCGGATATCAACAAGGACAACGTCAAGAACCTCAAGGTCGCCTGGACCATGCATCTCGGCGGCGTCGAGGGCGGTGGAATCTGGTCGCATGGCGGCCTGGAGGGAACGCCGATCGTCGAGAACGGATTCATGTACGTCACCGACGGCTGGGGGTCGGTCTACAAGATCGATGCGCATGGCGGCAAAGGCGTGCTGCTCTGGAAGATGGATCCGAAGACCGACCACGACTGGGCCGGCGCGGTCGCCTGCTGCGGCGTCGACAACCGCGGCGTCGCATTGTGGGGCAACCTCGTCGTCTCGCACACGCTCGACGGCCGCCTGATCGCGACCAACAAGGAGACCGGGCAGGTCGCCTGGCAGCGCCAGGTCGCCGATCCCGACAAGGGTGAGGTGATCACCGGCGCACCGCTGATCGTCAAGGACATGGCGATCACGGGCGTAGCCGGCGCCGAATACGGCATTCGCGGCTGGATCGCCGCGACCGACCTGAAGAGCCAGAAGGAAGTGTGGCGCACCCACACCATCCCGGGCAAGGACGAGGCCGGTCACGAGACCTGGAAGGACGACAAGGACGCCAAGGCGAGCGGCGGCGGATCGACCTGGGTCACCGGCAGCTTCGACCCCTCGACCAACACCATCGTCTGGGGCGTCGGCAATCCCGGACCGGACTGGGACAACGAGTATCGACCCGGCGACAACCTCTACACCGACTCCTCGCTTGGTCTCGATGCCGACACCGGCAAGATCAAGTGGCACTACCAGCACACGCCGAACGATCCCTACGACTATGACAGCGTGGCGGAGAACGTGCTGGTCGACGTCCCCGGTCCGAACAACACGACGCAGAAGCTCGCGCTCGAGGCCGACCGCAACGGCTTTGCCTATGCGATCGACCGTAACAGCGGCAAATTCATCTGGGGTCTGCCGTTCGTCAAGAAGGTGACCTGGACCAAGGGTCTCGATCCCGAATCCGGCAAGCCGGTGGAGTATGATCCGAAGCAGGGCGTGCAGCGCTACAACGCCGCGGTGACGCCAAGCCGGACCAACAAGGTGACGGACATCTGCCCCGGCAACATGGGCGGCAAGAACTGGCCGCCGACCGCGTATAATCCGAACCTGAAGCTCTGGTACATCCCGGTGATCGAGAGCTGCAACCGGATCACGGTCGAGGAGACGACGCCGGACAAGTTGAAGAAGCGCGAGTTCTTCACGGGCGGCGGGCCGAGCCAGCCGGTCAAGATCACCGGCAGCGTCACCGCGATCGACGTCACCACCGGCAAGGTGGCAGGGAAGGCCGAGACCGAATTCCCGAACCTCGGCGGCATCCTGGCAACGCCCGACCTGGTGTTCTCCGGACAGCCGTCCGGCGAGGTGATCGCCTATGACGCGAAATCGCTGCAGCAGCTCTGGCAGTTCAACACCGGTGGCGGCGTCAACGCGCCCCCGATGACGTTTTCGGTGGACGGCAAGCAGTATGTCGCGATCCTGGTCGGCCTCGGCGGTGCCTGGGACAAGTGGTTCATCGATGCCACGCCCGAGCTGAAGCGGATGCAGCCGGGCTCGATGCTCTACGTGTTCGCCCTTTGACGTCGCAGCGCGGGAGGCCTCGGTGAGAAGCCTCCCGCGTCGATTTGGCCGGGAAAGTCAAGAAACAAGACAAATGAAAAAAATATCGCTGATTGGCGCGTGGCTCGGCTGCGCGCTGGTGATGGGATTTATCGGTACCGCGCAAGCGCAGTCGGCGAACGATCCGACCGATGCGGGCAAGGCGGTGTTCAACCGCGGCAATTGTGTCGGCTGCCACAAATGGCATGGCAATGGTGGCGGCGGCTATGGCGGCGACGCGCTGTCGCTGCGCAAGACCGAGCTGACCCGCGAGCAGATCATCGAGACCGTGACGTGCGGCAGGCCGGGCACCGGCATGCCGTTCTTCGTGCGCGGCTCCTACGACACCACGAAATGCTACGAGATGACCCGGCAGGACGTCGCGGACCGCATGCCGCCCGAGGCGAATGTGTTCCTGCGGCCGAGCGAGATCGAGGCCGTCGCCGATTATGTGCTCGCCCGTGTCAAGGGCAAGGGCGAGCCGACCTACGATGAATGCATCGCGTTCTTCGGTGATGGCTCGCGGGTCTGCAACATCTATAAGGAGGCTGGCCACGCCGCCGTGCCGTCCGACCAGAGCGAGAAGGCAAAGCCATGAGCAAACAAGGATCGGCAATCCGTGGCTTGGTCTTCGCTGTCACCGTCACGGCAGCGGTACCGGCGATGGCGACCGCGGGGGACCTGCGCGACATCAGCGTCGGAATGACGATCAGCAGCGTGCCGGACGCGGGCTACATCAACCTGACCTGCGTCGGCGAGAAGACCCACAGATTGGCTGATTGGGCGCAGTGGCAGGCTTGCCAGGCCGGACCGGACCAGCTGCGCGGCATCCGCTTCGAGTACGATCGCGAGAGCGGGCGGGAAGGCACCATGGTCGGCGGCCATCCCGCGATCCTGACCGTCATGATCGACAAGGACGCCAAGATCGCGGCGCTGATGATCGAGACCGATCCGAAGGCGCGGCTCTATCTGCGCAAGAAGGCCTTCCTGCTCGGCCTTCAGGCGAGGTCGCGCTATGGCGAGGACGGCTGGACCTGTTCGAAGGCACAGCCGGGCGCCGACAAGCAGGAGGTTGGCGGCGTATTTGTCGACGAGAAATGCACCAAGACCATCGACGGCCGCACGGTCGAGATCGAACGTCATCTCTATCGCGAGCCGAACAAGGAGCTCAAGGACATGACCGACGAGACCCGGATCACGATTCGCCGTGCCGGGTCTTGAGCTGCAAACTCCGCTTCACCTCGCCCCGCGTGCGGGGAGAGGCATAGGCCGCCTTCGGCGGCCGTTCTCAAGAACACCGAAGCGAGAGCTTCGGCTATAACGCATCGTTAGATGCGTTCCGGGTGAGGGGGAGCGTCCGCAAACGCAGCTATCTCCGAATACGCGAGAGACGGCCTCTCATCTCGACCCTCCAAGAGCAAGCTTCGCTTGTCTCGACCCCGTAAGAACGGGGAGAGTGAGTACAGGCGGTCTTCAACTTGATCTCATCAATGCTCAGTGCCGCGCCAGCAGCACCACGATGATCAGGGCCAGGATCGCGCACAGCACCTTCCAGAAGGTCACGGGATCGCGGTCGTGCAGCGATTTGCGGGTCGTGACGGCGGGGCCGGCCCAGGTTGCGCCGTTTTCCAGTTCGTGCGCGAACTCGATGGCATCGCCGAAGCGTTGCGCCGGGTCGGCGCTGAGCGCCTTGCCGATCACCGCGTCGAGCCAGGCCGGCAGGTCCGGCCGGTAGCGCGACAGCGGCGCCGGCTTGCCGAAGCGCGGCCGCGAGAACGGCTCGATCTCGCCGAACGGATAGTTCGCGGTGAACATGCGGTAGACGGTGACGCCGAGCGCGAACAGATCGGAGGCTTCGTCGCCGGCCTTGCCGCCGAACAGCTCGGGCGCCATGTAGCTCGCGGTGCCCGGAATGTCCTCGGCGGGAAAATCCTCGAGCAGCGGCACGCGCGCGACGCCGAGGTCGATGAGGCGCAACCCGCCGTCCTTCAGCAGGATCACGTTGTCGGGCTTGATGTCGCGATGAATGATGCCGGCGCGGTGCAGCGCCGTGACCGCGCGCACCAGCTTGGTTGCGATCGCGATGCCGTCGGTGAGCGACAGCCGCGGCGCGCGGCCAAGCCGCTGCTCCAGCGTTTCGCCCTCGTAGAGCGGCATTGCCGAATAGAGCCTGGTCTGCCGCTCGGCCGGCACCTCGATGATTTCGCCGATCCAGAGGCTGCGCACGCGCGCGGCGACCCAGGCCTCGCGCACGAAGGCGAGGCGGTAGGAGCCCTCGCTCGCGACCCGCGGATGCGGAAATTTCAGCACCACTTCGCGGCGGGCGCGCTTGTCGGTCGCCTTGAACAGGCGGCTGTAGCGTCCGTCGGACAAGACGTCGCCGAGGCTGAAATCGTCGATCGTATCGCCGGTCACCGGCAGATCGAGGATTGGCAGCGTCGCGATCGCGTGGGTAAGATCGTCGCGATCCGCCGGCGGCAGGTCGACGATGTCGAGCACCAGCGCGGTCGTGTTGTCGCTGCTGCCGGCCGCGAGGGCGGCATCGACGATGCTGCGCGCGGACTCGTCCGGCGGCGTACGCTCCTCCAGCAATTGCTGGAGGCGGGCATCGCCGAGCGCGCCGTGAACCCCGTCGCTGCAGATCAGGAGGCGATCATGTTGCCGGAGCCCGAGGGACGTGTAGTCGAAGCGGGCGAATTCCTCGAAACCGATGGCCCGGTTCAGCATGTGGGCGAGGTCGCCGCAGCCGGCGATATGGTCCTGCGTCAGCCGTTCCAGCCGGCCGTCGCTCAGGCGATAGGCACGGGTGTCGCCGATATGGATCACATGACATTGCCGCCGCGACAGGATGATCGAGGAGAACGCGCAGGCCATGCCGCTGCGCGCGGCATCGACACGGCCCTGGCCGTAGATCCAGTTGTTGGCGGCTTCCAGCGCCCGTGCGGCGCGGCGGCGGACGCCGAGCGTCTCGGGCAGCGAATAATAGGCGTCGATGAAGCTGCGGACCGCGACCTCCGCGGCCTCGCGTCCGCCCTTGTGGCCGCCGACACCGTCGGCGACCGCGGCGACGACGTCGCGGTGAACCGCGCCCGGCGGGCCAAGGCAGGCCGCGACATAGTCCTCATTGGCGGCGCGCTTGCCGGTCTCGCTGGCGAAGCCGACGCGCACCCCCAAGTCCCGTTGCGAACCGTTCGCCACGTCCGGGCCCCGTCATGTTGCGGAGCGGAGTCCTCAGACGCGCGCTCCCGATACCGCGCCCCAGGTGGTGCGCCAGCGGACCTTGACCATGGCAAGTCCGATGAAGCCAAGCAACGCCAGCCCGCCGAAGAACAGGAAGCCGGCGCCGAAGCCGCCGGTCATGCCCTTGGCGGCGCCGAGCGTCTGGGCGAGGAAGAAGCCACCGACGCCGCCGGCGCAGCCGACCAGCCCGGTCATCAGGCCGATCTCGTGACGGAAGCGCAGCGGGATCAGCTGGAACACCGCGCCGTTGCCCATGCCGAGCGCCAGCACGCCGATCGAGAACAGCAGTACCGAGATCCAGGCAATGCGCGGTAGCTCGGTCAACGCCCAGCCGGCCTGCGTCGGCGCCGTCGGGCCCTCCGGCATGAAGGCGATGACGAGATATGCGGCGACCACGACACCGAACAGGATCGACAGCGAACGAATGCCGCCGATGCGGTCGGCGATCATGCCGCCGACGGGACGGAACCCCGAGCCGAACGCGACGATCAGCGCGACGAGCATGCCGGCCGCGACGCCGGAGACATGATACTGCACGGTGAAATAGAGCGGCAGCGCGTTGGCGAGGCCAACGAAGCCGCCGAAGGTGATGAAGTAGAAGAACATGAACCAGCGGCTGTCGGAATCCTTCAGCAGTGCGCCGTAGGCCTGCAGCGAGACCTTCTTGCGCTCGCCCGGCGCGTCCTTGGCCGCGAACGCGTAATAGGCGAGCACCATCAGCATCGGAATCAGCAGGCAGCCGAACACGGCTTGCCAGCCCCAATGTTCGGCAATGGTCGGCGCGAGCAGCGTGTCGAGCACGACGCCCATATTGCCGGCACCGGCGATGCCCATCACCACGCCCTGATATTGCGGCGGATACCAGCGGCTTGCCTGGGGCAGGGCGACGGCAAACGACGCGCCGCCGACGCCGAGCGCAAGCCCGAACAGCTCGATCGCGAGCTTGCTGGTCAGCCCGAAATGCCACACCGCCGCGGTCGCGGCGATCACCACGAGCTGGGCGATGATGCCGGTGCGCTTGGCGCCGATGATGTCGGCGAGAATGCCCAACGGCACGCGCAGCAGCGCGCCGGCGAGCACGGGAATGGCAACCAGGGTGAACTTTTCGTTCACCGCCAGATTCATGTCGCGCGCGATGTAGACGATCAGCGGTCCAAGCGCGACCCACGCCATGAAACTAATGTCGAAGTACAGGAACGCGGCAAGCAGTGTCGGCCAGTGACCTGCCTTCTTGAACTCGGCTAGCTTCATCGCAAGCATCTCGCGTTGATGCGGCGGAGGCAGCCGCACAAGGCGCGGCCGTCTCAGGCGCTGACAAATGGAATGTGGGTGAATGCTGAGCGCGCTCGTCGTTGAGACGCACTCCGTCAACAGCGGGGGTCAGCAATTACCGTGCCATCGATCGGGTCGCGTCGCTTTGCCGTGCAGTCGCAAGGCGTTGCCGCGCAATCGCGAACCGCGTTCCGCCGCCGCGCGTGGCGTGGCTTGCGGCAAGTGCCGCCGCGCAAACGCGCACGCTGGTGCTTTTTTGTGCGATGCGCCAAGTCCGTGCGATCGCGCATCAAATGCGACGTCGCGATCACCACCGCGGCCGGCGATGCTGTGATGCACAAGAGATCATCGACGTGGCTAAAATTTCGGCCGGCTGTCGGCGCGGCGCGCCGACCGGCGAATTTTGGTTGGCCGGAAACCTGTTGATTCTGCAGCCGAATTCGTCCGCCGCGGGTTGGCACGAGTTTTGAATGTCAACTGGTAACGGAACATCGATCGTCATCGACGACGGTCTGCGCCCGCGGCTGGGCTTCCTACAACTCCAAACCTTTATCGGTGTCGATCAACGGCGCGCGCTGCGTCGCTGGGCAATGCCGTCGGAATTGAAAGGCAGACCATGCTCGACAAGGTGATCAAGCAAAAGCTGGTGGTGATCGGCAACGGGATGGCCGGCATCCGCACGGTCGAAGCGCTGCTCGAACGCGCGCCTGATCTCTACGACATTACGGTGTTCGGCTCCGAGCCCTACGGCAATTACAACCGGATCCTGCTGTCGCCGGTGCTCGCCGGCGAGAAGACCGTCGACGACATCATGCTCAACACCGTCGATTGGTACGAGGACAACAACATCACGCTGCGCAAGGGCGAGACGATCACCATGATCGACCGTCGCACCTGCGAGGTCGTCACCGAGGCCGGCGAGCGGGTGCCCTACGACCGCTTGCTGATCGCGACGGGCTCAAATCCGATCATGCTGCCGCTGCCGGGCAAGGACCTGCCGGGCGTGATCGGCTTCCGCGACATCTATGACGTCGATCGCATGATCAAGGCCTCGACCGACTATCGCAATGCCGTCGTGATCGGCGGCGGCCTCTTGGGCCTCGAAGCCGCCAACGGGCTGATGAAGCGCGGTATGAATGTCACGGTCGTGCATCTGCTCGACACGCTGATGGAGCGTCAGCTCGATCCGGTGGCCGGCGGTCTGTTGCGCAAGTCGCTGGAAGAGCGCGGCATGGTGTTCAAGATGCCCGCACAAACGCAGGCGATCCTGGGCGAGGACCGCGTCACCGGCGTGCGCTTCGGCGATGGCACCGAGCTGCCGGCCGATCTCGTGGTGATGGCGGTCGGCATTCGTCCGAACTTCGAGCTCGCCAAGAAGGCCGGGCTCTATTGCGAGCGCGGCATCGTCGTTTCCGACACCATGCAGACCTATGACGGCCGCATCTATGCGGTCGGCGAGTGCGTGCAGCATCGCCGCCAGACCTACGGTCTCGTCGCGCCGCTGTTCGACCAGGCCAAGGTCTGCGCCAACCACCTCGCGATGAAGGGTTTTGCCACCTACGACGGCTCGGTCACCTCGACCAAGCTGAAGGTCACCGGCATCGACCTGTTCTCGGCGGGCGACTTCGCGCCGGGGCCGGACAAGGAGGAGATCGTGCTGCAGGACGCCAACCGCGGCGTCTACAAGCGCATCATCTTGAAGGACAAGAAGATCGTCGGCGCCGTGCTCTATGGCGACACCATCGATGGCCCCTGGTACTTCCAGCATCTGCGCGACGGCACCGACGTCTCGCATATGCGCGAGCGCCTGGTATTCGGCGCCGCCAATCTCGGCGATGGCGGCGTCAGCGGCCAGAGCTCGGTTGCCGCGATGAGCGACGAGACCGAGATCTGCGGCTGCAACGGCGTCTGCAAGGGTGCCATCGTCAAGGCGATCAGCGAGAAGAAGCTGTTCACGCTCGACGACGTCCGCGCCCACACCAAGGCGTCGTCGTCCTGCGGCTCCTGCACCGGCCTCGTCGAGCAGGTGCTGGCGTTCACGCTCGGCGGCGACTATTCGGCGGCACCGAAGGTCAAGCCGCTGTGCAAATGCACCGATCACAGCCACGACGACGTTCGCCGCGTCATCGTCGAGCAGCAGCTCAAGACCATTCCCGCGGTCATGCGCTTCATGGAGTGGAAGACCCTGAACGGCTGCCACTCCTGCCGTCCGGCGCTGAACTACTATCTGCTCGCGACATGGCCCGGCGAATATCGCGACGACCAGCAGTCGCGCTTCATCAACGAGCGCGTCCACGCCAACATCCAGAAGGACGGCACCTATTCGGTGGTGCCGCGGATGTGGGGCGGCGTCACGACGCCGAGCGAGCTGCGCGCGATCGCCGATGTCGCCGAGAAGTTCAACATCCCGACGGTGAAGGTCACCGGCGGCCAGCGCATCGATCTGCTCGGCGTCAAGAAGGAGGACCTGCCGGCGGTGTGGGCCGACCTCAACGACGCCGGCATGGTGTCGGGCCACGCCTACGCCAAGGGCCTGCGCACGGTGAAGACCTGCGTCGGCTCCGAATGGTGCCGCTTCGGCACCCAGGATTCCACGGGCCTCGGCGTCAAGCTCGAGAAGTTCATGTGGGGCTCGTGGACGCCGGCCAAGGTCAAGCTCGGCGTCTCCGGCTGCCCGCGCAACTGCGCGGAGGCGACCTGCAAGGACGTCGGCGTGGTCTGCGTCGATTCCGGTTACGAGATCCATTTCGCCGGCGCCGCGGGCTTGCACATCAAGGGCACCGAGTTCCTGACCAAGGTCGAGACCGAGGACGAATGCCTCGAGGTGATCGTGGCGCTGACCCAGCTCTACCGCGAGGAGGGCTGGTATCTCGAGCGCATGTACAAATGGTGCGACCGCGTCGGTCTCGAGCAGATCAGGAAGCGCGTGGTCGACGACGTCAAGAACCGCAAGGCGCTGTTCGCCCGCTTTGCCCATTCGCAGCAATTCGCACAGACCGATCCGTGGGCCGAACGCGCCAGCCGCGGCGTGGACCGCAACGAGTTCGCGCCTCTCGCCGAATTGGAGCTCGCATGACCAGCTGGATCGAAATCGGATCGCTCGACGACATTCCGCGGCTCGGCTCGCGCGTGGTGCGCACGCCGGGCGGCAACATCGCGGTGTTCCGCACCGAAAGCGACGAGGTGTTCGCGCTCGACGACCGCTGCCCGCACAAGGGCGGGCCGCTGTCGCAGGGCATCGTGCACAACAAGCGCGTGACCTGTCCGCTGCATAATTTTGTCATCGAGCTGGCCAGCGGCCGGGCGGTGGCGCCCGACGAGGGCTGCACGCATACTCATCCGGCCAAGGTCGAGAACGGCGTGGTCTGGCTGTCGGTGCGGCAGGCGGCTGCGATGAGCTGAGCGGGCAGGGATCGGCCAGCCATGTCCGTCAAGACCACGTGTCCTTACTGCGGTGTCGGTTGTGGCGTCATCGCGTCGAGGGACGCGGCAGGCGCCGTCCGGGTCGAGGGCGACAAGCAGCATCCGGCCAATTTCGGCCGGCTCTGCAGCAAGGGCTCGGCGCTCGCCGAGACCATCGATCTCGACGGGCGACTGCTCCAACCTGTGGTCGACGGCGCGCCTGCGGCGTGGGATGACGCGCTCGATCGCGTCGCCGATGGCTTCAGCAAGGTGATCCGCGAGCACGGGCCCGACGCGGTGGCGTTCTACGTCTCCGGCCAGCTCCTGACCGAGGACTATTACGTCATCAACAAGCTCGCGAAGGGCTTCGTCGGCACCGCCAATATCGACACCAATTCGCGGCTGTGCATGGCGTCCAGCGTCGCCGGGCACAAGCGCGCTTTCGGCAGCGACACCGTGCCGGGCTGCTACGAGGATCTCGAGCAGGCCGACCTGCTGGTGCTGGTCGGCTCCAACGCCGCCTGGTGCCACCCGATCCTGCACCAGCGCATGCTGGCGGCAAAGGAGAACAACCCGGCCTGCAAGATCGTGGTGATCGATCCGCGCCGCACTGCGACCTGCGAGAGCGCCGATCTGCATCTGCCGCTGCGTTCGGGCAGCGATGCCGTGCTGTTCAACGGGTTGTTCGCATTCCTCGCCGGCAGCAACGCGGTCGATCGCGCCTTCGTCGGCAATTGCACGACGGGTGTCGTCGACGCGCTCAAGCAAGTCGGCGGCCAGACCGTGACACAGACCGCGGCGACCTGCGGGCTGACCGAAGGCGCAGTCGGGCTATTCTTCGACTGGTTCACGCGGACCGAGCGCGTCGTCACGCTGTATTCGCAAGGCATCAACCAGTCGTCGAGCGGCGTCGACAAGGTCAACGCCATCATCAATTGCCATCTGTTGACCGGGCGCATCGGCCGTCCCGGCATGGGGCCGTTCTCGCTGACCGGCCAGCCCAACGCGATGGGCGGCCGCGAGGTCGGCGGACTTGCCAACCAGCTCGCCGCGCATATGGAGCTCGAGAATTCAGCGCATCGCGAGCTGGTGCAGCGGTTCTGGCGCGCGCCTGTGATCGCGGAGAAGGGCGGGCTGAAGGCGGTCGACATGTTCGACGCCATCGCGGACGGCCGCATCAAGGCGGTGTGGATCATCTCGACCAATCCGGTGGTGAGCCTGCCCGATGCCGATCGCGCGCGCGCCGCGCTCGACGCCTGCGAGCTCGTCGTGGTGACGGATTGCATGCGCGACACCGACACCACGCGCCATGCCGACGTGCTGCTGCCGGCCTTGGCGTGGGGCGAGAAGGACGGCACCGTCACCAATTCCGAGCGCCGGATCTCGCGGCAGCGGCCGTTCCTGGCAGCTCCGGGCGAGGGGCGTGCCGACTGGCGCATCATCTGCGACGTCGCCAGTCGCATGGGATATTCCGGCTTCGATTATGCCTCGGTCGCCGAGGTGTTCCGCGAGCACGCCGAACTGTCGGGCTTCGAGAATAGCGGCCGGCGCGATTTCGACATCTCGGCGCTGGCTGCGCTCGACGACGGCGCCTATGACGCGCTGGTGCCGGTGCAGTGGCCGGTGACCGCGGAGCATCCGGCCGGCACGCCGCGGATGTTCGAGAGCCGGCAATTCTTCACGCCGGACCGCAAGGCGCGCTTCGTCCCCGTCGCGCCGCGCGCGGCGCGCAACGCCACCAGCCGCGACTTTCCGCTGGTGCTCAACACCGGCCGCGTGCGCGATCAGTGGCACACCATGACCCGGACCGGCAAAACCGGACGGCTATTGTCGCATGTGTTCGAGCCTTATGCCGAGTTTCACCCCGAGGATGCGCGCCAGGCCGGGCTGCAAAACGAGGGATTGGCGCGGCTGACCAGCAGCTGGGGCGAGATGATCGCGCGCGTCGTGGTCAGCGCCGACCAGCGCCGCGGCTGCGTGTTTGTGCCGATGCACTGGAACGCGGAGTTCGCCGGCGAGGGACGCGTCAACGCGCTGGTCAATCCGGCGACGGATCCGCTGTCCGGCCAGCCGGAGTCCAAGCACACGCCGGTCAAGGCTGATCGTTACGCGCCGAAATGGCACGCCTTCATCCTGAGCCGCGACGCGATCAGGCGGCCGACAAGCGGCTACTGGGTTTACGGCAAGGCCGGCGATTGCACGCGGCTGGAACTTGCGCTCGACACTCGCCCGGAGAGCTGGCGCGACTGGGCGAGGGCGCAGCTCGGCCTCGACGGTGTCGAGATCGAATGGATCGCCTATCGCGATCCGGCCGCGGGCCGCTTCCGCTACGCGGCGGTGCGTGACGGCCGGCTCGAGGGCTGCGTGTTCATCGCGCCCGATCACACGCTGCCGTCGCGGGCCTGGCTGACCGGGCTGTTCGCCGAGCAGCAATTGTCGGCCAATGCGCGGATGTCGCTGCTGGCCGGACGGCCGTTCGGCGCGGGCGAGGATGTCGGCCCGATCGTCTGCTCCTGCTTCAGCGTCGGGCGGCACCAGATCACCGCCGAGATCAGGAAGGGCGCCGACAGCGTCGATGCGATCGGCCGCTGCCTGAAGGCCGGCACCAATTGCGGCGGCTGCAAGCCCGAGATCGGCAAGCTGATCGGCACCACCACGCAGCCGCGGCAGGCGATCGCGTCGTAGGTCAGACTCTAGCAGCCGCGGCAGATGCTCTTCAGCTTGCTGTTGAGCAAGCGGTCCTCTTCGTCCGAGGCCGCCTTAGTGTAGGGGTCGTTGCCGTGGCGCTTGTCGTCGGCAAAACCGCCGGCGCCAGTGGCGCCGCCCACGTGCATGCCATGCATCGCGTGCCCGCCGCCATGGCCGTGGCCGCCGCGCGCGTCCACCGGCGCCATTGCGACCGCAAGCAGCGTCAGCAGCCGGTTCCGGCCAAAAAACCGCCGGTGCGCCGCACATAAGCCGCCCGGGGATGGCTTCATGCCGACAATGCAGTGCTCGTCACACCAAAATGGTGTATCGGCAGGCTTGAGCGCGCCCGGCCAGCGGCCCGGCGCCGCACAATCAAGATATCGCAAGACTTTGGAGGAACGTTCATGTCGGCTCTGCCACTCTCGGGCATCAAGATTCTCGACCTGACGCGGGTGCTCGCAGGCCCGCTGTCGGCCCAGATGCTGGCGGATCTCGGCGCCGAGGTGATCAAGATCGAGCGGCCCGGCGGCGGCGACGACGCCCGCGCCTTCGGCCCGCCTTATCTCACCGATCCCGAAGGCAAGCAGAACAACAACAACTCGTTCTATCTCTGCGCCAACCGCAACAAGAAGTCGGTCACCGTCAACATCGCCAAGCCGGAAGGGCAGGCGATCATCCGCGAGCTCGCCAAGACCGCGGACGTGATGATGGAGAACTACAAGGTCGGCGACCTCAAGCGCTACGGCCTCGACTACGAGACCATCAAGCAGCTCAACCCCGGCATCATCTATTGCTCGGTCACCGGCTTCGGCCAGACCGGACCTTACGCACCGCGCGCCGGCTATGACGCGATCCTGCAGGCGATGGGCGGGTTGATGAGCGTCACCGGCCATATCGACGGCGAGCCTGGCGAGGGCCCGATGAAGGTCGGCCCCTCGATCGTCGACTACATGACCGGCATGAACACCTCGATCGGCATCCTCTCGGCGCTCTACCACCGCGACGCCAACAACGGGGAAGGGCAGCATATCGACGTTTGCCTGTTCGACACGGTGATCGCATCGCTGTCGCACTGGCTGCAGATCTACCTCGTCAATGGCAAGACGCCGCCGCGCCGCGGCACCTGGGGCAATGGCGGCATGCCGGCCGGCGTGTTCCGCTGCACCGACGGCGAGCTGATGCTGGTGGTCGGCAATGACGGCCAGTTCCAGCGCACCTGCGCCGTGCTCGGCGAGCCCGAACTCGCGAGCGACAAGCGCTTCGTCAAGAACAACGACCGCGTCGTGCACGGCAAGGAGATCATGGCGATCTTCGCCGGGCTGTTCCTGAAGCATCCGGTGGCGTACTGGCTGGAGAAGCTCGAGGAGGCGGGCGTGCCGTCCGGCCCGATCAACAATTTCGAGCAGGTGTTCAGCGATCCGCACGTGCAGTCGCGTGGCATGCGGGTGAAGGTCGATCATCCCTTCGAGCCGAACCTGTCGCTGATCCGCAACGCGCTGACCTTCTCCGGCACGCCGATCACCGAATACCGCGCCCCGCCGCTGTTAGGGGCCGACACCAAGGAAGTCCTGGCGACCATCGGCTATGACGACGCCAAGGTCGAGGGGCTGAAGGCGCAGGGAATATTGTAGGCCCCCCGCGCGGCTTCGGGCTACCGTTCCGTCATCCTGAGGAGCGGCCACTTGGCCGCGTCTCGAAGGATGAACGGCCCGGGCTGGTGCCCGTCGATCCTTCGAGACGGACCGCTGCGCGGCCTCCTCGGGATGACGGTTAGACAGTGGAGCCCGCTCGATAACACTTCGACCGATATCGAAGCATCATTGACACCCGCCTGCTAGATTGGCGCCATCGATCCCTCTCGAAGGTGCCAGTCATGAAACGGAAAGTGGTCCGCGTCGAGCCGATATCGAGCTGGCTCGAGCGCTGGAAAGCGCCGGCATCGCCGGTGACCCGCGCCGGCAACATGGTGTTCGTCTCCGGCCTGCCGCCGTTCGATCCCGCGACCGGCGAGTTCGCCGCCGGTGCGTCGATGGAGCGGCAAAGCGAGCTGGTCATGGAGCAGCTCAAGCAATGCCTCGAGGCGGCCGGCGCCACGCTCGACAATGTGATGAAGTGCAACGTGTTCTGCACCTCGGCAAAGCACTTCACTACCTTCAATGCAGTCTATGCAAGGTACTTCCCGCACCAGCCGCCGGCGCGGATCTTCGTCTGTATCCCGGAATGGACCGGGCCGTTCGACGTCGAGATCGACTGCATCGCGATGGTGTAAAGGCAGGGCGCCGCAGCGGCGTCCTCGTCTCACAGATCCTGCCGCGTCAGCCGACCGTGCATCGCGACCGGCCGCGCGGCCGGCCTGCTCGGCACGTCGCCCATCGTCAGTGCCATCACCGAGACCGTGACCACGCGGTCGATGATGGCGCGGACGTCGTCGAGGTCGCATTTGCCTTCCGACAGCCGCAGCAGGCGTTCCTTCTCGCGGATGGTGTGGTGCGCCATCGCGAGCGCGAAGTGCAGGCCCCAATAGAGCTCGGTGTCGCTGCTGGCCGGCATCGCGCGGCGCATCGCGGCGGCGAATTTGCGCAAGTGATCGACTTCGCGATTCTTGATGCGGCGGATCGGCGGCACGGATTCGATCGAGGCGCGGATCATGAAGCGCGCCGCGGTCGAGCCCTCGCGATCCGGCCCGAGGCAGCCGCGCAAGGTGGGGCCGACGAGGGCGCGCATGATGTCCTCGATCGCGGCGCGGCCGCCACCTTTTTCCTCCGCCGCCCGCAGTTCGTTGAGGCGCTCGCGGTTGGTCTGGATGCTGCGGGTGACGAACAGCTCCGCGATCAATTCGTCCTTGGAGCCGAAATGATAGTTCACCGCCGCGAGGTTAACGTTCGCCTCCGCGACGATGTCGCGCAGCGTGACGTCGCCGAAGCCGCGGTCGGCATAGAGCCGCTCGGCGGCGGCGAGAATCGCGGATCGGGTCTGGTCGCTGGCCATGAGTCACTGCCTTTCCCGTCATTCCGGGACGATGCGCAGCATCGAACCCGGAATCTCGCGCCGCAACTCCTGGATTCCGGGTTCGGCGCTGATGCGCCGCCCCGGAATGACAACGTTGGCCGGGAGTTGCATTTCAAACATTCGTATGAAACTATCGTTTGAAGAGCCGGAAATGTCAATCCGCTGATCGCGGGCGGTCTTCTGGCGCACCACCGCCGTCGCTCCGCGAACGCCCTTGCGAGCCACGGAGGCGGGGTCAACAATGTCGACAAATGGCTACGGCCCAGGTCATCGGCCGGGGTCAGCGGCCCAAGTCTAGGAAACGAGGAGCGTCCCATGGATTTCACGATGTCGCCCAAGCAGAAGGAGTGGCTGGAGCGCGTTCAGGCTTTCATGAAAGCGCATGTTCGCCCGGCCGTGCCGATCTACGACAAGCAGGACGCCGAGGGTCCGCGCTGGAAGGTGATCCCGATCCTCGAGGATCTGAAGAAGAAGGCGAAGGCCGAAGGCCTCTGGAACATGTTCATGCCGCCGTCCTCGCATGAGGACGATGAATTCCATGGCGCGGGATTGACCAATCTCGAATACGCGCTGCTGTCGGAAGAGATGGGCCGCATCTCCTGGGCGTCCGAAGTGTTCAACTGCTCCGCCCCCGATACCGGCAACATGGAAGTGTTCATCCGCTACGGCACCAAGGAGCAGAAGCGCAAATGGCTGCGCCCGCTGATGGACGGCGAGATCCGCTCCGCCTTCCTGATGACCGAGCCGGCGGTCGCTTCCTCCGACGCCACCAATATCGAGACCCGCATCGAGAAGGACGGCGATCACTACGTCATCAACGGCCGCAAATGGTGGTCGTCGGGCGTCGGCGATCCCCGCTGCAAGATCGCAATCCTGATGGGCAAGACCGACTTCAACGCCGCCAAGCATCAGCAGCAGTCGCAGATCCTGGTGCCGCTCGACACCCCCGGCATCAAGGTCGAGAAGATGCTGCCGGTGTTCGGCTTCGACGACGCGCCGCACGGCCACGCCCAGGTGCTGCTCGAGAACGTCCGCGTGCCGAAGGAAAACATCCTGCTCGGCGAAGGCCGCGGCTTCGAGATCGCGCAGGGCCGTCTCGGTCCGGGCCGCATCCATCACTGCATGCGCACCATCGGCCAGGCCGAGGAGGCGCTGGAGAAGATGGTGAAGCGGCTCGCCTCGCGCACCGCGTTCGGCAAGAAGATCATCGAGCATTCGGTCTGGGAGCAGCGCATCGGCGATGCCCGCACCGACATCGAGATGAACCGTCTGCTCTGCCTCAAGGCCGCCGACATGATGGACAAGGTCGGCAACAAGACCGCGCAGGCCGAGATCGCGATGATCAAGGTCGCGGCGCCCAACATGGCGCTGAAGATCATCGACCAAGCGATCCAGGCCTATGGTGGCGCCGGCGTCTCCGACGACGCAGGCCTCGCCCGCGCCTATGCCCACATCCGCACGCTCCGTCTCGCCGACGGTCCGGACGAGGTGCACAATCGCGCCATTGCCAGGCTCGAAGTTCGGAAGTATGCAAACACGTCGCACTGAGCATGATGCGGAACGCATGGCGTTCGCGCGCACATCGTGCTCAGAATGAAGAAGAACAATCAGGCTGGCGTGCCAGCCTGATTGAGGGAGCGCCCCGACGCGCTCCTTGAAAAATCGAGTTGAGGGAGCGTCATCGTGGCGGACGGCGTCAGGAAAGACGAAGAATTTTCCGGCACAAGGGAAGTCGAGGAGCGCCATCGTATCAACGAGGCCAGTCTCGACGCCTGGATGAGGGAACACGTCGAGGGTTATCAGGGCCCGCTTACGGTCCTGCAGTTCAAGGGTGGCCAGTCCAACCCGACCTACAAGCTCGAGACCCCCGGTCGCAACTATGTGATGCGGCGCAAGCCGTTCGGTAAATTGTTGCCGTCGGCGCATGCGGTCGATCGCGAGTTCCGTGTGATCGCGGCGCTCGGCAAGCAGAATTTCCCGGTCGCGAAAGCCTACGCGCTGTGCACCGACGACGCGGTGATCGGCTCGGCCTTCTACATCATGTCGATGGAAGAGGGCCGGGTGTTCTGGGATCCGACGCTGCCGACCCAGGAGCCCGACGCGCGCCGCAAGATCTTCGCCAGCAAGATCGAGACGCTGGCCAAGCTTCATCTGTTCAATCCCGAGGCGATCGGCCTCGGCGACTTCGGCAAGCCCGGCAACTATTTTGCGCGGCAGGTCGATCGCTGGACCAAGCAGTACCGCGCCTCCGAAACCCAGCACATTCCCGAATTCGAGAAGCTCGCCGAGTGGCTGCCGAAAACTGTTCCGGAGCAGAAGCGCGTCTCGATCGTCCATGGCGACTATCGCCTCGACAACATGATCTTCCACGCCACCGAGCCGCGGGTGCAGGCGGTGCTCGACTGGGAATTGTCGACGCTCGGCGATCCCATGGCTGACTTCACCTATCTGTTGATGCAGTGGACCATGCCGGGCCTCGTCAATGCCGACCTCAAGGCATTGAACATTCCGAGCCAGGATGAGGCGGCGCAGATCTACTGCGACGTGACCGGCATTCCGGTGCCCGACTTGAACTGGTATTTCTCCTACAATCTGTTCCGCTTGGCGGGCATCACGCAAGGCATCGCGGGGCGGGTGCGCGACGGCACCGCGTCGAATGCCAAGGCCCTCGAGTCGGCCAAGCGCACCGTGCCGCTGTCGCAGGCGTCGTGGGAATACGCGCAGAAGGCCGGCGCAACCTGATCCAGGAACGCGGCGCGATCCCTCAGGGCTCGCGCCGCATTTCTTTTCACCTCGCCCCGCTTGCGGGGAGAGGTCGGATCGCATGCAGCGAAGCGAAATGCGATCCGGGTGAGGGGGACTCTCCGCGAGTCCGTCCTTCACGGAGTTTGCAGAGGCAGCCCCTCACCCCAAGCCTCTAAGAGCGAGCAGGACGCCGGCGAACCTGATGCGATGACGCGATCCTCAGGGTTCGCGCCGCCGCTACAAAGTGCGGCATGTTTCCGCATTGTAGCCATCTGTGACTTGAGTTCGCGCTGCCGCTTTGGCAAGTCAGTCCGGTCAACGCCCGCCCTGGTCCTGATCGGACATTTTCATTTTGACCCTTTCCTCGAATCTTCGCGGCAGCCTGTTCATGGCTGCGGCCATGGCCAGCTTCACGGTCAACGACACCATCACCAAGGCGGTGTCGGCGGAGCTCAACATCGGGGAGATCCTGCTCGTCCGCGGCCTGGTCGCGATGGTGCTGGTCGCGGCGCTCGCCTGGTACCGCGATGCGCTGCGCAGTTTTGGCGCGCTGCTGATCTGGCCGGTCGGACTGCGCGTCCTTGGCGAGATCGGCGGCACACTGACCTATCTCTCCGCGATCTCGCAGATCCCGCTCGCCAACGCGTCGGCGATCTTTCAGGCGCTGCCGCTCGTGATCACGTTAGGGGCGGCGCTGGTGTTCGGCGAGCCGGTCGGCTGGCGGCGCTGGCTGGCGATCGCTGCCGGCTTCATCGGCGTGCTGGTCATCGTTCGGCCCGGCGCAGAAGGCTTTAGCCAGGCTGCGCTCTTGGCGCTGGCGTCGGTCGGCTTCTGCGCGGTGCGCGATCTCGCCACCCGCCGCATCCCGAAGGAATTGCCGACCGTATTCATCACGCTGCTCACCACCGTGACCGTAACGACGGCGGGTGCTGTCGTCCTTGTCCCGCTCGGCGGCTGGCGCCCGCTGTCCGGCAATGCGCTCGGCCTGCTCACCTTCGCCGCGGTGCTGATCCTGATCGGTTACCAGTGCATCATCGTGTCGCTGCGCACAGGCGACATCTCGGCGGTGGCGCCGTTCCGCTACACCGCGCTGCCGTGGGCGATGCTGACGGGCTATCTCGCCTTCGGCCACAAGCCCGACGGTCCAATGCTCGCCGGCGCCGCGATCATCGTCGCTTCCGGCCTCTATGCCTTCTACCGCGAGCGCAAGCGCGACAAGCTGCGTCCGGCCGCGACCGGACCGGGCCTGCCGCCGGACGGGTTGTGAGCGTCGTCTGTAGCACCATTCGTAGCCCGGGTGAGCGACTTGTCCGCCGTAGCTCGAAGAGCGAATGCGGAAGCGATACCCGGGAGGGTGCTCCCGCATGTCGCTTCGCGCATGCGGGCTACCACAATTCGCAAGGTGTGCAGGGCGGATTCGCGTAGCGTGATCTGCCCTGCGGCCTGTCGCACGTTCACCGCCCGATACCCGGGCATGGCAAGAACAACGGCCTTAGTGAAGACCGCCCGTCACATGCAAGGTTTCGCCTGTGATGTAGGAGGCATCGTCCGAAGCGAAGAATGCCACTGCCGCTGCGATCTCCTCGACCTTGCCGATCCGCGCCAGCGGCGTGATGGATTCGATCCACTTGCGCATGTCGCCCTCGGCAAGGCCGGCGGAAACGACACCTTCGGTAGCGATCATGCCGGGATTGACGGTATTGACGCGGATCTTGCGTGGCGCCAGTTCCTTTGACAGCACCGAAGAGATCGCGTCCACCGCGGCTTTGGTCGCAGTATAGACGGCGGTGTTTGGCGGCGCGATCGTCGATACGCCGGAGCTGATATTGATGATGCTGCCGCCTGCCGTATTGAAGTGCCGCGCGGCTTCCTGTGACACCAGCAGCAGGCCAAGCACATTGAGATCGAAATGCTTACGGAAGTGCTCGGCGGTAATGCCATCCAGCGGCGCGAACTCGTAAAGGCCGGCATTGTTGACGAGGATATCGATCGGACCGAACGCCCTTACGGTTTCGGCCACCGCCGACTTAACGTGGCTGGCGTCGGTGAGATTGCCGTGGACGGCAATGGCTTTGCCGCCCTTACCGGTGATTGCATCCACCACCCGCTCAGCTGCCTGTTTGCTGGCGCTGTAGTTGACGGCAACCGCGGCACCCTCCGCGGCGAGCCGGATCGCGATCTCGGCGCCGATACCCTTTGATGCGCCGGTTACCAGCGCCACTTTGCCTTCGAGTCTTTTGGTCATCTTGTTCTCCATGCCCGCGCAGACGCGCAATTGTTCAGTAGTTCAGTAATAGTGAACTATTGAACCCGTTCAAGGGCAGCGCTATATATTTTGTAATGGTGCAATTCGTTCACCCTTCGCGTGAGGACATCACATTGGCCGGAGTGCTGGCAGCACTCGCGGACCCGATGCGGCTGAGGATCGTCAGGGGCCTGCTCGAGCAGGGCGATTGCATGTCGTGTACGGCAGCGGCGCCGTGCCCTGGTATGGCCAAATCGACGCTGTCGAATCACTTCCGCGTCCTGCGGGAAGCCGGTTTGATTCAAACCTCGAAGAAAGGCGTCGAGCATCGCAATGTGGTGCGCGAAGCCGATATCAATGCGCGCTTTCCCAAATTGCTAAAGACGATCCTGGGGTATCCGGAACAGAGCGCGTAGCCCGGATGTGCGGCGTGTCCGCCGTAGCTCGAGAGCGAAGGCGGAAGCGATACCGGGGCTACGCGATCAGTCGCGCGGCCTCACTTCGCGCAATGCGCGATCAGCCGAGCGACGAATGCGCCGCAAGCCTCGAGCTGCGACATCTCGACGAACTCATCGGGCGTATGCGCCTGTGCGATCGAGCCGGGGCCGACCACTACGGAGGGCACATCCGCCATGCTGACGAACAGGCTGGCCTCGGTGCCGAAGGCGACCTTGGCGTGGTCGTTGCGGCCGGCAAATTGCTTGGCGAGCGTGACGATCGCAGCGTCCGCCGCGGTGTCGAGCGCGGGATAATCGAGGATCTCCTCGAAGTCGATGCCGCAGTCCGGATGCCGCTTGCGCATCGCCGGCTCGATCTCGGCCTTCGCCCAGGCGATGATCGCATCGGTCACTTCTCTCGACTCGGTGATGCCGATGCCGCGGCATTCGAATTCCACGGCGCAATGGTCGGGCACGATGTTCAGCGCGGCGCCGCCATGCACGATGCTGGTGAGCAGGGTCGAGTGCGGGACATCGTAGAGGCTGACTTGCTCAGCATCCGCGGCCAGCAACGCGGCGCGGCGGCGGATCTCGGTGATCAGGTCGGCGGCATATTCGATGGCGTTGACGCCGTCGGGCGCGATCGAGGAGTGGCGGGCGAGCCCGCGGAATGTGGCGCGCACGCCGTGCTTGCCCTTGTGCCCGATGACCACCTGCATCTGGGTCGGCTCGCCGACGAAGCAGCCAAGCGGCTTGATCGGCTTGCGCGCGACCTCGCGCAGCATCGGACGCACGCCGACGCAGCCGATTTCCTCGTCATAGGAGATGGCAAGATTGATCGGCGTCTTCAGATCAGCCGCGAGCATCTCGGGAACCATCGCGAGGCAGACGGCGACAAAGCCTTTCATGTCGGTGGTACCGCGGCCGTAGAGTCGCCCGTCGCGCTCGACGAGCTCGAACGGGTTGTGGCTCCAATCCTGTCCCACAACCGGCACGACGTCGGTATGCCCCGACAGCACGAGCCCGGCCTTGTCCTCGGGGCCGATCGTGACCCACAACGAGGACTTCTGTCCGGTTTCGTCGACGATGCGCTGACTGCCGACGCCAAGGGAGGCGAGGTAGCGCTCGATGTAGTCGATCAGGGGCAGGTTGCTGCGGTCGCTGATGGTGTCGAACGCGACGAGGTCGGCCAAGAGCTTGCGGATGCGGTCGGGACGTTGATTTTGCATTGCCTGTTCGTTTGCGAGGGATTGTGCGAGGAACGACGAGTGTGCGGGCGATCCTGCCTGCGAAGTATAACAGCTGGTTGGCCTGCCGGGGCCAAGCAATATTCGGACCGTGCCGGCGGTTATTGCAGACCTATCCTACGGCGCACGGTTGCTCGGATCCGTTCGTCTCACCCGATCGAGGGGGCGCTTCGCGGTCGTCACGAACGTGGGTCGAGATGCGGTGGACGCTGCGCGTGGTAAATCATGTCGCGAGAACGCGGATGTATGACTCGCAGCGAACCGCACATTCGATGTCGTCCCGGCGAAGGCCGGGACCCATTACCACAAATGCGGATTGTTGCGTGACGCTGGGGCCACGGCCCGTTCCAACAACACAACCCTGTGGTTATTGGTCCCGGCCTTCGCTGGGACCACGGTCGTGAGTGCGGGTTCATCCGGGCCGCCGCCGGGATGACAGCTGGAGACTGCCGTTGCTAGATCGGCTTGCCCGTATACGGCATCGACGCCGTCAGGCCGCCGTCGACCGGGATGGCCTGGCCGTTGACGTAGGACGCTTCATCGCTCGCCAAAAACAATCCCATCGCGGCGAGCTCGTGCGGTTGGCCGGCACGCTTGAGCGGATTGAGCTGGCCGATCTTGTCCTGGGTGCCGCGCTCCTTGGCGCGATCGAACACCGGCTTGGTCATGCCGGTCTCGATCAGGCCCGGGCACACCGCATTGATGCGTACGCCGGTGCCGGAGAGCGAGTAGGCGGTGGTCTGCACCAGGCTGATGACGCCGGCTTTGCTTGCGCCGTAGGGATGTCCGCTGGCACCCGACTTCAGGCCCGCGACGGACGCGGTGCAAACGATCGAGCCAGAGCCCTGCCTGGTCATGTGCGGGATCGAATGCTTGATCGCGAGGAACGGGCCGATCAGATTGACTCGCAGCACTTCCTGCCAATGTTCGACGGTCTGATCGGCGAGCGGGACGAGGCCGCCGCTGACGCCGGCATTGGCCCAGATCGCATCGAGCTTGCCGTATTTCGAAACCGCCTTCTCGATGAAGGCCTTCACGTCGCTCTCCGAGCCGGCATCGGCGGTGACGGCCTCGACGGTGCCGCCGGCGTCGCGCACCAGCTTGGCGGTCTCGTTCACGCCGTCGGTGCGATCGACCGCGATCAGCTTGGCGCCTTCTTTGGTGAACAGCAGCGAGGCAGCGCGGCCGATGCCGCTGCCAGCGCCGGTGATGATGACTGATTTGCCTTCGAGGCGGCCCATGATTTTCTCCCTGTTCACGTGATCCCCGACGCGTCTGCCACGCGACGGAATTCAAACAAAATTTCAAACGTCCGAAGCACTTGAGACGATGTGCGGCGTGACGTACAGCGAGACGGGACACTATTGAAGGGCTCATCCGATGTCCAATCCAGACAAGCCTGATGTGAAGGTGACGCGGTGGTGGTGGGTCCGCCACGCGCCGGTGCGGAGCGACGGCGGCAACATCTACGGACAAGAGGATATCGACTGCGACACCGGCGACACCGAAGTGTTCGAGGCGGTCGCCAAGATGCTGCCGCGCGATGCGGTTTGGTATTCGAGCAATTTGAAACGCACGCACAAGACCGCGGACGCGATCTGGGCTGCCGGGTTTCCAAAGCCGGAAAGCATGACGCAGGAACGCGACTTCGCCGAGCAGCATCTCGGCCAATGGCAGGGCATGAACCGCGCCGCGTTTCTCGCCAGCCGTCCGCCGGGCACGGCCTGGTTTGCCGATGTCAACGAGCCCGCGCCCGGCGGCGAGAGCTACATGGATCTCTATACCCGCGTCTGCCGCACCATTGTGCGGATCACCGCGGCGGAAGCGGGCAGGAATATCATCGCCGTCGGCCATGGCGGCGTGATCAAGGCCGCGGTCGGTCTGGCGCTCGGCGGCCAGCCGGACCGTGGATTGTCCTTCGACATCGACAACGTCTCGGTGACGCGGCTCGATCACATCGCGAGCGCCGGCCTGTCGACCTGGCGCTTGCCGATGGTGAATCAGCAGCCGTGGATTGCCGATCCGCGCCACGCCGCGATGCATCAGCCGTCCGGGCCTGAAGTCAGGCCGGCGAGCAAGCTTGCGTGATTGCTGCTATCGCAACACCACGACGCTGCTTAAGCTCAATGCAGAATTCAAACACCGTAACATCAGGGAGAGAAACATGACCTTGTTCGACATGAAGGGAAAAGTCGCCGTCATCACCGGCTCGACGCGCGGCATCGGACGCGCGATCGCCGAGCGCATGGCCGAGCACGGCGCCAAGGTCGTGATCTCCTCGCGCAAGGCCGACGTCTGCGAGCAGGTGGCGAAGGAGATCAACGACAGCTACGGCAAGGGCACCGCGGTCGCGATCGCGGCCAACATCTCGTCGAAGGAAAACCTGCAGAACCTGGTCGACGAGAGCAACCGCGCCTTCGGCAAGATCGACGTGCTGGTCTGCAACGCGGCGTCGAACCCGTATTATGGTCCGCTCGCCGGCATCTCCGACGATCAGTTCCGCAAGATCCTCGACAACAACATCGTCGCCAACAACTGGCTGATCTCGATGGTGGTGCCGCAGATGATCGAGCGCAAGGACGGCTCGATCATCATCGTGTCCTCGATCGGCGGCCTGAAGGGCTCGACCATCCTCGGCGCCTACGCGATCTCCAAGGCCGCCGACATGCAGCTCGCGCGCAACCTCGCCTGCGAATACGGCAAGCACAATATCCGCGTGAACTGCATCGCGCCCGGCCTGATCAAGACCGACTTTGCCAAGGCGCTGTGGGACAATCCGGACAATCTGAAGGCCTCGACCGCACGCTCGCCGCTGCTGCGGATCGGCGTGCCGGACGAGATCGCGGGCGCCGCCGTGATGATGGGCTCGCGGGCCGGCGACTTCATGACCGGCCAGACCATCGTGATCGACGGCGGCGCGACGATCAGCTGAACATCACTCGTCGTTCCGGTGCAGCCCGCAGGGCTGAACCCGGAATCTCGAGGTTGTTGCGCGAGATTCCGGGTTCGCGCTCGCGCGCGCCCCGGAATGACGGACTACTCCACCGCCGCGTACACTCCGTTGCGCACCAGCGAGCGGGTATATTCGCGCTGGCCCGGGCCCTGCATCATGAAGACCGCGATCAGGTCTTCGCTCGGATCGATCCAGAAGAACGTGCCGGCCATGCCGCTCCAGAAATACTGGCCGACCGAGCCGGAGAACGGCGCGATGCCCTGCTGCATGCGCACGGCGAAGCCGAGGCCAAAACTGTGGCCGGGCGACACCAGCGTGCCCTGGATCGTCACGCCGGCGCCGAGGTGATCGGAGGCCATGAATTCGAGCGTCTTGCGGCCGATGATCCTGGTGCCGTCGAGCGAGCCGCCGTTCAGCAGCATCTGCGCGAAGCGGGCATAGTCCATCGTGGTCGACACCAGGCCGCCGCCGCCGGATTCCATCGCCGGCTTCTCCAGCATGTTGAACAACTGCACCTTCTCGTTGGTCCAGGGATCGTTGGCAAACGCCTCGGCGAGGCGGCCGGCATTGGCTTCCCCGGTGTGGAAGGCGGTCTCGGTCATCTGCAGCGGCGAGAGGATGCGCTCGGTGAGGTACGCGCCGAGCGTCTTGCCGCTGACCACCTCGATGATGCGACCGAGGATGTCGGTGGAGCGGCTGTAGTTCCATTCGGCGCCGGGCTGGCAGACCAGCGGCATGCCGGCGAGCATGGTGGCATGCTCGGCATTGGTGATCTTGCGGCTGCGCAGCCGCGACCGCTGGTAGAGCTGCTGCACCGGGCCGTTGCCGGTGTGGTCGTAGGTCAGACCGGAGGTGTGGCGGAGCAGGTCCTGGATCGTCATCTGCCGCTTCGCCGCGACCAGCTCGAGCTTGCCGTTGTGCTCGACGCCGACCTTGGTCTCGGCGAATTCGGGGATGAATTTCGCAACGGGGTCGTTGAGCAGGAAGTGGCCGTCCTCCAGCAGCTGCATGATGCCGACCGAGACGATCGGCTTGGTCATCGAGAAGATGCGGAAGATCGTGTCATGGGTCATCGGCGCCGAGGCGGTCGGACTTTGCCGGCCGATCGCGTCGAACCAGCCGATCTGGCCGCGCCGCGCCACCAGCACCGTCACGCCGGGCACGGTTCCCTTGTCGACCTCGCGGCGGAAGGTGTCGGACATCGCCTGCAGCCGCGAACTCGACAGCCCGATCGATTCGGGCTTGGCGAGGGGGAGGGACGGGGTGGGCGGGCTGGCGGCGTGCTTGGTGGCGGTTTGAGCGTTCATGGTCTCTCCCTGGCTCTTGATTCTTGCGGCGAGGTGCCGACGCGGGGTGATCGCCGAAGTCTGGCGCAGAAGTTTTGCAATGAACAGAAGCTTCACCGCTTCGCCCTTGCAAACCGGCCATGCCCTGTGCTTGAAACGGCGCGAACCGGCGGCGACGCTGGTTCCCTGCAGGAGTGTAGCTCAATTGGTAGAGCACCGGTCTCCAAAACCGGGGGTCGCAGGTTCGAGCCCTGCCACTCCTGCCAGAAAAATCAAATACTTAGCCAGAATCGCGCAGCGAACGCACCAAGAACGCCGAGTGCGCGAGATCCGTTCGCTCCCAAACGTGTGTTCGGTCGCCTCGCGGACGGCAGCCGGTCGTCCGACGCAAGAGGCGCGTTTCTGATGCGTCCGACGTGGGCGATGACGTCCTGCGGACCAGCTTCGCTAGGATTGTACTGGAATGTACTTCGTCCTCCGTACGAAGAACTGCTCGTACAATTTGTCGTCGCCAATGTCCCTGCCGACCTCCCTCAACGCGAAGAACGGCATTAGGACCACGAACATGATCAGCGCCATGACAAGTATTTCCTCCGGATTTCCTCCGCCTAACGAAGGGATGCTTTCGCTGAGCGTCTTTCCGCGCCACAAGCCCGCAAGAGCGTCCTCAACCACGTGAAAGGACATCAAGATCACGGCATACACGGCCGATTTGTATACGATCGGATAGATCAGTGGCTTGTGCTTCATATCTTCGGCGACGTTGAACGCCTCTGCGATGAACATGATCTTGGCCAGCACCAATGCGTTGATGAACGCGAAGCCCTGATGATAGAGCACGTGTTGCTGGTTCAGGACGATTGATCTGTGGACGGCAAACAGGCCGAGCAGGACCCAAAGGTAGAGAACGATCCAGAACAACCTCCGGGCCTCTGCGACGCCTTTCTCCTTGATGTCAGCAAGTTTTTGATCGCGCATTGTCAGGTCCTGCTCCGACTTACCAATCAAGGCTCGGCACCAATCCGTTGCCGCCGTTCCAATTCATCTGCAAGGATCGGCACGCCGAGATTGCAGGCTTGCACACCCTGCACAACGCAGAGCTTCAGCACCTCCATGATTTCCTCCATGGTCGCGCCTGCCTTGAGGGCACCCTTGATGTGCCGTCGCGTACCGGGCGCGTACATGTGGGTGTAGGAGGCATCGAAGGCGATGCTGAGAAGTTCGATGTCCTTTGGCGAGAAAGTGCCGCTGCCGTAAATGCCCGCGCCGGTCGCCATGAATTCATCGGTCCAGGCGGGGGCGAGTTCAAGGAACGGATCCCATGCGCTGTTCCATTGCCCGACCGCCTTCATCTTGTCGCAAGCCGGCGTCGCGGTTGCTTGCATCTTCGACGAGGATACGCCCGCTGCCTTGGCCTCTTCGAGCAGAATGGGGGCGCCCAGACTGCATGAATGAATCGACATCACGGACGCCATCTTGAGAACTGTGAGGATTTCATCCCGCGTCGCGCCCGCTTCGAGCGCAGCGCGGATGTGGCGCCGTGTTCCGTCTGGATTGAGATTTGTGCAGGCGGCGTTCAGTGCGACGCTGACGAGCTCGACAAGCTTCCGAGGCATGACCTCGTGGGCCCACGGGCCGGTCGTCATCTTGACACACGCGCGTGCCCAGGTCGGGTCCCATTCGTGGAGCGTACCGACCGCCGCATCCCATGGACCTGTCCGATGCGGCGAGCGGGTTGCGGTGTTCGCTTCGGCTTGCCGATTGCTGGTCATGTCCGCACCTCAACAAGTGTCGAGCAAATGTTGCTGGGTCCCGCATCAGTGGAATGCGGGACCCGTAGCACGGTCTATTCGGCGGCCACCTGTGTCGGCGGCACCATGCAGTAGGCCATCGGATGGGAATCGCCGCCGGTCTTTGCGACCGCCTTCTTGCCGTCGGTCTCCCACACCAGGAACCCGGTCTGTCCGTCCTTGCGGGTAGGCGGCAGGCCGAGGTTGTGCAACGTCTCCTCGACGCTGTCATACCAGACGCCGATCTTCATGATCTGGCGAGCTTCCTCCGCGGTTGCGACCTTGCGACCGAACTCCTTGCATATCCGCACGGCACCTTCGATCTGCTGCACGGTGGTCCGGCGCTTCTTGTCCGGGCCCCACAGATTGTCCTCATTGCCGACGCGCACGTGCTGCCCGAGCACGATCGCCATGGTGGAGATCGGAATCAGGCCGCGCATGCTGGTCCAGAAAGTCGCAGACGCTCCCTGCGGGACCTGACGAAGGAATTCCATCCAGTGATAGGGATTGCGGCCGAGCGTACCGCCGCCATAGCCGGCAATCGCAAGGTTCATGGGCCCCATATAGACGCCGGCACGGATCAGCCGTTCTATAAGCTCCAGCTGATGGACATGGGCCGGGACGAAATACGGTTGAATCCGATTCTTCCGCAACCGTTTCAAGTGTTCGAGGTAGAAGGCCGGCCCAGCATCAACCCACATGCCTGCCCATGCCGCCTGGACCTTAGGGTTATTCTCGAGGTGGGTGCCCTTGATGTCGTCGGCTGACATCCAGGACATGATGTCCCACTGGGTTGTGCCGGTCGCGATCGTGACGCATTCCGGTTTTGGATCGAGCTCCGTCAACATGTGTCTCGTATCATAATCGAGCCATTTCGCCTTGGCGTCGGCCGACTTGGGAGCAAACGAGATCGAGCCGCCGACCTGCAGGATCATCTTGGGCACGGCCTGCTTCAGTCGGCCGATGAAGTAGTTGAACTGGTCGAAATCGATCGATCCGTGCCCGGTGGCGGGGTCACGCACATGCACGTGGAGCATCGTCGCTCCGGCATTGTAGCAGTCCACCGCGGCCTGAACCTGTTCATCCCACGTCACCGGGATGTCGGCGTCGCCGGGAATCCACTCCGGCCCATATGGGGCCGCGGTGATGATTAGTGGCGCCATGTTCTCAGGAAGAATCGAGTCGTCAGTGTAGTACATGTCCGTCTCCTCTATCGTGTGGTCGTTGCATTTCACTTCAAAACTGCGCCTCGCAGTTCGCTGCCGCGACAGGAAGGCTGTTCAGTCGGGTTCTGGCGGTGGAAATGCAGTGCGGTCCGCCTGCCAGATGGCAAAGCAGTTTCCCTCGGGATCCGTGAGCACCGCATACCAGCCGGTTCTGGGCACAGCTGTCTTGGGACGCACGATATGTGCGCCGATGCGCTGCGCCTCCGAAAGGGTGTCGTCCAGCGCGCTGACGGTCACGTAAGGCAGCCATGAACTCGGTCCGTCCGCTGCGCGGTAGGTCAGACCGCCCCCGAAGCTCTTGCCATTCGCCGGTTCGGTTTGAATTCGCCAATAGTCGACGCCCGGCGCCTTCTCGATCTGCCAGCCGAAAAGGCTGGCGTAGAACCGCGCGAGCTGCGCAGGAGCTTCGCCGTAGACTTCAAAGTGAGTCACCAGGCTGGTCATCGATCCACTCCCTCCATTGTTCGGCCGCAAGCCGTCGTCGCTGCATGTTGCGGCTCCCGACCGGAATACGTCGGGAGGCTAGCCGCGCTCTCCTATTCCGCCTCTTGCTATCTGCAACACACAAAGGAGCGCAGAAATCGTCCATCCCGCCTTGTTGAACTTGACCAACATTGCAGCCAACAACATCGCAAAGATCGTTATCGATGCAGGCAATTGCGGGCTTCTCGTCAGAATACCGAATAGCCTTTTCATGCCAGCCATCCGATTTTGATCAAACGAGCTCGGCGCTAAAGCCTGTGACCCTTCTGCCGTAGCGCTTCCGTCAGCCGCTGACGTAAATCCTCGCTTGCCTTGCGGCCGACGTCTTGACCGATCTGAGCGGTTTGCAGCGACATCGCAGACCACTTTTCGATTAGCTTTTGTCCTGCCGGCTGACGAAAGAAAGCGTCCATCTGGAACAATTCGTCGAGAGTGAAATTGGCGGCGTAGACGGCTGCCGCCTGCTCACGCATTTCATTGTAGTAGGGCGCATAGAGATCGCCGGCTTTGGTGACAATGAGATCGTAATCGCCTTCGAGCTCAGCTCTCTCTTGCGTGACCAGAGGTTTGATGCGGAACAGGATAGCAGGAAGCAGCGCCTTGTACTGATCCCCGAGCTTCAGGGTAACCACCAGGCTTCTCGCCACCGTCATTGCGTCAGGCGGCGGTGTTTGTGCGGACGTGGTCAAAGTCAAACCAAGAAGAATGCCGCCGATGACCAATGAATGTCTGGGCATGGAAAACCCCGCAAGGTTGTGTATTCCAAGCAATCGTCGCCTATTGAGCTGCAACTTGCGCCCCCTCGACGATGGTTTCTCCGACCTCGATCGCGGGTTGGCTACCCTCTGTCACACGGATAAACAGGTCGGGCACTTTTGCCGCGCGGTCCAGAAACCAAGCTATGACCACCATGATCAGAACGCCGGCGAAACTAACCGCAACCTGCTCCCAGGCACCCTTGGTGTACTGCGTCAGAATCCAATGCGCCGAAAATGACAGCAGCACGCCGATACAGAAGATCGGCAGGGAATGCTGACCGCAAAGTATCGTCGGGTGCAGCCATTTTGATTTCAACGGCTTCCACTCGGGTGAGATAAAGAGTGTGACGACGGTGGCGAGCGCCAGGAAGTGCGTGAAGCGCAGCATGTCGAGGTCGGTCTTGTCGATGGGATAGATCGCCTTGACCATCCATTTCGGGATCAGCGACTCGAGGAATGCGCTGTGCCAGGTCATGACGATGACAAAGGCGAACAATATCCAGGCCACGGCTATCGTGAGCGCGGTCTTCGACCACACCCATTTCGAGTACTTGGCGATTTCTCCATGCCCGCACCAGGCGGCGAACACGAACAGGAGCTGCCAGCAGAACGGATTGAAGTACCAGGTCGTGCCCGGCGGATAGGATGCGATGTTCCAGTCGAACAGCCGCGACAGGACATAGAGCACCACGGAACCGGCCAGGGTGAGGTTGGGACGGCGCACCAGGCACCAGACCATGAAGGGCGCTGCGAGCACCAGCGTAATGTAGAGCGGCAGCACGTCGAGATTGACCGGCTTGTACCGCAAGGTAATCGCCTGCTGAATCAGCACGTCTGGATGCTGAAGGAAGTTGAACACGTTGAATTCGTTTTCGTACATTGGATTGTCGAACCGCCGCGCGGTGCGCGCGATCTGCGCCGTAAAGATCAGAAACAGCATGATATGCGCGACGTACATCTGAGCTGCTCGCTTCCACAGACGTTTCATCGCCGCCGCGAACTGGCCACCGCGAACAATCGGGGTATAAATCCATCCGACCAGATAGCCGGAAATAAAGACGAAGAATTCAGCGGCGTCGCTGAATCCATAATTTCGCAACGTCAGCCACGACACGACGTCGTGGGGGATGTGATCGAGAAAGATCATCCACAGTCCGATTCCGCGAAAGAAATCGAGCCGAAGATCGCGTTCGACGGGGGCGAAAGAGCTAAGGAGTTCCGGTTAAGCATGTCACGCTCCATTTGCTGGATGACGCGCCATTGCGCTGTGACGCTTCTCGAACGCGTCGTGAGCAAACTGCCCGAGCGGGCCTCCCGCAAATGCCAGCGGCATCGCGCACGCTCGGTCGCGAGCTGTATCTGAGGCGCCCGGCCTTGCACCCGAAATACCCATGCCAAACTCATTATAAAATGACGTCTTGGTCTGACATGTTGATCGAGATCAACTCGCGCCGCTTGTTATTTTGCGACATGTCTCATGTCTCGTGTCCCCGGGGTGGAGCTAATCCGTGGGCGTCAAGCCGAGGTGCGACCAATGGAAGGGCGACAACGCGTCGGAGCTCTGGTCGAGCTTCCCCAGGTCTTGCGAGAACTGGGCAAGGATCCCGCAGGCGTCATCGCGGGCGCGGGCATCAATCCCGACCTGCTGCGCAACCCCGAAAACTCGATTTCATTCATCGAATTGGGCCGGCTCATCGAGGCTGGCGTAGCTGCGACGGGATGCCAGCATTTCGGATTCCTCGTCGGGCAGCGGTCAGGGACCGCCAGCCTTGGGCTCGTCGGGCGACTGATGCATACTGCTCCGACGCTCAAGGATGCGATCCTGGACCTCTGCATCAACCAGCGACGCTATGTGCGCGGCGCAGTTACTTATCTTGTGATCCAGGACGACGTCGCTTTTTGGGGGTATGCCGTGCACTATCCGGGTGTGCAGGCCGTTGACCAGATCAGTGACGGAGCGATCGCGATCGGGTTCAATATGATGAGGGAGTTGGTCGGTGCGGCGCCCGAAGAGGTGCGCACCTCTCGTCGAACCCCAAGCAACGTTGAACCCTATCGCCGTTTCTTTGGATTCGCTCCTCGATTTGATGCAGAGCAGCATGCGCTGGTGTTTCCGGCCAGTCTTCTCGACCGTCCTGTTCGCGGTGCAAACGGGGAGCTGCGCCGAATACTGGAGAAGTCCATCGCCGCTTATTGGGCCGTCGAACAACCCTGCGTCACCGACACGGTTACCCGCATGCTGCGCGCAAGGGTGATATTTCCAGACGTCTCATTGGAAGAGGTCGCTAGCGAACTGTCGGTACGACCCCGGACGCTGAACCGCCGGCTGCAGGCGGAGGGCAAGAGCTTTCGCGAACTGGTGAACCAATCACGGTTCGAAGTTGCGCGCCAATTGCTCGCAGGCACGCGGATGGATATCACCGACATCGCGCTCGCGCTCGGCTACGCTGAGCTGAGCGGCTTCAGCCATGCCTTTCAGCGCTGGTCCGGCGTGGCGCCCAGCGAATGGCGGAGCAACTGATTGGCTTTGGCCCAATCCGGTTCTTGATGTGGTTTATATGTTGAACTCGGAGCGAAACGCTGCCCCCCGCGAGCAAACAAGCCGTAAGAGAGCCGCATCTGGCCGAGGTCCTGGACACCGGCCATGATCATTTGACCTATTTGATGAGCGGGCAGCCGCCGTCCTTGAGCGGTCGGAACGCCTGGTCGCCGGGCACTTCGGCGAGCACCTTGTAGTAATCCCACGGCGCCTTCGATTCCTCGGGCTTCTTGACCTCGAACAGGAACATCGAGTGCACCATGCGGCCGTCCTCGCGCACCACGCCGTTGTCGGTGAAGGCGTCGCGGACCGGGGTCGCCCGCATCTTGGCCAGCACCGGCCTGGTTTCCTTGGTGCCGGCGGCCTTCACCGCGTTGAGGTAGTGCAGGGTGGCGCTGTAGGTCGCGGCCTGGTTCATCGTCGGCATCCGCTTCATGCGCTCGAAGAAGCGCTTGCCGAAGGCGCGGGTGCGGTCGTTGAGATCCCAATAGTAGGCCTCGGTGATGATCAGGCCCTGCGCGAGCTTGAGCCCGAGGCTGTGGATGTCAGAGATGAACATCACGATGCCGGCGAGGTTCTGCCCGCCCGCGACGATGCCGAATTCGGAGGCCTGCTTGATGGTGTTGATGGTGTCGGCGCCGCCATTGGCCATGCCGATGATCTTGGCCTTCGAGGCCTGGGCCTGCAGCAGGAAGGACGAGAAGTCCGGCGTGTTGAGCGGATGCCGCGCGCTGCCGAGCACCTTGCCGCCGGCGGCGCGGACCACGTCCCCGGTGTCGCGCTCGATCGAATGGCCGAACAGATAGTCGGCGGTGATGAAGAACCAGGTGTCGCCGCCGTTCTTCACGATCGCGCTGCCGACGGTGTGGGCGTTGGCGTAGGTGTCGTAGGTCCAGTGCAGCGTGTAGGGCGAGCAGGACTTGCCGGTGATGTCGGAGCTCGCCGCATCCGTCACGATCATGATCTTCTCGAACTGCTTCGACATCTCCATGCCGGCGAGCGCGGTCGCCGAGGTCGGCATGTCGACGATCATGTCGACATTCTCGGCCTCGTACCATTTGCGGGTGATGGTGGCGGCGACGTCGGCCTTGTTGAGGGCGTCGGCGGTGACGAGCTCGATCGGCTTGCCGAACATCGACCCGCCGAACTCCTCGATCGCCATCTTGGTGGCCTCGACATTGCCGGCGCCGCCGATGTCCGAATAGACCGACTGGAAATCCGTGAGCACGCCGATCTTGAGCGGCGCCTGCTGCGCGTGCGCCGGCCCTGCCAGCACGGCCGCGATCAGGCCGGCGGCGGACAGACTCGTGACGATGGATTTCATGATGTTGTGCCTCCCCGAGGTGTTCTTATCAGTTTGTCCGACAAAGCTAGATTTGCTCGGTTCCGGTGTCAATTCCGGCTGCCTGGGTGCGACAATCAGGCCGAATATTGCTCGTTTGACGCCCCAAAAGCCTTCGCCTATCCTTTGTCCGACAAACGACAATCGGGAGTCCGGGGGAGCTGAAGATGCCCACCACGCCGCTGTTCCGGCGCATCGATGTCGCGCCGGCCTATCAGAAGGTCGCCGACGCGATCGAACGCGAGATCATCAACGGCCGGATCAAGCCGGGCGAGCCGATCGGCACCGAGCAGCAGCTGGTTGCGCAGTTCGGCGTCAACCGCTCGACGGTGCGCGAAGGCATTCGCGTGCTCGAGGAGGGCGGGCTGATCCGCCGCGATTCCAGCCGGCGGCTGCAGGCCTGCCTGCCGCGCTACAACAAGCTCGCCACGCGACTGTCCCGCGCGCTGATCCTGCACGAGGTGACGTTCCGCGAATTGTTCGAGACCTCGATGACGCTGGAGGTCGCGAGCGTCGAGGGCGCGGTGGAGCGCGCCACCGAGGAGAACATCGCCGAGCTCGCCGGCAATCTCGAGCGCAGCGCAGCTGTCGTCGGCAATCCCGCTGCGCTTGCCGAGCTCGATGCGGAATTCCATGTGCTGATGGCCAAGGCCTCGCAGAACCGCGTGCTGCAGCTGGCGCGCGAGCCCGCCGCGCAACTGTTCTTTCCGACCACCGAGATGATCGTGGGCGGCGTGCCGGAGGGCGGCGCGCGCCTCGTCGAGGCGCACCATCATCTGCTCGACGCGATCATGCGGCGCGACAAGGAGGCCGGCGTGCTGTGGACGCGGCGGCATTTGCAGGACTGGCGGCGCGGCTTCGAGAAGATCGCCTCGCTCGATCGCTCGGTCGAGCACACCTACATGGAACACGCTTACGCCGCCCGGCAATAGCGACGGCGCGGCCAAGGCAAGACGCAAACAAGACAACGACAACAAGCACATTCGGGAGGGACAAATGAGCGGAGACATCGCAGCAACTATCCAGCGCGCCCGCGAGCACAGCATCGGCGATCTGTTGCGCCGGTCGGCGAAGCGCTACCCCGGCAAGACCGCGCTGATCTGCGGCGAGCTGAGCTGGAGCTTTGCGGAGATGGACGCGATCTGCAATCGGCTCGGCCGCGGCCTGCTCACGCTTGGCGTTGCGAAGGGCGATCGCGTCGCGGTGCTGTCGCGCAACTCGCACGGCTTCGCCGCGCTGCGGTTTGCGGTGGCCCGGATCGGCGCCATCCTGGTGCCGATCAACTTCATGCTCAATCCGGACGAGATCAATTTCATCCTCGCCAATTCCGGCGCCAAGCTGCTCGCTGTCGGCCCCGATTTCGTGGAGACGGCGCACGCTGCGGCCGCCAAGGGCTCGGCGGTCGAGACCCTGATCTGGCTGCCGGGCGAGGATCCGGCCACCGCGCCCGACGGCATCACGACCTTCGACAGCCTGCTGCACAGCGACGCCTCGGCGCCGGAGGTGTCGGTGGACAGCCGCGATCCCGCGCAGATCATCTACACCAGCGGCACGGAGTCGCTGCCGAAGGGCGCAATCCTTACCCATGAAGCCGTCATGTGGCAGTATGTCAGCTGCATCATCGACGGCGGCATGTCGACCGACGACACGGTGCTGCACGCGCTGCCGCTCTATCACTGCGCGCAGCTCGACGTCTTCCTGGGGCCCGCGATCTATCTCGGCGCCACCAGCCTCATTACCGGCAAGCCGGTGCCCGACAACGTCCTGGCGCTGATCGCGGCCCACAAGATCAATTCGTTCTTCGCGCCGCCGACGATCTGGATCGCGATGCTGCGCTCGGGCGCGTTCGACCGCACCGACCTGTCGACCCTGCGCAAGGGCTATTACGGTGCCTCGATCATGCCGGTCGAGGTGCTGCTCGAATTGCAGCGGCGGCTGCCCGACGTGAAGTTCTGGAATTTCTACGGCCAGACCGAGATCGCGCCGCTCGCGACTGTGCTGACGCCGGAGGACCAGCTGCCGAAGGCCGGTTCGGCCGGCAAGCCCGCGATCAATGTCGAGACGCGGGTGGTCAGGCCTGACATGACCGACGTCGGGATCGGGGAGGTCGGCGAGATCGTGCACCGCTCGCCGCATTTGCTGTCCGGCTATTACAACGATCCGGTCAAGACCGCGGCGGCGTTCGCCGGCGGCTGGTTTCATTCCGGCGATCTCGCGACCGTCGATGCCGACGGCTACATCACCGTCGTCGATCGGGTGAAGGACATGATCAAGAGCGGCGGCGAGAATGTCGCGAGCCGCGAGGTCGAGGAGATGATCTACCGGCTGCCTTCGGTGTCGGAAGTTGCAGTGGTCGGGCTGCCCGATCCGCGCTGGATCGAGGCGGTGACCGCGATCGTCGTGGTCAAGGCCGGCGCGAGCCTCGATGCCGATGCGGTGATCAAGCATTGCGCGGCGTCGATGGCCCATTTCAAGGTGCCGAAGCAGGTCATCTTCGTCGACAGCCTGCCGAAGAACCCGAGCGGCAAACTGCTGAAGCGCGAGCTGCGGCAGCGCTATGTCGGCGGGACGACGCTAGATCAGGCGGTGCAGAAGAGCTTTGCCGGGTAGGCCGGCTATTGGCCGGCTGTCGCCGGCACCTTGTCGGACCATTCCGGCGGCAGGCCGAGCTTGCCCGCGGCCATGCCGATCAGGCCGGGATTGCGGCCGTATGCCTCGCAGGCCGCATATTTCGGCTTGCCGCCGAGCGTGGCACCGATCTTGTCGAATGACGGCAGCTCCGGCGGCTTTCCGAACGGCGTTGCGCCGGTGACGACGAGCTTGCTGAAATCGTCGCTGAACGAGGAGGCGAGGTCGTAGGCGTCGGCAGCGCTCGAAACCCTCGGCGAATTGGTAAACGAATTGGCGCCGCGAGCCCAGACCATCGCCGCTTGCTGGCGGCTGGCCGGATCACGCGCCTCGGCTTCAACCGTCAGGCTGCCGAGGCCGATCGGCAACCGCGGCACCGGCACGGGGACGTTTGCGCTAAGCGCGGTCGGCAGAAAGCCGAGCACCCTGGAGGCGCCCGCGGCGACCTCGTCGGTGGGAGCCGCGTGGGTGACGAGCGCGTGCGCGGTCAGGTCCGCCGGCTGATCGGCCGCAACGACTTCGAGCCGGTCGCTGAGGCCGACGCAGAGCGAACGGTCGATCGCGTTGGCGACCAGGCGCCGCTGCTCCTGCGACAGCATCGGCGAGGCCGCGTGCGCGAAGGTCGTCGGCACGATCCGCACCGTCTTGGCGGCAAGCACGTCGTCCTTGTTGACGTGAACCAGCGATTTCGCCAGCAGCCCGTCCGACGGCGTCAGCTTGTCATAGGATGCCAGCGATCCGCCTTTGGTCATCGGCGCGCTGGCGCAGCCCGACAGCAACGCGACCGCGACTGTGGCTGTGACGAGCGAGGATGTCCGATTGCACCGGCGATCGAGCCACACTGGGTCCGTGCCCTGCGCAGCAGCGGCAGGGTCCGGTAGAATCTTGATGTTCATGTCACCCCTCGAACGACCGCTCACCCCAGAAGCGATCGCGTGTCACGATAGAGGGGGGCCGCCCGGGTCGGGATTAAGAGATATTAAGTCAGATGTAGCTCGCGAAACCGCGCGACCTATTTGAGCCACATTTGGCCGTGCAGGCTTAACAAAACGCTATATTTGCGCGCTGCGCATTTGGGGCCGAGGCCTCTAAAATGCCGTGATGCAAATCCTGGAATATGACCTCGTGGCTTTCCCCGTCACCAACGCACGCATCCTCTGCGTCGAGGACGATGCCGATATCGCGCGCATGCTGGCCGAGGTGCTGCAGGACAACGGCTTCAGACCGGTGCTGGTCGGCTCGGCCGTCGAGATGGATACGCTGCTCAAGCGCGAGAGCTTCGATCTCATCGTGCTCGACGTGATGCTGCCCGGCGAGGATGGGCTGAGCATCTGCCGACGCCTGCGCATGTCGTCCACGATTCCCATCATCATGCTGACGGCGCGCGGCGAGGACATCGACCGCATCCTCGGCCTCGAGCTCGGCGCCGACGACTATGTCACCAAGCCCTTCAACTCGCGCGAGGTGGTGGCCCGCATCCGCGCGTTGTTGCGCCGGGTCGAGAGCGGCTCTGTGTCGCCGAGCCGGCCGCGCCCTTTGACCTTCGCCGGATGGCGCATCAATCCCACGACGCGCGAGCTGCATGACCCGGCCGGCGTCCGGATCACGTTGACCGGCGCCGAATTCGACCTGTTGCTGACATTCTGCCGCAATCCGGGACGGGTGCTGTCACGCGAGCAATTGATCGAGCAGGCCTTCGGCGGCCTGATCGCATCGGTCGAGCGCAGCGTCGACGTCCATATCAGCCGCATCAGGCAGAAGATCGAGCCGGATCCGAAGGACCGCTCGATGATCAAGACGGTGCGGCTCGGCGGCTACCTCTTCACGCCTGCGGTCGAGCAGATCTGATGGGATGGGCACAGCGGCTGATACCGCGCAGCGTCGCTGCGCAACTGATGAGCCTCGTCGCGCTTTCGGAGCTGATCGGCATCATGCTCGCGGCGGTGACCATCATCTATCTGTTCGATTCTCCCTCGATCACCGACACGCAGAAGTTTCTGGCAGGGCGGGTCGCGGAGCTCACACAGCTCGTGCGTTCGATGAAGACGCCGGCAGACGCGGATGAACTGCTGGCCGCAGCCAGGCGCGGCGGTCTCGACGTCAGGCGCGTCGCCTTGGGCGAGCTGATGCCTCGAACAACCGCGGAGACGCGGCCGTTTTCCATGCGAGCATTCCGGCAACTGGCGGCCGAGCCGGGAATTGAGTTGATGGAGGACCTGCGCCATCCGGCAGGCTCGTCGTCACAGGTGATCGTGAGGCTCGACGAGGGCCACGCGCTGATGGCCGACGTTGCGGTCAAGGGCGGCCTCTGGTCCACTTTGCTCCGTCCGGTGGCCGGGGGCGCGATCATCTTGCTGATTTCCACGCTGCTGCTGTCGGTCTATGCGGTGCGCTGGGTGATTGCGCCGCTGGCGGAGGTCGCACGCGCTGCGACCTCGTTCGGCCGCTCGCCGCGGACTTCCGAGGTGCTGCGCCGGCGCGGTCCGCGCGAGATCGCCCAGGTCGCGGACGCGCTGAATGACATGCGCACCCGTATCGCAGCACTGCTCGACGACCGCACCCGCATGCTGGCGGCGATCAGCCACGACCTGCGGACGCCGCTGACGCGGCTCAGGTTGCGCTCCGAGCGAGTGCGCGAAGACGCGCTGCGCACGGCGATGCTGGGCGATATCGCCAAGATGACGCGCATGATCAACGAGACGCTGGAGTATCTGCGCGAGGATGCCCGCACCGAGGCGGCGTCGTGCATCGATCTGCCGAGCTTTCTGCAGACGATCTGCTCGGACTTCGCGGATACGGGCCATGCGGTGTCCTATGCCGGGCCCGCGCGGCTGCCCTATGTCTGCCGGCCCCGCGCGCTGTCGCGCGCCGTCACCAATGTCGTGGAGAATGCGGTCAAGCACGGCAGCCTGGTTGTGGTGACGCTGCGCCGCGCGGAGGCCGATCACATCGAGATCGCGGTGGCCGACGATGGTCCCGGCATCCCGCCGGCGCTGCGTGACAAGGTATTCAAGCCCTTCTTCAAGGTCGACAGCGCGCGCCAGGACAGCGGCGGCTTTGGGCTGGGGCTGTCGATCGCCCAGGATATTGTCAAACGGCATGGCGGCAGCATCGCGTTGGAGCCGAGCGAGCCGAGCGGATTGCTTGTCTCGATGCTGCTGCCGCCGACGCCCGTCCTGGCCTAGAGGAGGCCAGACAGCGGTTGCGCTGCGCGACGGAAGCGTCGTCCTGCCGCCGGGTGCCGGCTAAGCCCTTGATTTGGAGAGGCCAATGCCCGATCGGCTCGAGCCGGGCAGGCGCCGGATGCGGCCCCGCCGACCTTGACGTTTGGCCGGTCTCGCAGTAGATACCCGGCACTCGCAGCCGGCCCGCTTTGAGGGCGGATATCCGGCGCGGCCTAATTCCCCGAACATTCGAGCTCGTTTATCGGCTCAACCTTCCAAACGAGGGCTGGGTCCGCAAGGTCGGCTGTTCGGATTCCTTGAAACGTTGCAATCGTCCGGTAACGGACGCGGATCTCACGATGGCTTTCAGCCCGTTCAAATTCCTGCAGGAAGTGCGCTCGGAGACCGCCAAGGTCACCTGGCCGACGCGCCGCGAGACGACCATCACCACCATCATGGTGTTCGTGATGGTGGCGCTGGCCTCGATCTTCTTCTTCGCCGCGGATCAGATCATCCGCTACCTCATCACCCTGATACTGGGCATCCACTGATGAGCATGGGAACTCAATTGATGGACAAGCGCTGGTACATCGTTCACGCCTATTCGAACTTCGAGAAGAAGGTCGCGGAATCGATCCGTGAGCAGGCCAAGCAGCGCGGGCTGGAAGAGCTGTTCGAGCAGGTGCTGGTGCCGACCGAGAAGGTCACCGAGGTGCGCCGCGGCCGCAAGATCGACGCCGAGCGCAAGTTCTTCCCGGGCTATGTGCTGGTGAAGATGAAACTGACCGACGAGGCGTTCCATCTGATCAAGAACACCCCGAAGGTGACCGGCTTCCTCGGCGCGGAAAACAAGCCGATGCCGATCTCGGAAGCGGAAGCCATGCGGATCCTGCACCAGGTGCAAGAGGGCGTGGAGCGTCCGAAGGCGTCGGTGTCGTTCGAAATCGGCGAGAACGTGCGCGTGGCCGACGGCCCGTTCGCCTCGTTCTCCGGCGTGGTGGAAGAAATCGACGAGGCGCGCTCGCGCGTGAAGGTCGCGGTGTCGATCTTCGGCCGCGCGACCCCCGTGGAACTGGAATTCGGTCAGGTCGAAAAGGTGGTCTGACCGGACGGCGCGGGGTATATGCCTCGCGTCAAGTAGAGAGGCCGTGGGAGGGAGGAGGCGGTCGCCAGCCCCTTCAACCGAACCACGGAACCTGAAACCGCCGGCCCTGTCCGGCACAACAGGAGTGATAAATGGCAAAGAAAGTGACCGGATACCTGAAGCTTCAGGTCCCGGCCGGTGCGGCGAACCCTTCGCCCCCGATCGGCCCCGCGCTTGGTCAGCGCGGTCTCAACATCATGGAGTTCTGCAAGGCGTTCAACGCGCAGACCCAGAAGGAAGAGAAGAACACCCCGATCCCGGTGATCATCACCATCTATGCGGACCGGTCCTTCACCTTCGAGATGAAGACCCCTCCGATGTCCTACTTCCTCAAGCAGGCCGCCAAGATCCAGTCCGGTTCGAAGGCGCCGGGCCGTGACAAGGCCGGCAAGGTGACCAAGGCGCAGGTGCGCGAGATCGCCGAGAAGAAGATGAAGGACTTGAATTGCGACACCATTGAATCGGCCATGAAGATGGTCGAGGGCTCTGCCCGTTCGATGGGTCTGGAAGTTGCGGGGTAACGGGCCATGTCAGTCGGAAAGCGTTTGAAGAAGGCCCGCGAGGGCGTCGATCGCGAGAAGCTCTACCCGCTCGCGGACGCCATCAAGATGGTCAAGGAGCGCGCCAAGTCGAAGTTCGACGAGACGATCGAGATCGCGATCAATCTCGGCGTCGACCCGCGCCACGCCGACCAGATGGTCCGCGGCGTCGTCAACCTGCCGAACGGGACCGGCCGTACGCTCCGCGTCGGCGTGTTCGCGCGGGGCGCCAAGGCTGAGGAAGCCAAGGCCGCCGGTGCCGATGTCGTCGGTGCCGAAGACCTGGTCGAGAAGGTGCAGGGCGGCGCGATCGATTTCGATCGTTGTATCGCCACGCCCGACATGATGCCGCTGGTCGGCCGCCTCGGTAAGGTGCTCGGTCCGCGCGGCATGATGCCGAACCCGAAGATCGGCACTGTGACCATGGACGTCGCCAACGCCGTGAAGGGCGCCAAGGGCGGCTCGGTCGAGTTCCGCGTCGAGAAGGCCGGCATCGTGCAGGCCGGCATCGGCAAGGCCTCGTTCTCCGAGGACAAGCTGGTCGAGAACGTCAAGGCGCTGGCCGACGCGGTCTCCAAGGCGAAGCCGGCGGGCTCCAAGGGCACCTACATCCAGCGCGTGGCGGTTTCCTCCACCATGGGTCCGGGCGTGAAGGTCGAGCCGGGCACGATCCTCGGCTGAGGTCTCTGGCCGTGACGGGATAAGAGGGGCGGGACCGGGCAACCGGTTCCGCCCTTTTGTTTTGCGAGAGCGTTTTCGCGCGAAATGGGTACCGGTTCGCGTGAAGAAAACGCCTCAGAACAACCAGCTGAAGCCTCTCGCAGGAAAGAAGAACAATGCCCGATAAGGTCCTGGTCTATTCGCGTTTTCCCAAGGCTCAACTGATCCGCTTCGGCGAGCGCTATGAGCTTCTCAACGCGGCAGGCAAGCGGGTGGACGAAGCGTTTCCCAAGACCGATCTCGCCGAGATCCGCGCCATGATCACCGCGGGCGGCACGGCGCTCGGCGCCGAGGCCATGGACATGCTGCCGAAGCTCGGCGCGATCGTCTGCTACGGCACCGGCTATGACGGCGTCGATCTCGCCGCCGCCGCCAAGCGCGGCATCGCGGTCGGTCACAGCCCCGGTGCCAATGCGGCGTCGGTCGCCGACACCGCAGTCACCTTGATGCTGGCGTCGGTGCGGCGGCTGCTGGTGGCTGACAATTACGTGCGGAGCGGTGACTGGGCCGGTGCAAAGCCGTCGCCGATGATGCGGCCGCAGGCGGGAATGCGCGGGCGCAAGGTCGGCGTCTACGGCATGGGCGAGATCGGTCGCAAGATCGCCGCCCGCGTTGCGGCCTTCGAGACCGAGATCGGCTATTTCAGCCGCTCGAAGCACGACGTGCCCTATCAATACTTTCCGACACTGGAGGCGCTCGCCGATTGGTGCAGCGTGCTGATGGTGGCCGTGCGCGCCGGCGCCGAGACCGAGCATGCGGTCAATGCCGACATCCTGCGCCGGCTCGGCAGCGACGGGTTTGTCGTCAACATCTCGCGGGGCTCGGTGGTCGACGAGACGGCGCTGATCGCGGCGCTGACCGACGGCGTGATCGCCGGTGCCGGCCTTGACGTGTTCGCCAGGGAGCCGCATGCGCCCAACGCGCTGACCGCGCTGCCCAACGTGGTGCTGTCGCCGCATCTCGGCGGCCATACGCTGGAATCGCACGTCGCCATGCAGGATTGCGTGCTCGCCAATCTCGACGCCTTCTTTGCCGGCAAGCCGCTCGCCCATCCGGTAGCGACGGCGTCCTGACCGGAGCTTCAGTTCCGGCGCGGCGCGTGGCGCAGCTTGTCCGGGTTGCGGACGACGTAGATCGCCGCAATCCGGCCAGTCTCGCCGTCGATCGCCATGCTGAGCGTGTGATCGACTTCGCCATCGAGGAAGATCAGCGCGCCCGCCCTGCCATTGATCATCATCGGTTCGACGCGAGCCTCGCTGCCGGCGTTCTTGCCGGCGATGCCGATGATGAAGCGGACGATCTTCGCTGCCCCCTTGATCGGCTTCAGCGCCGCCAGCTTGCGGCCGCCGCCGTCGGTGATCGCGATGGCATCCTCGCGCAGCAGGTTGGCGAGGGCGGAGACGTCGCCGCTGGCCGCGGCCTTGCAGAATGCCGTCAGCAGCCGTGCGTGGCCTTCGGGCGGCTCGACTGGCACAGGGCGGTTGTCGCGGACGGTTCGGCGGGCGCGCGCGGCGAGCTGCCGGCAGGCTGCCTCGCTGCGCTCGAGCGTGCGGGCGACTTCCGCAAACGGCCGGTCGAACACGTCGTGCAGCAGGAATGCGGCGCGCTCGAGCGGCGTCAGGGCGTCGAGCGCCAGCATCAGCGCAAAGGAGAGATCGTCGGCGAGCTCGGTTGCCGCCTCGGCGGACAGCGCCTCGTCGAACACCGGCTCGGGCAACCAGGCGCCGACATAGACCTCGCACTGGGCGCGGGCGCTCTTCAGCCGGTCGAGACAAAGCCGGGTCACCACCGTGACCAGGAACGCCTCGGGATTGCGAACGTCGTCGGCCGCGGCGAACCGCAGCCAGGCGTCCTGCACCACGTCGTCGGCATCGCCGCGGCTGCCGAGCATGCGATAGGCGAGCCCGGTCAGCCGCGCCCGATACGGCGCGAGCGGGTCGCGCTCAGGCCGCCTGCTTGATGACATCGATCTGATGGCCGGCTACGGTCACGCGGCGACACTCCCTGGCATATCCCAGCGCCAGCTTCATCATGGGGAAGATGCGCCCGATTTGTAGGGCCAAAGCGAGGTCGATCACGCCTTTTTCGCCCCAGCGCGCGCGAACCGCGTCGCGGCAGGCGTCATCGTCGGCCGAGCGTTGCACGATCGCCTTCGCGAAGTGGAAGCCGAGCGCGGTGTCCACGGTCATGGCGGGAACATCGCGCCGGAGCACGGCAGTGACCTGCTGTTCCGCCATTCCGGCTCCGATCGCCATGTCGACGACCAATTGCGCACAGGGACCGCAATCTTCCGCCAGAGCGCCGGTCAGCTTGGCGGCATAAAAGGCCTCGACCGGCGCGACCGCGCGGTAGGCAGCGGCCTTCATCGCGCCGGTGAATTTGAAGAACGCGGCGGGCGATTCCTTGAGCATGATCTCGAGGTAGGTGGTGTCGTAGCCGTAGCGCCTGGAATAGGCGCGCAGCATGCGGCGCGCGATGAAGCTACGCATGTCGGTCTCCTTGATTTGGCAGGGCGGAATAGAGGGCGAGCGCCGCGGGCAGGACGACCGCCGCCAGATCGGATGCGGCATGGCGGTCGTGGCCGCCGGCGATCATCACGAGGTGCAGCGCGCCATGGCCGGCCAGGAACGCGGCGCCCGCGACAGCTGCCGGCCACCACGCCGGCCACAAGGCTCGCGCCGCCAGGCCGAGCCCTGCCGCGATGAAGGCGATGCCGACGTCCTGGACCAAATGAGGGTTGAACGGACCGGTATCGGCGGCGCCGGGCACCAGCGACCACCAGAGGGAACCGGCTGACAGCATCACAGCCCATTGGCGAGGTTGAATAGGGCTAGAATTCCTGCAATCCATCGTTTCATGCGAGCCTCCAGCGCCCAGACGAGCGACGGCATCGGGGCGTGACGCCGTCCGGGAAGAAATTTTCTGCTGGGCCGGACAGATCGCCGAACTGGTCTGAAATTTGCTCTTGGCAAACAGGGCAGGACCGGCTACATAGCGCCTTCCGGGCGTGCTGGCACTTGCTGGCATGTCTGTGCTCGCATTCCGAAAACCTGAGATGATAGGAGATCATTCCTTTCCGCATGCCCGCAAGGATGCTCGAAAGGAAGGAGACCCATCGCCTCTGACGGCGTGAGAGCAGGGGCCTTCAGCATGCTGAAGTGCCTCGATCCTGTCCGAGACTGCAGGCGCCCGCGAGAACCTCGTGTTTTCAACGGCTTAATCGCACAGCCTGCATAGACGGGTGAAGACCGGATTTTGCGCTCCACGTCGCGGCCTGTTCGCGGCTCGGAGGCGGGTTTGGTTCGAACCTCGACAGCCCATGGCCGCAAGGCTCTGGGAGGGCAGGCTTCTAGATGTCGTCTTGCCCGGCATGTCCGAAGGGCCTTGCGCCCCAAGGATCAGGTTTAGGGCGGGACGATGGGTGCAACCCGGCGGTCCTGTCCTCGCGGAAAGGCCGCCAACCGGAGAGAGCTTGCTGTGGAACGAGCGGCAAAAAAAGAGGCGGTCGAACAGCTCAATGAGGTCTTCAAGACCACGGGCGTCGCGGTCGTTGCTCACTATTCCGGCCTCACCGTGGCCCAGATGCAGAAGCTGCGCATGCAGATGAAGCAGGCGGGCGCGTCGGTGAAGGTCTCGAAGAACCGTCTCGCCAAAATTGCTCTTGAAGGCACTGACGTCGCAGCCATCGGTTCCCTGCTGAAGGGACCGACCGTGATCGCTACTTCGAACGATCCGGTTGCGGCGCCAAAGGTTGCCATCGAATTCGCCAAGGCGAACGAGAAGTTCGTCATCCTCGGCGGCTCGATGGGCAAAACCGTCCTGAATGTCGACAGCGTGAAGGCGCTCGCCTCACTGCCGTCGCTCGACGAACTGCGCGGCAAGATCGTTGGCCTCCTCGTGGCGCCGGCGACCAAGCTCGCTCAGCTCTCGAATGCGCCTGCGGCCAAGCTCGCACGCGTCATTCAGGCTCATGCCTCAAAGGGCGAAGCGGCCTGACCCCTTCGCTAATCTCAAACCTGGTTCGAACCAAACGTTTAAGGAACTGAACAATGGCTGATCTGCAGAAAATCGTCGACGACCTCTCGAGTCTCACCGTGCTCGAAGCGGCCGAACTCGCCAAGCTCCTCGAAGAAAAGTGGGGCGTGTCCGCCGCTGCCGCCGTCGCGGTTGCTGGCCCGGCTGCCGGCGGCGCTGCCGCTGCTCCGGCTGAAGAGAAGACCGACTTCACCGTCGTGCTGGCCTCGGCCGGCGACAAGAAGATCGAAGTCATCAAGGAAGTCCGCGCCATCACTGGCCTGGGCCTGAAGGAAGCCAAGGACCTCGTCGAAGGCGCTCCGAAGCCCGTCAAGGAAGGCGTCAACAAGGAAGAAGCCGACAAGATCAAGGCCCAGCTCGAGAAGGCTGGCGCCAAGGTCGACCTCAAGTAATGCGCGATCCGGGAGCGCCGCTGGGCGCTCCCGGGCCATGCAAACGGCGTGCGACAGGTTGTCGCGTGGCGCGCCGGACACAAAAAAGTGTGGGGATCCGTGGACTTAACCCTCGAATCTCCTTTATTGCCATCCCATATCGGGTTGGCAGCGGAAAAACACGGTAGGCGGCGAGGACGGCAGGGTCCTCGGCGGAAGCCGTTGGGAGACAGTCAGATTTCGGGCTTTTTCAGTCCGTAAAGCGGAGCGTTTGGACGAGCGGGTGCAGTGATGCGCCCCGCGCGTTGTTTTGCGTTTTGGAGGTGGTCGGGGCCGGGACGGGGATTTAATTCCTGACTTTGCGCTTCGTTCCTTCGAGACGATTCGAAATTCAACCCGGGGCCGATGGCAGTCGCGTCCCGGAAGGTTCGCCCCACAAAGGCGACGAAAATGAGAGGCCACGATGGCGCAGCAGACATTCACCGGTCGCAAACGCGTACGCAAGTTTTTCGGTCACATCAAGGAAGTCGCCGAGATGCCGAACCTCATCGAGGTTCAGAAGGCGTCCTACGACCAGTTCCTGATGGTGGACGAACCCGAGGGCGGTCGCCCCGACGAGGGCCTGCAGGCCGTGTTCCGCTCGGTGTTCCCGATCTCGGACTTCTCCGGCACCTCGATGCTCGAATTCGTCCGCTACGAGTTCGAGCCGCCGAAATATGACGTCGACGAGTGCCGCCAGCGCGGCATGACCTTCGCTGCGCCGCTCAAGGTGACGCTGCGCCTGATCGTGTTCGATATCGACGAGGAAACCGGCGCCAAGTCGGTGAAGGACATCAAGGAGCAGGACGTCTACATGGGCGATATCCCGCTCATGACGATGAACGGCACCTTTGTCGTCAACGGCACCGAGCGCGTCATCGTCTCGCAGATGCACCGTTCGCCCGGCGTGTTCTTCGACCACGACAAGGGCAAGACCCATTCGTCCGGCAAGCTGCTGTTTGCCGCGCGCGTGATTCCGTATCGCGGTTCCTGGCTCGACATCGAGTTCGACGCCAAGGACATCGTGTTCGCGCGCATTGACCGCCGCCGCAAGCTGCCCGTGACCTCGCTGATGTACGCGCTCGGTCTCGACGGCGAGCAGATCCTGTCGACCTTCTACAAGAAGATCACCTACAAGCGGACCAAGGACGGATGGCGCGTGCCGTTCGATGCCAACCGCTTCCGCGGCTATTCGACCGTCAACGACCTGATCGACGCCGATACCGGCAAGGTGGTGCTCGAGGCCGGCAAGAAGCTGACCGTGCGCCAGGCGCGCCAGCTTCAGGAGAAGGGCCTGAAGGCGCTGCGCATGTCGGACGAGGAGCTCGTCGGCAACTATCTCGCCGAGGATCTCGTCAACCCGAAGACCGGTGAGATCTACGCCGAAGCCGGCGAGGAGATCACCGAGAAGTCGCTCAAGGTGCTGAACGAGCAGGGCTACAAGGACCTGCCGTTGCTCGACATCGACCACGTCAATGTCGGCGCCTACATCCGCAACACGCTGTCGGCCGACAAGAACATGACGCGTGAGGATGCGCTGTTCGACATCTACCGCGTGATGCGTCCGGGCGAGCCGCCGACGCTGGATTCGGCGCAGGCGATGTTCCAGTCGCTGTTCTTCGACGCCGAGCGCTACGACCTCTCCGCGGTCGGCCGCGTCAAGATGAACATGCGCCTCGAACTCGATGCGCCCGATACCCATCGCACGCTGCGCAAGGAAGACATCCTGGCGGTCATCAAGACGCTGGTCGACCTGCGCGACGGCAAGGGCGAGATCGACGACATCGACCACCTCGGCAACCGCCGCGTGCGCTCGGTCGGCGAGCTCATGGAGAACCAGTACCGGATCGGCCTCCTCCGCATGGAGCGCGCGATCAAGGAGCGCATGTCGAGCGTCGATATCGACACCGTGATGCCGCAGGACCTGATCAACGCCAAGCCCGCGGCTGCCGCGGTGCGCGAGTTCTTCGGTTCCTCGCAGCTGTCGCAGTTCATGGACCAGACCAACCCGCTGTCGGAGATCACCCACAAGCGGCGCCTGTCGGCGCTTGGCCCGGGCGGTCTGACCCGCGAGCGTGCCGGCTTCGAAGTCCGCGACGTGCATCCGACGCATTACGGCCGCATCTGCCCGATCGAGACGCCGGAAGGTCCGAACATCGGCCTGATCAACTCGCTGGCGACGTTCGCGCGCGTCAACAAGTACGGCTTCGTCGAGACGCCCTATCGCAAGATCAAGGACGGCCGGGTCACCGACGAGGTGGTCTATCTGTCGGCGATGGAAGAGGGCCGCTACCGCGTCGCGCAGGCCAACGTGCCGCTCGATGCCAAGGGCCGCTTCACCGACGACCTCGTGGTCTGCCGTCATGCCGGCGAAGTGCTGCCGGTAACGCCGGACAAGGTCGACTACATGGACGTGTCGCCGAAACAGCTGGTTTCGGTCGCCGCGGCGCTGATCCCGTTCCTCGAGAACGACGACGCCAACCGCGCGCTGATGGGCTCGAACATGCAGCGCCAGGCGGTGCCGCTGGTTCGCGCCGAGGCGCCGTTCGTCGGCACCGGCATGGAAGGCGTGGTCGCCCGTGACTCGGGCGCGGCGATCGCCGCGCGCCGCTCGGGCGTGATCGACCAGATCGACGCCACTCGCGTCGTGATCCGCGCCACCGAGGATCTCGATCCGACCAAGTCGGGCGTCGATATCTACCGGCTGATGAAGTACCAGCGCTCCAACCAGTCGACCTGCATCAACCAGCGTCCGCTGGTGAAGGTCGGCGACATCGTCAAGAAGGGCGACATCATCGCCGACGGTCCGTCGACCGATCTCGGCGAGCTCGCGCTCGGCCGCAACGTGCTGGTCGCGTTCATGCCGTGGAACGGCTACAACTTCGAAGACTCGATCCTGCTCTCCGAGCGGATCGTGAAGGACGACGTCTTCACCTCGATTCACATCGAGGAGTTCGAGGTGATGGCCCGCGACACCAAGCTCGGTCCCGAGGAAATCACCCGCGACATTCCGAACGTTTCGGAAGAAGCACTGAAGAACCTCGACGAAGCCGGTATCGTCTACATCGGTGCGGAAGTCCGCGCCGGCGACATCCTGGTCGGCAAGATCACGCCGAAGGGCGAGAGCCCGATGACGCCGGAAGAGAAGCTGCTGCGCGCCATCTTCGGCGAGAAGGCCTCCGACGTCCGCGATACCTCGCTGCGCGTGCCTCCGGGCGTGCAGGGCACCATCGTGGAAGTCCGCGTGTTCAACCGCCACGGCGTCGACAAGGACGAGCGTGCGCTGGCGATCGAGCGCGAGGAGATCGAGCGTCTGGCCAAGGACCGCGACGACGAGCAGGCGATCCTGGACCGCAACGTCTACAACCGCCTTGCCGAGCTGCTGGAGAACCGCCAGGGCATCGCCGGCCCCAAGGGCTTCAAGAAGGATACCAAGATCACCCGCGCGGTGCTCGACGAGTATCCGAAGTCGCAGTGGTGGCTGTTCGCCTCGCCGAACGACAAGCTGATGGCCGAGATCGAGGCCATGCGGAAGCAGTACGACGAGTCGAAGAAGGGCCTCGAGCAGCGCTTCCTCGACAAGGTCGAGAAGCTGCAGCGTGGCGACGAGCTGCCGCCCGGCGTGATGAAGATGGTCAAGGTCTTCGTCGCGGTGAAGCGCAAGATCCAGCCCGGCGACAAGATGGCCGGCCGTCACGGCAACAAGGGCGTGGTGTCGAAGATCGTGCCGATCGAGGACATGCCGTTCCTCGAGGACGGAACGCATGCCGACATCGTGCTCAATCCGCTCGGCGTGCCTTCGCGCATGAACGTCGGTCAGATCCTTGAGACCCATCTCGGTTGGGCCTGCGCCGGCCTCGGCAAGCGCATCGGCCAGACCATCGACGCCTACTATCAGAAGCAGGATCTCAAGCCGCTGCGCGAGACCCTGAAGAAGATCTATGGCGAGGATGAAACCATCAGGTCGCTGAACGACAACGAGCTGGTCGAGCTCGGCCGCAATCTGAGCCACGGCGTGCCGATCGCAACGCCGGTGTTCGACGGCGCCAAGGAGGCCGACATCGAGGAGATGCTGAAGCTCGCGGGCTTCGACGCCTCCGGCCAGTCGACCGTCTATGACGGCCGCACCGGCGATGCGTTCGATCGCAAGGTGACGATGGGCTACATCTACATGCTCAAGCTGCACCACCTCGTGGACGACAAGATCCACGCGCGTTCGATCGGTCCGTACTCGCTCGTCACCCAGCAGCCGCTGGGCGGCAAGGCGCAGTTCGGCGGCCAGCGCTTCGGCGAAATGGAGGTCTGGGCGCTGGAAGCCTACGGCGCCGCCTACACGCTGCAGGAAATGCTGACCGTGAAGTCGGACGACGTCGCCGGCCGTACCAAGGTGTACGAGGCGATCGTGCGCGGCGACGACACCTTCGAGGCCGGTATTCCGGAATCGTTCAACGTGCTGGTCAAGGAAATGCGCTCGCTCGGCCTCAACGTCGACCTGCACAATTCCAAGGTGGGACCGGCGCCGACGTCGGAAGCGGCCGAGTAACGCTGTGATTGACGCCCGGCGCGAAAGCGCCGGGCCGTCGCGCTCCGCTCGGACGTTGAGTGGGGCGCGCACTGAATAAAACTTTCGAATTTGCTGCCGGTGACGATCGGCACGCGAGGAGAAGACCATGAATCAAGAGATTATGAATCTTTTCAATCCGACGACGCCGGCCCAGGTCTTCGACCAGATCCGGATTTCGATCGCGTCTCCGGAGAAGATTCTGTCCTGGTCGTACGGCGAGATCAAGAAGCCGGAGACCATCAACTACCGCACCTTCAAGCCGGAGCGTGACGGCCTGTTCTGCGCGCGCATCTTCGGGCCGATCAAGGACTACGAGTGCCTGTGCGGCAAGTACAAGCGGATGAAGTACAAGGGCATCATCTGCGAGAAGTGCTCGGTCGAGGTGACGCTGTCGCGCGTCCGGCGCGAGCGCATGGGCCATATCGAGCTGGCGGCGCCGGTCGCTCACATCTGGTTCCTGAAGTCGCTGCCCTCGCGCATCGGCCTCCTGCTCGACATGACGCTGAAGGATCTCGAGCGGATCCTCTACTTCGAATACTACGTCGTGCTTGAGCCGGGTCTCACCGCGCTGAAGGACCGTCAGCTGCTGTCGGAAGACGAGTATCTGAAGGCGCAGGACGAGTACGGCCAGGATTCCTTCACCGCCATGATCGGCGCGGAGGCAATCCGCGAGCTGCTCAAGGGGCTCGAGCTCGAGAAGCTCGAGGCGCAGCTGCGCGCCGAGATGGCGGAGACCGACTCCGACATCAAGCACAAGAAGCTCGCCAAGCGGCTGAAGATCGTCGAGGCCTTCCGCGTCTCCGGCAACAAGCCGGAATGGATGATCATGACGGTCGTGCCGGTGATTCCGCCGGACCTGCGTCCGCTGGTGCCGCTCGACGGCGGCCGGTTCGCGACCTCCGACCTCAACGACCTGTACCGCCGCGTCATCAACCGCAACAACCGCTTGAAGCGGCTGATGGAGCTGCGTGCGCCCGACATCATCATCCGCAACGAAAAGCGCATGCTGCAGGAGGCCGTCGACGCGCTGTTCGACAACGGCCGCCGCGGCCGCGTCATCACCGGCGCCAACAAGCGTCCGCTGAAGTCGCTCGCCGACATGCTGAAGGGCAAGCAGGGCCGGTTCCGCCAGAACCTGCTCGGCAAGCGCGTCGACTATTCCGGCCGCTCGGTGATCGTGGTCGGTCCCGAGCTGCGCCTGCATCAGTGCGGCCTGCCGAAGAAGATGGCGCTCGAGCTGTTCAAGCCGTTCATCTACTCGCGGCTCGACGCCAAGGGTCTGTCCACCACGGTGAAGCAGGCCAAGAAGCTGGTCGAGAAGGAGCGTCCGGAGGTCTGGGATATCCTCGACGAGGTGATCCGCGAGCATCCGGTGCTGCTCAACCGCGCGCCGACGCTGCATCGCCTGGGCATCCAGGCGTTCGAGCCGGTGCTGATCGAAGGCAAGGCGATCCAGCTGCATCCGCTGGTCTGCGCCGCCTTCAACGCCGACTTCGACGGCGACCAGATGGCCGTGCACGTTCCGCTGTCGCTCGAGGCGCAGCTGGAAGCGCGCGTCCTGATGATGTCGACCAACAACATCCTGCATCCGGCGAACGGCCAGCCGATCATCGTGCCGTCGCAGGACATCGTGCTCGGCCTCTACTACGTCTCGATCATGCGCGAAGGCCTGCCCGGCGAGGGCAAGATCTTCGGCGACATGGCCGAGCTCGAGCACGCCCTGCATTCGAAGGTCATCCACCTCCACACCAAGATCAAGTACCGGTGGGAAGGCCTCGACGAGGAAGGCAAGCAGTCCAAGCGCTGGATCGAAACCACCGCGGGCCGCGTCATGCTCGGCAACCTGCTGCCGAAGAACCCGAAGATCTCGTACGACATCATCAACAAGCTGATGACCAAGCGCGAGATCTCCGGCGTGATCGATCAGGTCTACCGTCACTGCGGTCAGAAGGAGACAGTGATCTTCTGCGACCGCATCATGGCGCTCGGCTTCTACAACGCCTTCAAGGCGGGCATCTCGTTCGGCAAGGACGACATGGTCGTGCCGGCCTCGAAGTGGAAGATCGTCGATCAGACCCGTACGCTGGCGAAGGATTTCGAGCAGCAGTACAATGACGGCCTGATCACCCATGGCGAGAAGTACAACAAGGTCGTCGACGCCTGGTCGAAGGCCGGTGAAGAAGTCGCCAAGGCGATGATGAAGGAGATCTCGTCCACCAAGAAGACGGCGGCGGGCGCGGATGCCGACATCAACTCGATCTACATGATGGCGCACTCCGGTGCGCGTGGTTCGCCGGCGCAGATGCGCCAGCTCGCCGGCATGCGCGGCCTGATGGCCAAGCCGTCGGGCGAGATCATCGAGACGCCGATCATTTCCAACTTCAAGGAAGGTCTGTCGGTGCTCGAGTACTTCAACTCGACCCACGGCGCCCGCAAGGGCCTCGCGGACACCGCGTTGAAGACCGCGAACTCGGGCTACCTGACCCGCCGTCTGGTCGACGTCGCGCAGGACTGCATCATCACGCAGACCGACTGCGGCACCACGCTCGGCATCAAGATGCGCGCCATCGTCGACGCCGGCACCGTGGTCGCCTCGCTCGGTTCGCGCATCCTGGGCCGCGTGGCCTGCGATGACGTGCGCGATCCCGCGACCAACGAGGTCATCATCAAGCGTGACACCTTGATGGAAGAGAGCCACGTCGATGCGATCCAGCAGGCCGGCATCCAGGAAGTGAAGATCCGCTCGGCGCTGACCTGCGAGCTGATCAACGGCATCTGCGCCAAGTGCTACGGCCGCGACCTGGCCCGCGGCACCCCGGTCAACCACGGTGAGGCCGTCGGCGTCATCGCGGCACAGTCGATCGGTGAGCCCGGCACGCAGCTGACGATGCGCACGTTCCACATCGGCGGCGCCGCGCAGCTCAACGAGCAGTCGTTCGTCGAATCGAACTTCGACGGCAAGATCGTGATCAAGAACAAGGCGATCGCCCGCAACAGCGAAGGCAGCCTGATCGCGATGGTGCGCAATATGGTCGTTGCGATCGTCGATGCCGACGGCACCGAGCGTGCAACCCACCGTATTCAGTACGGTTCGAAGATGCACGTCGACGAAGGCGATATGGTCAAGCGCGGCCAGCGCATCGCCGAGTGGGATCCCTATACCCGCCCGGTGCTGAGCGAGGTCGAGGGCACGATCGGTTTCGAGGATCTGGTCGAAGGCCAGTCGATCTCGGAAACGCTCGACGAATCGACCGGTATCGCCAAGCGCGTGGTCATCGACTGGCGAACGACGCGCGGCGGCTCGGACCTGCGTCCGGCCATCGTGGTCAAGGGCAAGGACGGCAAGGTGATGAAGCTCGCGCGTGGCGGCGATGCCCGCTACATGCTGTCGGTCGACGCCATTCTGTCGGTTGACGTCGGCGCGAAGGTGATGCCCGGCGACATCCTGGCGCGTATCTCGACCGAGAGCGCCAAGACGCGTGACATCACCGGCGGTCTGCCGCGGGTGGCGGAACTGTTCGAGGCTCGCAAGCCGAAGGATGCGGCGATCATCGCGGAGACCGCGGGAACGATCCGCTTCGGCCGCGACTACAAGAACAAGCGCCGCATCTCGATCGAGCCGATGGACAAGACCGAGGAGCCGCGCGAGTACCTGATCCCGAAGGGCAAGCACATCCACCTTCAGGACGGCGACATCGTCGAAAAGGGCGATTTCATCGTCGAAGGCAATCCGGCGCCGCACGACATCCTGGCGATCAAGGGCATCGAGGAGCTCGCTGCCTATCTGGTCAACGAAATCCAGGAGGTCTACCGGCTGCAGGGCGTGCTCATCAACGACAAGCACATCGAGGTGATTGTCCGTCAGATGCTGCAGAAGGTCGAGGTCACCGATCAGGGCGACACCGACATGATCTCGGGCGAGCAGGTCGACAAGATCGAGTTCGACGCGCTCAACACCAAGGCCAAGGAGGAGGGCAAGAAGCCCGCCACGGGTACGCCGGTTCTGCTCGGCATCACCAAGGCGAGCTTGCAGACCCGCTCCTTCTTCTCGGCGGCCTCGTTCCAGGAGACCACGCGCGTGCTCACCGAAGCTGCCGTCAACGGCAAGGTGGACCCGCTCGAGGGCCTCAAGGAGAACGTCATTGTCGGCCGCCTGATCCCGGCCGGCACCGGCGCCTCGATGGCGCGGATCCGCGAAGTCGCGGTCAAGCGCGACAAGCTGATCCTCGACGAGCGCGAGAAGCAGCAGGCGGCGATCGTGCCGACGGCTCCGGAAGCGGAGCCGCTGGCGCTGCCGCCCGCGGAATAGGCATCCGCAAGACTACGGGTATGGCGAGAAGGCCGGCGTTTAGCCGGCCTTTTTGCTGCTTTCTTTGCTTGCTGCGGTGCAGGGACGCAGTTTGTTCATCTTTCCTTCAGGCAAAAAAGTGCCTTTGCTAGGGTGACTTAGACCGGTTGTTTGGCTCGCGCCGGAGACGACGGAATCCATATGCTCGACTTGGCTATCGTAGGCGGCGGCCCCGGGGGGCTGATGAGCGCCTGGTATTTGAAGCGCAAACTCGGCGACCTCTGCCGCGTTACCATCTTCGAGGCGTCGAACCGCCTCGGCGGCAAGATCGTCACGCGCAAATTCGACACTGCGCCCGCGATGTATGAGGCCGGCGTCGCCGAGATCTATGATTACTCCATGACGGGGCCGGACCCGCTCCGCGAACTGATCCAGCATTTCGGCCTGCAGACGATCCCGATGGATGCGGAGCAGGTGCAGCTCGACGGCGAGCTGCTCGCCGACGTTCCCGGCATGCGCCGCAAATACGGGGCGAAGACCGCGGCCGCGATCGAGGCGTTCCGCAAGCGTTGCAGCGACCTGGTGTCGCCGATCGAATATTACGAGGGCGTCGGCGCCCACGACAACGAACACCCGTGGGCCTACAAGACCGCCGAGCAGGTCCTCGACGAGGAGGTCGAGGACGCGACCGCCAAGCGCTTCTTCAAGGTGATGGCGCGTTCCGACATCGCGACCGAGAGCCACAACACCAACGGCCTCAACGCGCTGAAGAACTACGTGATGGACGTCGACGGCTATATCGGCCTGTATTCGATCCAGAACGGCAACGAGCAGCTGATCGATTGTCTGCGTTCGGAAGTCAGCGCCGACATCCAGCTCAACCATCGCGTGCTCAAGGTCGGCAAGACCGCCGGTGGCCGCTACCAGCTCAACATGATGAACGGCAAGGGGCCGGAGACGCGCGACTTCGATCTCGTGCTGGTCTGCCTGCCGCACTCCTGGCTCGCGACCATGCGCTGGGACGGCGAACAGCTGCGCAAGTCGATGGTCAAGCACGTCGCCTATTTCGACCGGCCCGCGCATTATCTGCGGGTCTCGATCCTGTTCGACGAGCCGTTCTGGGGCGAGAAGATCCCGGGCGCCTGGTTCATGTCGGAAGCGTTCGGCGGCTGCTGCGTCTACAATGAGGGGGCGCGCCACGATGTCGGCAAGCACGGCGTGCTGAACTGGCTGATCGCAGGCTCGGATGCGCTTGCCTTCGCCAATCTCAGCGACCAGGAGCTGATCGATGCCGCGTTGAAGTCGCTGCCGGCCTCGCTCGGCGATGCGCGCGAGCATTTCCTGGAAGGCAAGATCCATCGCTGGCTGTCGTCGGTCAACGCGCTGCCGGGCGGTCTGCCGGTGCGCGACGTCATGACCAACCACCGGCCGGAGCCGAAGGAGCACCCCGGCATCGTGGTGGTCGGCGACTATCTGTTCGATTCGACGCTGAACGGGCTGCTCGATTCCTCCGATGCCGCGACCGACATCATCCTCACCGAGATGATGCGGCTGCGCCGCGCCCGCGCGCAGGAGGAGGGCGCGCTGTCCGACAAGATCGATCGCAGCTATTTCGACAATTATCGCGGGGCCGGGCCCTACAGCGAGGCCTGGCGCAACTTCACCGACCCCGCCTATCTGACGGACCTGATCAAGACGGTGTGGGGCAGGGCGAAGGGCTACAAGCTGCTGATCGCCGGCTCCGCCAGCGGCGAACTGGTCGGCGCGCTGCGCGAACGTGGCATCGATGCCTGGGGCATCGAGAACAACCGCTACATCCACGGCAAGACGCCTAAGGCGCTCAAGAAGTACAACAAGCTCGGCTCGATCGCCGACATGCCGTTCAAGGCCAACGAGTTCGACTTCGTGTTCGAGACCTCGCTGTGCCATCTCGGCGAGAAGCAGGTCGTGCGCGGGGTGCGCGAGCTCAACCGCGTGGTCAAGACCGGCGTCGTGTTCGCGTCGGTGACCTCCGACATGGCGCCGGCGGTGATCGACCGCTACGACCTGCTGCGCGGGGTGAAGAAGCTCGGCACCTGGTGGGAATGGTCGGAATTGTTCTTCGGCAACGGCTTCGACCTGTCGATGCACCGCCGCGACTGCACCGATGCGCTGTGGACATTGACGCTGGCCGCCAACAAGGGGCCGGGGCAGTGGTACGCCGACTCCGACAGCCTGCGCTATTCCTTCTTCGACAAGGTCGAAGCCGACCTCGACGACTAGCGGCACCGAGCGGAAGCCTTTGCCGCCAGGCGACCGGCCTTGTGTCAACCAGCTGTCAAACGGCGGCAATGCTGTGCTCCGCGATTCCGCGCGAGCGTGCGGCGGCGCGTCGGCCGTTCCAAACGCTTTGCCGAATTCGCCATGATCGCATAGAATTGCGGCCGCAGTGTTATCAGCTGCGGTTTCGATTTGCGGTCATGCCGGCCGTGGAGCATCGGTTGGTTTCATGGCGCCAAGACCTCCTGCATCAGACGATCCGACGAGAGCGGCGGCCGACGATCCCGAGCTGAAGAAGAAGCCCGCGTCCGGTACGCCCGCGGCGGCCGCCTCCACAAAGGCAGCCGCGGCGCCGGCTGACGACGAAGAGGATGAGGACGCGGACGACGAGTTCGAGCTCGATGACGACGATGATGACGAGGACCTCGTCGTCTTCACCGCCAAGGAAGCCGCCGGCGCGCTCTCCACGATCTTTGGCTTCGTCAGGCCGATCCTGGCGAACTACAAGAAGCCGTTCGCCTGCGTCGCCTTCGGCGTGCTGGTCGAGACGTTGTTCAACGTCATCATGCCGCTCAGCCTGAAATTCCTGATCGACGACGCGCTCGGCGAGGAGGATTTCGGAGCCCTCTACAAGATCCTCGGCGTGCTCGCGGTGGCCGGCATCGTCACCTCGATCATCGCGGTCTGGTACGAGCGCTGGGATGCGCGGCTTGCCGCCGGCATCATCGCCGACGTGCGGTCGCGGCTGTTCGACCATGTCCAGAACCTGCCGTCGGCCTATTTCGCGCGCACCAAGCGCGGCGAGATCCTGTCGCGCTTCTCGATCGATCTGTCGGCGTTCGAGGGCTCGGTCAAGACCTTTGCCAACAGCGCGGCGCTGCCGGGCCTCGAGCTGGTCGCGGGCATCATCCTGATGCTGTTCCTGAACTGGCAGCTTGCCGTGGTCGCCTTGCTGGTGTTTCCGATTACCCTGATCGGACCGCGCATCCTGACGCCGAAAGCGGTGCAGGCCAATTACGAGCAGAAGCAGAACGAGGCCGCGCTGCTCGGAACCGTGCAGGAGAACGTTGCCGCCCAGGCGGTGGTGAAGGCGTTCAATCTGCAGCGCCGGGCGCTAGGCTGGTTCACGATGCGCAACCGCGAGGTCCGGGCCAAGGCCGCGTCAGCCATGTTCCTGTCGACCATGGTGGAGCGCACCGTCACCATCGCGGTGCTGCTGCTCCACCTCGTGGTGCTGGCGATCGGCGCCTATCTCGCCACCAAGGGGCAGATCACCGTCGGCACCTTCGTGACCTTCGAGAGTGCGTTCTGGGAGGTGTCGTACAACATCGCCCATCTGATGCATTTCATCCCGGTGTCGATCCAGTCGGCGGCGGCGGTACGGCACATCCAGGAACTGCTCGACGAGCCGACCCGCGGCGCCGACCGTCCCGGCGCGCCGGACCTGCCGCGCATCACCAACGACATCTCCTTCGATCGCGTCACCTTCCAGTATGAGGGGGCGCAGACGCCGGTGCTCGACAATCTCAGCTTGAAGCTCAATGCCGGCAAAAGCATTGCGATCGTCGGTCCCAGCGGCTCGGGCAAGAGCACGCTGATCAACCTGATCCTGCGGCTCTACGTGCCGGACGAGGGCCGCGTCACGATCGACGGCGTCGATATCCGCCGGGTGACGCGCGAGTCGCTGCGCGCGAACATGGCGGTCGTGTTCCAGGAGAACATGCTGTTCAACATGTCGATCCGCGAGAACATCCGGCTCGGCAAGGAAGGCGCGACCGACTCGGAGGTCGAGGACGCCGCCCGGAAGGCCGAGATCCATCGCTACATCATGAGCCTGCCGCAGCGCTACGACACGCCGGTCGGCGAGCGCGGAGATACCCTGTCGGGCGGCCAGCGCCAGCGCATCGCGATCGCGCGCGCGATCATCCGCAACCCGTCCGTTCTGCTGCTCGACGAGGCGACTTCGGCGCTCGACCAGACCACGGAGGCTGCGATCAACCGCACGCTGCTCAAGGTCGCCGAGGGCCGCACCATGATCTGGTCGACGCATCGCCTGACTTCGGTGGTCGAGATGGACGAGATCATCGTGATCTCCGGCGGCAGGGCGATCGAACGCGGCTCGCACGAGGAACTGCTGGCCCGCAATGGCGTCTATCGCAAGCTGTGGGACGACCAGGGACATCTGAATCACGACGAGGACGCCGACGACGCGGATGATGACGATGATGAAGATGAGGACGAAGACGAGGATGAGGAGGCGTGAGGCCCGCGCCGCGTCGCGGGCGACGGCCGAGCGCTAGATCTTACCTTACGCCCGGTCCGCGGCTTGCGGACGTTGCCGGAAGTGATTGGCCGGCCGCGTCGTTGACGCCGCCGCCGCGGGGTTGTGCAGCCGGCGCAGCCAGCCCCGGCCGAGATAGCCGAAGAAGCGTGCCCAGCGCTGGGCCTGCCAGATGGGCCCGCTGCCGACCGACACCTCGCGGAAGCTGAATGCCTTGGCGTTCGACCAGGCGTCGCAGGCGGTCTTGACCGGATCGTCGTAGAACGCGGTGATCTTCTCCTCGCCCATGCCTTCGGTCGACAGCCAGGCCGGGATGTGGATGTTGCAGAGCTGGGCGACGTCGGTGAACACCTTGTCGGTGCCGGTGCCGGTGACGGGGCAGGTGCTGGCGAAGGCATCGCCGACCAGCACGACGCCGGCCTGCCGATAGCCGGTGCTGACATAGATGTCGGCGGGCCTGATCTTGATATCGCCGGCGATGTCGAACTCGCCGGTGAGCCGGCGCAGCCGCGGCAGCGCGGCGTTCAGCGTCTCGACCGGATTGCGCCGCATCGCCCGCAGCCAGGGATCGTCGGCCTTGCGATAGGTGAAGAGGTTGGCGCGCATCCGGTCTCCGACCGGAAACAGCGTAATGTAGGGGATGCGGTCGCTCGGCCGCTCCGAGAAATAGGTCATGGCCGCGAACGGGAAGGCGGGGCGGCCGACGGGAACGAAGTCGAACCCGAGCGAGATCGAGTGGCAGAAGCTCGTGACCAGCCGCTCGATGCCGAGCATCCGGCGCAGTCCGATGTTCAGGCCGTTGGCAAGCACCACAAGGCGCGCCGAGATCTCCTCGCCATCGGCAAGCACGAGCCGCTGCCGCTCGGAGCTGGTCGCGACGTTGATCACCTTGTCGCAGATGAATTCCGCCGGCCCGGCGATCTCGTTCCGAATCGCAGAGATCAGCGCGTCGTACATGATGCCGTATTGCCGGCTCGGCTGCCGGTCGAGCAACCGGCCGAATCGCGCGATCCAGTTCTCGCCGTCCAGCGTCGCCGAGCGGAGCACCGATTCGGCAAGGCCGGTCCTGGCGAATCGCTCGAGCTGGAGGTCGCCGCCGATCTTTTCGACACGGAAATCGAACGGATAGACGTGGTGGGGGTCGATCAGGACCGTCGGTATCCCGGCACGGCCAAGCATGGCGGCTGCGGTCGAGCCCGCAAGACCGCCGCCGATGATTGCGATGTCGGTGTACCGCATGAGAATTTCCGTGGCCGTGACCCGATTTTTGCGCTGCGAATGGCAAATAAAGGCTTAGTTCCGAAGTTTGCCTTCGGGACTAACTTGGGGAGAGTTGTTTCTATTCATATTTTACCCGGGTATAATATGATTCCGCACGCGCCCGAAGATTCGGATGGGGGCGCGGGGAGATCGGTCGACCGTCACATTTCGCCTTGCGCCGAACCTCGGCGAAATGCGAAATCCGCAAGTGCCGGAGGCGTTTCTTTGCTTGTCGTTTTGCTTGACTTCACTATCTCTCGATTATACAAGGCGCCCACTTAACGACAGGCGGTGAGCTACGCCAGCGTCGGAACGGAACACCCGAAGGTCCTTTTTAAGGAGCCGGACGGGCACCAACCTCGACGAATGCCGCTCAAACGCTGTCGATGATAGCTAGGCAATGCCAGGACGATATTGGTTCTCTTGAGCACGTCCTCTTGAGAGTGATTTCGGATGCATGACCTCGGTGGCGGACCGAACAGCGAGCGCTGATCGGTCCGGGATCGCGGTCCTCTGTGGCGTCGATGCGCTTTCCGCTCAGCGATGAGTGGTTGGCGCGATTTCGCTTTGCGCGGTTGTTTGTTCCGTGTCGAGCGGGCCGTGCGGGACGGCTAGTCCTGAGAAGAAATTTGCGGAGCCATTCAAGGTTTTCGCGCGAACTAAAGGGTGAAGGCTGCATGCCGACGATCAACCAGCTGATCGCAAATCCGCGTGAAGTGCAGAAGTCGCGTAAGAAGGTGCCGGCGCTGCAGCAGTCGCCGCAGAAGCGCGGCGTGTGCACGCGCGTCTACACCACGACCCCGAAGAAGCCGAACTCGGCGCTTCGTAAGGTCGCCAAGGTGCGCCTGACCAACGGCTTCGAGGTGATCGGCTACATCCCGGGTGAGGGCCATAACCTGCAGGAGCACTCGGTGGTCATGATCCGCGGCGGCCGCGTCAAGGACTTGCCCGGTGTGCGCTACCACATCCTCCGCGGCGTGCTGGATACCCAGGGCGTCAAGAACCGTAAGCAGCGTCGTTCGAAGTACGGCGCGAAGCGTCCGAAGTAAGCGGGAACCGATCAGATGTCGCGTCGCCATTCTGCCGAGAAGCGTGAAGTTCTTCCGGATCCGAAGTTCGGGAACATCATCATTACGAAGTTCATGAACTCGGTGATGTACGCCGGGAAGAAGTCGGTTGCCGAAAACATCGTCTACGGTGCGCTCGGCATGATCGAGGCCAAGACCAAGCAGAACCCGCTCGGCGTGTTCGAGCAGGCGCTCGAGAACGTGATGCCGACCATCGAGGTTCGTTCCCGCCGCGTCGGCGGCGCGACCTACCAGGTCCCGGTCGAGGTCCGCTCGGTGCGCCGTCAGGCGCTCGGCATCCGCTGGCTGATCTCGGCTGCCCGCGAGCGCAACGAGAAGACCATGACGGAGCGTCTCTCGGCGGAGTTGCTCGACGCCTCGAACAATCGCGGTAACGCCGTCAAGAAGCGTGAAGACGTGCACCGGATGGCGGAAGCCAACCGCGCGTTCTCGCACTATCGCTGGTAAGGCGAACAACGGAATTTAAGGAACAGTCTCATGCCCCGCCAACATGCCATCGAGGACTACCGCAACTTCGGTATCATGGCGCATATCGACGCCGGCAAGACCACGACCACCGAGCGCATCCTGTATTACACCGGCAAGAGCCACAAGATCGGCGAAGTGCACGAAGGTGCTGCGACGATGGACTGGATGGAGCAGGAGCAGGAGCGTGGCATCACGATCACCTCGGCTGCGACCACCGCGTTCTGGAACGGCAAGCGCCTGAACATCATCGACACCCCCGGCCACGTCGACTTCACCATTGAGGTCGAGCGTTCGCTGCGCGTGCTCGACGGCGCCGTTTGCGTTCTCGACTCCAACCAGGGTGTCGAGCCGCAGACCGAGACCGTCTGGCGCCAGGGCGACAAGTACAAGGTTCCGCGCATCGTCTTCGCCAACAAGATGGACAAGACCGGCGCCGACTTCTTCAAGTGCCTGTCCGACATCGTCGACCGCCTCGGCGCCAAGCCGATCGCGATCCAGCTGCCGATCGGTGCCGAGAGCAACTTCAAGGGTCTCGTCGACCTCGTGAAGATGAAGGGCGTCATCTGGAACGATGAATCGCTCGGCGCCAAGTTCGACTATGTCGACATTCCGGAAGATCTGGTCGAGCAGGCCAAGGAATATCGCGAGAAGATGGTGGAAGCCGCCGTCGAGCTCGACGACGACGCTTTGGCTGCGTTCCTCGACGGCAAGGAGCCGGACGAGGCGACCCTGAAGCGCCTGATCCGCAAGGCCGTGCTGACCGGCGCGTTCTATCCGGTGCTGTGCGGCTCCGCGTTCAAGAACAAGGGCGTGCAGCCGCTGCTCGACGCCGTCGTCGACTACCTGCCGTCGCCGATCGACGTGCCCGCGATCAAGGGCACCGACGAGGACGGCAACGAGGTCGTGCGCAAGGCGGACGACAAGGAGCCGCTGGCGCTGCTCGCGTTCAAGATCATGGACGACCCCTTCGTCGGCACCATCACCTTCTGCCGCATCTACTCCGGCATCCTGCAGTCGGGCACCGGCGTCATCAACTCGACCCGCGAGAAGAAGGAGCGGATCGGGCGGATGTTGCTGATGCATGCGAACAACCGCGAAGACATCAAGGAAGCCTATGCCGGCGACATCGTCGCGCTGGCCGGCCTGAAGGAAGCGCGCACCGGCGACACGCTGTGCGATCCCAACAAGCCGGTGATCCTCGAGAAGATGGAATTCCCGGAGCCGGTGATCGAGATCGCGATCGAGCCGAAGTCGAAGGCCGACCAGGAGAAGCTGGGCGTGGCGCTGGCCAAGCTCGCCGCCGAGGATCCGTCCTTCCGCGTGTCGACCGACCACGAGTCCGGCCAGACGATCCTCAAGGGCATGGGCGAACTGCATCTCGACATCAAGGTCGACATCCTCAAGCGCACCTACAAGGTCGACGCCAATATCGGCGCGCCGCAGGTGGCGTTCCGCGAGCGTGTCACCAAGCGGGTCGAGCACAGCTACACCCACAAGAAGCAGACCGGCGGTACCGGCCAGTTCGCGGCCGTGACCCTGGTCGTCGAGCCGAACGAAGCCGGCAAGGGCTACGAGTTCGAATCGAAGATCGTCGGCGGCGCGGTTCCGAAGGAATACATCCCCGGCGTCGAGAAGGGTCTCGAGAGCGTGCTGTCGTCCGGCGTGGTCGCGGGCTTCCCGATCGTCGACGTCAAGGTGCAGCTGATCGACGGCAAGTTCCACGACGTCGACTCGTCGGCGCTGGCCTTCGAAATCGCCACGCGCGCCTGCTTCCGCGAGGCGCTGCAGATGGGCAAGTCCGTTCTGCTCGAGCCGATCATGAAGGTCGAGGTGGTGACCCCGGAAGACTACACCGGTTCGGTCATCGGCGACCTGAATTCCCGGCGCGGCCAGATCCAGGGCCAAGACATGCGCGGCAACGCCAACGTCATCAACGCGATGGTGCCGCTCATGAACATGTTCGGTTACGTGAACAACCTGCGCTCGATGAGCCAGGGTCGCGCGACCTTCACCATGCAGTTCGATCACTACGCCGAAGCTCCGGCGAACGTGTCGGCTGAAGTCCAGAAGAAGTTTGCCTGATTGTCGTTGATGGCAGTCAACGATTGAACGGAGAGTCAAATGGCCAAAGCTAAATTCGAACGTAACAAGCCCCACTGCAACATCGGCACCATCGGTCACGTCGACCATGGCAAGACCTCGCTGACCGCAGCGATCACCAAGGTGCTCGCAGAAACCGGCGGCGCGACGTTCACCGCCTACGACCAGATCGACAAGGCGCCGGAAGAGAAGGCCCGCGGCATCACGATCTCGACCGCGCACGTCGAGTACGAGACGACCAACCGCCACTACGCCCACGTCGACTGCCCCGGCCACGCCGACTACGTGAAGAACATGATCACCGGTGCCGCCCAGATGGACGGCGCGATCCTGGTCGTGTCGGCTGCTGACGGCCCGATGCCGCAGACCCGCGAGCACATCCTGCTCGCCCGCCAGGTCGGCGTGCCCGCGCTCGTCGTGTTCCTCAACAAGTGCGACATGGTCGACGATCCGGAGCTGCTCGAGCTCGTCGAGCTCGAAGTCCGCGAGCTGCTCTCGAAGTACGAATTCCCGGGCGACAAGATCCCGATCATCAAGGGCTCGGCGCTCGCCGCCCTCGAGGACAAGGACAAGAAGCTCGGCCACGACGCCATCCTCGAGCTGATGCGCAATGTCGACGAGTACATCCCGCAGCCGGAGCGTCCGATCGACCAGCCGTTCCTGATGCCGGTTGAAGACGTGTTCTCGATCTCCGGCCGCGGCACCGTCGTCACCGGCCGTGTCGAGCGCGGCGTGATCAAGGTCGGCGAGGAAATCGAAATCGTCGGTATCCGCGACACCCAGAAGACCATCGTCACCGGCGTCGAAATGTTCCGCAAGCTGCTCGATCAGGGCCAGGCCGGCGACAACATCGGTGCGCTGCTCCGCGGCACCAAGCGCGAGGAAGTCGAGCGTGGCCAGGTGCTGTGCAAGCCCGGTTCGGTCAAGCCGCACACCAAGTTCAAGGCTGAGGCTTACATCCTCACCAAGGAAGAGGGCGGTCGCCACACCCCGTTCTTCACCAACTACCGTCCGCAGTTCTACTTCCGCACCACCGACGTGACCGGTGTCGTGCACCTGCCGGAAGGCACCGAGATGGTGATGCCGGGCGACAACATCGCGATGGAAGTGCACCTGATCGTGCCGATCGCGATGGAAGAGAAGCTGCGCTTCGCGATCCGCGAAGGCGGCCGCACCGTCGGCGCCGGCGTCGTCGCCGCGATCATCGAGTAACTACGCGAATAGGGAATGGCGAGTAGCGAGTGGGTCACTCCATTCGCTATTCGCTACTCGCCACTCACTAAAGAAAGAATACGGCAATGAACGGCCAAAATATTCGCATCCGTCTCAAGGCGTTCGACCATCGAATCCTCGATACGTCGACCCGCGAGATCGTGAACACGGCGAAGCGCACCGGTGCGCAGGTTCGCGGACCGATTCCGCTGCCGACCCGCATCGAGAAGTTCACCGTCAACCGTTCGCCGCACGTTGACAAGAAGAGCCGCGAGCAATTCGAGATGCGCACCCACAAGCGCCTCCTCGACATTGTCGACCCGACCCCGCAGACCGTCGATGCGCTGATGAAGCTCGACCTGGCCGCCGGTGTCGACGTCGAGATCAAGCTCTAAGGTTTTGGATTTTTACGTCCGCCGCTAGCGGACAGAAAGACAGGAAGCACGCCGATGCGCTCCGGAGTGATCGCACAAAAGGTCGGGATGACGCGGGTCTTTACGGAGACCGGCGAACATATCCCTGTGACCGTGCTGAAGTTGGGCAACTGCCAGGTGCTGGGCCACCGCACGACCGAGAAAAACGGCTATGTCGCTCTTCAGCTCGGCTCGGGCGCCCGCAAGACCGTGTATATGCCCAAGGCCGAACGCGGCCAGTTCGCAGTCGCCAAGGTCGAACCGAAGCGCAAGGTCGCCGAGTTCCGCGTGTCCGAGGACGCGTTGATCCCGGTCGGCGCGGAAATCCAGGCGGACCATTTCGTGGTCGGCCAGTTTGTCGACGTGACCGGCACCTCGATCGGTAAGGGCTTCGCCGGCGGCATGAAGCGCTGGAATTTCGGCGGTCTGCGCGCCACCCACGGTGTGTCGATCTCGCACCGTTCGATCGGTTCGACCGGTGGCCGTCAGGACCCCGGCAAGACCTGGAAGAACAAGAAGATGCCCGGTCACATGGGCGTCGACCGCATCACCACGCTCAACCTGCGCGTGGTTTCGACCGACGTCGAGCGCGGCCTGATCCTCGTCGAAGGCGCCGTTCCCGGCTCCAAGGGCGGCTGGATCTCGGTGCGCGACGCCGTCAAGAAGCCGCTGCCGAAGGACGCTCCGAAGCCCGGCAAGTTCAAGGTTGCCGGCGGCGAAGCTGCCGAGGCTTCGGCCGAGAAGGAGGGCGCGTGAGATGGAACTGAAAGTCACGACCCTTGAAGGCAAGGACGCCGGATCCGTCGAGCTCTCGGACGCGATCTTCGGTCTCGAGCCGCGCGCCGACATCATCCAGCGCTGCGTGCAGTGGCAGCTGAACAAGCGCCAGGCCGGTACCCACAAGGCCAAGGGCCGCGCCGAGATCTGGCGCACCGGCAAGAAGATGTACAAGCAGAAGGGCACCGGCGGCGCCCGTCACGGCTCGGCCCGCGTGCCGCAGTTCCGCGGCGGTGGCCGTGCGTTCGGTCCGGTTGTTCGCTCGCACGCGACCGACCTGCCGAAGAAGGTGCGCGCGCTCGCGCTGAAGCATGCGCTGTCGGCCAAGGCCAAGGACGGCGGGCTGATCGTGATCGACAATGCGCAGCTCGAGGCCGCCAAGACCAAGGCGCTGCTCGGTCACTTCTCCGGCCTCGGGCTCACCAACGCGCTGATCATCGACGGCGCCGAGCTCAACGCCGGTTTCGCGACCGCGGCCCGCAACATTCCGAACATCGACGTGCTGCCGATCCAGGGCATCAACGTCTACGACATTCTCCGCCGCCAGAAGCTGGTGCTGACCAAGGCTGCGGTTGATGCGCTGGAGGCGCGCTTCAAATGAAGAACATCGATCCGCGCCACTACGACGTCATCATCTCGCCGGTCGTGACGGAAAAGGCGACGCTCGCTTCCGAGCACAACAAGGTGCTGTTCAAGGTCGCCGGCAAGGCCACCAAGCCGCAGATCAAGGAAGCGGTCGAGAAGCTGTTCGACGTCAAGGTGAAGAGCGTCAACACGCTCGTTCGCAAGGGCAAGACCAAGGTGTTCCGCGGCAATCTCGGCTCGCAGTCGGATACCAAGCGCGCGATCGTGACCCTGGAAGAGGGCCACCGCATCGACGTGACTACCGGACTATAAGGCGCAACGACGATGGCATTGAAAACCTTTAATCCCACGACGCCGGGCCAGCGCCAGCTGGTCATGGTCGATCGTTCGGCGCTCTACAAGGGCAAGCCGGTGAAGACCCTGACCGAGGGCAAGCTCGGCAATGGCGGTCGCAACAACACCGGTCGCATCACCGTGCGTTTCCGCGGCGGCGGCCACAAGAAGGCCTACCGCACCGTCGACTTCCGCCGCGACAAGGTGGACGTGCCGGCGGTCGTGGAGCGGCTGGAGTACGATCCGAACCGCACCGCGTTCATCGCGCTGATCAAGTATCAGGACGGCGAGCTGGCCTACATCCTGGCACCGCAGCGCCTGGCGGCGGGCGACACCGTCGTCGCCGGCAACTATGTCGACGTCAAGCCGGGCAACGTCATGCCGCTCGGCAACATGCCGGTCGGCACGATCGTGCACAACATCGAGCTGAAGATCGGCAAGGGCGGCCAGCTGGCGCGCTCCGCCGGCACCTATGCCCAGATCGTCGGCCGCGACCAGGATTACGTGATCATCCGCCTGAACTCGGGCGAACAGCGTCTCGTGCACGGCCGTTGCCGCGGCACGATCGGCGCGGTCTCGAACCCGGATCACATGAACATCTCGATCGGCAAGGCCGGTCGTACCCGCTGGCTCGGCTGGCGTCCGCACAACCGCGGCGTCGTCATGAACCCGATCGATCACCCGCACGGCGGTGGTGAAGGTCGTACCTCGGGCGGTCGCCACCCGGTCACTCCGTGGGGCAAGCCGACCAAGGGCAAGAAGACCCGCACCAACAAGTCGACCAACAAATTCATTCTCCTCAGCCGCCACAAGCGGAAGAAGTAAGGAACGCCGGACATGGTTCGTTCAGTCTGGAAAGGCCCGTTCGTCGAGGGTTCTCTGCTCAAGAAGGCAGATGCCGCCCGCGCGTCCGGCCGTCACGACGTCATCAAGATCTGGAGCCGCCGCTCCACCATCCTGCCGCAGTTCGTCGGCCTGACCTTCGGTGTCTACAACGGCCAGAAGCATGTGCCGGTGGCGATCAACGAGGAAATGGTGGGTCACAAGTTCGGCGAGTTCTCGCCGACCCGGACCTTCCACGGCCACTCGGGCGACAAGAAAGCCAAGAAGGCTTGAGGAATAGACGATGAGCAAACCAAAGCGCGAACGTAGCCTCGCGGACAATGAGGCCAAGGCCGTCGCCCGCATGCTGCGCGTCAGCCCGCAGAAGCTCAACCTGGTGGCGCAGCTGATCCGCGGCCGCAAGGCGTCCGCTGCGCTCGCCGACTTGCAGTTCTCGCGCAAGCGGATCGCGGTCGACGTCAAGAAGTGCCTGGAATCGGCGATCGCCAACGCCGAGAACAACCATGACCTCGATGTCGACGATCTCGTCGTTGCCGAGGCGCATGTCGGCAACGGCATCGTGATGAAGCGTTTTGCTCCGCGCGGCCGTGGCCGTTCGGGCCGTGTGTTCAAACCGTTCTCGCACCTGACCATCGTGGTTCGTCAGGTCGAGGCCGAGGCAAGCGCTTAAGAAGGGCGCAGGAGAAGACGATGGGTCAAAAGATCAATCCAATCGGGCTGCGTCTCGGCATCAACCGGACCTGGGACTCCCGTTGGTTCGCCGGCAAGCAGGAATACGGCAAGCTCCTGCACGAGGACGTCAAGATCCGCGAGATCCTGCACAAGGAGCTCAAGCAGGCGGCCGTCGCCCGCATCGTGATCGAGCGTCCGCACAAGAAGTGCCGCGTGACGATCCACTCGGCCCGTCCGGGCGTCGTGATCGGCAAGAAGGGCGCCGACATCGACAAGCTGCGCAAGAAGGTCGCCGACATCACCTCGTCGGACGTCGTGATCAACATCGTCGAAATCCGCAAGCCGGAGCTCGACGCGACCTTGGTCGCTGAATCGATCGCCCAGCAGCTCGAGCGCCGCGTCGCGTTCCGCCGCGCCATGAAGCGCGCCGTGCAGTCCGCGATGCGTCTCGGTGCCGAGGGCATCCGCATCAACTGCTCGGGCCGTCTCGGCGGCGCCGAAATCGCGCGCATGGAGTGGTACCGCGAAGGTCGCGTGCCGCTGCACACGTTGCGCGCCGACGTCGACTACGGCGTTGCCACCGCGTTCACGACCTTCGGCACCTGCGGTGTCAAGGTCTGGATCTTCAAGGGCGAGATCCTCGAGCACGATCCGATGGCCCAGGACAAGAAGATGGCCGAGGGCGACAACACGCCGCGTTCGCGCCGCGACGCCGCTTGAGGCAAAGCAGGAATTTGAGGGCTTAAAGCCATGATGCAACCTAAGAAAACGAAGTTCCGGAAGGCGCATAAGGGCCGTATCCACGGCGTTGCGACCTCTGGCGCGACGTTGGCGTTCGGCCAGTTCGGCCTCAAGGCGATGGAGCCTGACCGCGTCACCGCCCGCCAGATCGAAGCCGCCCGCCGCGCGCTGACCCGTCACATGAAGCGCGCCGGCCGCGTCTGGATCCGCGTGTTCCCGGACGTGCCGGTGTCGAAGAAGCCCGCCGAAGTCCGCATGGGCTCCGGCAAGGGTGCCCCGGAATTGTGGGTGGTCCGGATTAAGCCGGGCCGCGTGATGTTCGAGATCGATGGCGTGCCGGTGCAGACCGCGAAGGAAGCGCTGTCGCTCGCCGCCGCCAAGCTGCCGATCAAGACGCGCTTCGTTGCGCGCATTGCGGAGTAATCGCCATGGCCGAGATGAAAGTTGAAGACATTCGCGCGATGAGCGACGACCAGCGCGAAGACGCGATCCTGAACCTGAAGAAGGAGCGCTTCAACCTGCGTTTCCAGCGCGCCACCGGGCAGCTGGAGAACACCTCGCGGATGCGGGAAGCCCGCCGCGACATCGCTCGTATCAAGACCATCGCTGCCCAGCAGCGCGCGAAGAAGAAGTAAGGGGCCAGCTATGCCGAAACGTACTCTGCAGGGCGTGGTCGTCAGCGACAAGCAAGCCAAGACCATCGTGGTGCGCGTCGATCGCCGCTTCACCCACCCGATCTACAAGAAGACGATCCGCCGTTCCAAGAACTACCACGCGCACGACGAGAACAACCAGTTCAAGCCGGGCGACATGGTCTGGATCGAGGAATCGAAGCCGATCTCGAAGCTGAAGCGCTGGACCGTGGTCCGGGGCGAACACAAGAAAACGGCCTGATTGCTTCGGCCTGGCCGAGGGAATTCAGGGAAATTTTGAGCGCGCTAAAGCGCAGAAAGAGGACGAGGTGCATCAATGATTCAGATGCAGACCAACCTCGACGTGGCCGATAATTCAGGCGCACGCCGTGTCATGTGCATCAAGGTTCTTGGAGGTTCCAAGCGCCGCTATGCCACCGTGGGCGACGTTATCGTTGTGTCGATCAAGGAAGCCATTCCGCGTGGCAAGGTGAAGAAGGGCGACGTGATGAAGGCCGTCGTGGTCCGGGTCCGCAAGGACATCCGCCGCGCCGACGGGTCGGTCATCCGCTTCGACCGCAACGCCGCCGTGCTGATCAACAATCAGTCCGAGCCGGTCGGCACCCGTATCTTCGGGCCGGTGCCCCGCGAGCTGCGCGCCAAGAACCACATGAAGATCATTTCGCTCGCGCCGGAGGTGCTGTGATGGCTGCCAAGATCCGCAAGGGCGACAAGGTGATGGTGCTCACCGGCCGCGACAAGGGTCGCACCGGCGAGGTGTTCGAGGTGCGTCCGGACGAGAACAAGGCTCTCGTTCGCGGCATCAACATGGTGAAGCGCCACCAGAAGCAGACCCAGACCCAGGAAGGCGGCATCATCTCCAAGGAGATGCCGATCGACCTTTCGAACATTGCGTATGTCGGCAAGGACGGAAAGCCGACCCGCATCGGGTTCAAGATTCAGGCCGATGGCAAGAAGGTTCGTGTTGCCAAGAGCTCGGGAGCAGAGATCGATGGCTGATACAGCTTACACGCCGCGTCTGCGCGCGGAGTATGACAAGAAGATCCGCGGCATGATGACCGAGAAGTTCGGTTATGCCAACGTGATGCAGGTGCCGCGCCTCGACAAGGTCGTGCTCAACATGGGCGTCGGCGACTCCGTCAACGACCGCAAGAAGGCCGAGACCGCCGCCGCCGAGCTGACCCAGATCGCCGGCCAGAAGGCGATCGTGACCTATTCGCGGATCGCGATCGCGACCTTCAAGCTGCGTGAGAACCAGCCGATCGGCTGCAAGGTCACGCTGCGCAAGGCCCATATGTACGAGTTCATCGACCGCCTGGTGAACGTGGCGCTGCCCCGCGTCCGCGACTTCCGCGGCCTGAACCCGAAGAGCTTCGACGGCCGCGGCAACTATTCGCTCGGCATCAAGGAGCACATCATTTTCCCCGAGATCGACTTCGACAAGGTCTCGGAAGCGCGTGGCATGGACATCACGGTCTGCACCACCGCCAAGACCGACGACGAGGCGCGTGCCTTGTTGACCGCTTTCAATTTCCCGTTCCGGCAGTGAGTAGCTGAGCCAAAGCCACTCAAACGCGGATACCCAGGAGCCAAGCATGGCAAAGAAGAGTTCAGTCGAGAAGAACAACCGGCGCAAGCGGATGGCGAAGAACGCCGGCCCGCGCCGCGAGAAGCTGAAGGCGATCATCGCCGACAAGACCAAGCCGATGGAAGAGCGCTTCGCGGCGACGCTGAAGCTCGCCGAGATGCCGCGCAACTCGTCGCCGACGCGCATCCGCAACCGTTGCGAGCTGACCGGGCGTCCGCGCTCGAACTATCGCAAGAACAAGCTCTCGCGCATCGCGCTGCGTGAACTCGGCTCCAAGGGCCTGGTTCCCGGCCTCGTGAAGTCGAGCTGGTAAGGGGAGGGTCGGAACAATGTCTACGCACGATCCGATCAGCGATCTCATCACCCGCATCCGCAACGCGCAGATGCGCTCCAAGTCCAAGGTCTCGAGCCCGGGCTCGAAGATGCGCGCCAACGTGCTCGAGGTGCTGAAGTCCGAGGGGTATATCCGCGGCTACGCCAGCGTCGAGCATGCCTCGGGCCGCAGCGAGCTCGAGATCGAGCTGAAGTATTTCGACGGCGAGCCCGTCATCCGCGAGATCGAGCGGGTGTCGAAGCCGGGCCGCCGCGTTTACGCCTCGGTGAAGAACCTGCCGCGCGTGAACAACGGTCTCGGCATTTCGGTGTTGTCGACGCCGAAGGGAATCATGGCTGACCACCAGGCGCGCGACGCCAACGTGGGCGGCGAAGTTCTCTTCACGGTGTTCTGAGGAAGGATATTGCGATGTCACGTATCGGCAAAAGGCCGGTGGCGATCCCGTCGGGTGTGACGGCGACCGTCGAGGGCCAGACCGTCAAGGTGAAGGGGCCGAAGGGCCAGCTTCAGTTCGTCGTGCATGACGACGTCGAGGTGAAATTCGAGAACGGCCAGGTCAAGGTCGCTCCGCGGGTCAAGACCAACCGCGCGCAGGCGATGTACGGCACCGCGCGCGCGCAGGTCGCCAACCTCGTCGAGGGCGTCACCAAGGGCTTCGAGAAGAAGCTCGAGATCACCGGCGTCGGCTACCGCGCCGCGATGCAGGGCAAGAACCTGCAGCTCGCGCTCGGCTACAGCCACGACGTGGTCTACGCGATCCCGGAAGGCATCACCATCGCGGTGCCGAAGCCGACCGAGATCACGATCACCGGCAACGATCCGCAGCGCGTCGGCCAGGTCGCCGCCGAGATCCGCGCCTACCGTCCGCCGGAGCCCTACAAGGGCAAGGGCGTGAAGTACGCCAACGAATTCATCTTCCGCAAGGAAGGCAAGAAGAAGTAACGGAGCCGGTCATGTCACTCAAGGTTACGAATGCCCGGCGCAAGCAGCGCGTGCGCCTTGCGCTTCGCCGCTCGGCAGGCGGCCGTCCGCGGCTGTCGGTGTTCCGCTCGTCCAAGCACATCTACGCCCAGGTCATCGACGACCAGAAAGGCGAGACGCTCGCTTCCGCATCGTCGCTGGAGAAGACCATGCGCGACGCCGGCAAGACCGGCGCCGACATCGATGCAGCGAAGGCGGTCGGCAAGCTGCTCGCCGAGCGCGCGGCGCAGAAGGGTGTCAAGGAAGTCGTGTTCGATCGCGGCGCCTACATCTATCACGGGCGCGTCAAGGCGCTCGCGGATGCGGCGCGCGAAGGCGGATTGAGCTTCTAAACTTTACGAACGATTACGAGGAAAGAGGCGCAAGGCCTCCTAGAGATTGGAAAACACCATGGCAGGTGAACGCGAACGCGGCGGACGCGAACGGAGCAGGGAGCGCGAGGAGCGCGACAGCGAGTTCGTCGACAAGCTCGTCCACATCAATCGCGTGGCGAAGGTCGTCAAGGGCGGCAAGCGCTTCGGCTTTGCGGCGCTGGTCGTGATCGGCGATCAGAAGGGCCGGGTCGGTTTCGGCCACGGCAAGGCGCGCGAAGTTCCGGAAGCGATCCGCAAGGCGACCGAATCGGCGAAGCGCAACCTGACGCGCGTCGCGCTTCGCGAAGGCCGCACGCTGCATCACGACATCGCCGGCCGTCACGGCGCCGGCCGCGTCTACCTGCGTGCCGCTCCGGCCGGTACCGGCATCATCGCCGGCGGCCCGATGCGCGCGGTGTTCGAGACGCTCGGCATCCAGGACGTGGTGGCGAAGTCGATCGGCTCGTCGAATCCCTACAACATGGTTCGCGCAACCTTCGACGCGCTGAAGCATCAGGATTCGCCGCGCTCGGTGGCCGCCCGCCGCAACATCAAGGTCTCCACCCTGCAGTCGCGCCGCGTCGGCGGCGATGCCGAAGTGGTGGCGGAATAACCCGCGCGACCAGCGCTTTCTGGAGTTCAAGACGATGGCCAAGGCCAGCAAGACGATCAAGGTCGAGCAGACCGGTAGCGCAATCCGCCGCCATCACTCGCAGCGTTCGACGCTGATCGGCCTCAAGCTCAACAAGATCGGCCGGGTTGCCGAGCTGCAGGATACCCCTGAGGTTCGCGGCATGATCAGCAAGGTTCAGCATCTCGTCCGCGTCGTCGGCGAGTAAGCAGAGATAAGGAGAAGGGCGATGAAGCTCAGCGATATCGCCGACAACGCCGGCTCGCGCAAGAAGCGCATGCGTGTCGGCCGTGGCATCGGTTCCGGCAAGGGCAAGACCTCGGGCCGCGGCGGCAAGGGCCAGACCGCGCGTTCGGGCGTCCGCATCAAGGGTTTCGAAGGCGGCCAGATGCCGATGCATCGCCGTCTGCCGAAGCGCGGCTTCAACAACATCTTCCGGCTGGACTTCGCCGAGATCAATCTCGACCGTCTGCAGGAAGCGATCGACAACAAGCTGGTCAACGCCAGCGAGACCGTGACCGTCGAATCGCTGGTCAAGGCCGGCGTGCTGCGCCGCGCCAAGGACGGCCTGCGGCTGCTCGGCCGCGGCGAGATCAAGACCAAGCTGACCATCGAGGTGCACGGCGCTTCCAAGTCGGCCATTGCCGCGGTCGAGAAGGCCGGCGGCTCGGTCAAGATCCTGGCCCCCGCCAAGGAAGAAGGCGAGGCGGCGTAACATCTGCGTCATTGCCCGCGGCCTGCGCGGGCAATCCGCAGATCGAATGATGGACTTATCGAGGCCGAGCACCAGATAATGTCCGGTGTCTGCCGGCGCCCAGGGAATTGATCTCTTTGGGGGCGCCGGCGAAGCGGGCTCCGGGAGAAAGCCGAAACATGGTCTCAGCAGCCGAACAACTTGCCGCCAACCTCAATTTCGGACAGCTGGCGAAAGCCGACGAGCTGAAGAAGCGCATCTGGTTCACCCTGGGTGCGCTGCTTGTTTATCGGCTCGGCACCTACATCCCGCTGCCCGGCATCGATCCCAACATCTGGGAGCAGGTGTTCCGCAGCCAATCCGGCGGCATCCTCGGCATGTTCAACATGTTCGCCGGCGGCGGCATCCACCGCATGGCGATCTTCGCGCTGAACATCATGCCGTACATCTCGGCATCGATCATCGTGCAGCTCCTGACCACCGTGTCGCCGCAGCTCGAGGCGCTCAAGAAGGAAGGCGAGGCGGGCCGCAAGACGCTGAATCAGTACACCCGCTATCTGACGGTGATCCTGGCGCTGTTCCAGTCCTACGGCATCGCGATCGGCCTCGAAGGCGCCGGCAATGTCGTCAGCGACCCCGGCATGTTCTTCCGGATTTCGACCGCGATCACGCTGACTGGCGGCACCATGTTCCTGATGTGGCTCGGCGAGCAGATCACCTCGCGCGGCATCGGCAACGGTATTTCGCTGATCATCCTGGCCGGCATCGTCGCCGAATTGCCGTCGGCGCTCGCCAACATGCTGGAGCTTGGTCGCCAGGGCGCGATGTCGACCGGCCTGATCCTGATCGTCATCGTGATGGCGGTCGCCGTGATCGCCTTCATCGTGTTCATGGAGCGCGCGCAGCGCCGGCTTTTGATCCAGTATCCGAAGCGCCAGGTCGGCAACAAGATGTTCGAGGGCCAGTCCTCGCATCTGCCGCTCAAGCTCAATACCTCGGGCGTGATTCCGCCGATCTTCGCCTCGTCGCTGCTGTTGCTGCCGACCACGGTCGCGAACTTCAACGCCGGCAAGGGGCCGGAATGGTTCCAGTGGATCACGACCCAGCTCAGCCACGGCCGACCGCTGTTCCTGTTCATGTATCTCGCGCTGATCGTGTTCTTCGCGTTCTTCTACACCGCGATCGTGTTCAACCCGACCGAGACCGCGGACAATCTGAAGAAGCATGGCGGCTTCATCCCGGGCATCCGGCCCGGCGAGCGCACCGCCGAGTACATCGACTATGTGCTGTCGCGCATCACGGTGCTCGGCGCGGTCTATCTCGCGATCGTCTGCCTGATTCCTGAAATTCTGATTTCCTACGCATCGGTCCCGTTCTACTTTGGCGGCACCTCGCTGTTGATCGTCGTCAGCGTGACGATGGATACGGTGTCGCAGGTGCAGGGCTATCTGCTCGCTCATCAGTATGAAGGGCTGATCAGGAAGTCGAAGCTCAGGGGAGGCCGCCGCCGCTGATCGCGGCTTGGCTTCGAATTCAAAACACAGGTGTGCGGACGTCGCCCACCTAGCCGGGGGGCGAAACAGATATGAGATTGATCCTTTTGGGGCCGCCGGGCTCGGGCAAGGGAACCCAGGCGCAGCGGCTGGTGCACAGGCACGGCATCGTCCAGCTTTCGACCGGTGAGATGCTGCGCGCTGCGGTTGCCGCGGGCACGCCGATCGGCCTGCAGGCCAAGGAGATCATGGCCAATGGCGGCCTGGTTCCCGACGAGGTCGTGGTGGGAATCATCGCCGATCGAATCGAGGAGCCCGATGCCAAGAAGGGCTTTATTCTCGATGGCTTTCCGCGCACCGTGCCGCAGGCCGAGGCGCTCGACGATCTGCTCCGGAAAAAACACCTCAAGCTCGACGCGGTGGTTGAGCTCCGCGTCAACGAGAGCGCGCTGCTCGACCGCGTTGAGAAGCGCGCCGAGGAAACCCGCGCGCGCGGCGAGGAAGTCCGCCTCGACGACACGCCGGAAGTGCTGACCAAGCGCCTGGCGCAGTACCGTTCGCTGACGGAGCCGCTGATTCACTATTATTCGGAGCGGCGGAAGCTCCTGACGGTCGATGGCATGATGACCATCGAGCACGTCACCCGCGAGATCAACCGGATCCTGACCGCGCTCGGGGCGCTGGAACCGAAGGATCACGACGACCACGCCCCCAAGACGGCTAAAAAGGCCGCCAAGACGGTCAAGAAGACCACCAGGAAACCGGCCAGCAAGGCAGCCAAAGCGACCAAAAAGGCCGCCAAACCCGCCCGGAAGGCTGCCAAGGCGCGCCCCAAGGCCAAAGCGGCCAAGAAAGTCGTGAAGAAAGCCGCGAAGAAGGCGGTAAAGCAGGCCGCCGGCGCCGCGAAAGCCCGCAAGGGCGCAAAGACCGCCAAAAAGACGGCAAAAAAGCTCACGAAAAAACGAGCTAAACGCTAGGAGCGGTTGACGAAACCGACATGAATCCTTTAATAAGCCCCGCATCCAAGTTGGATAGTTTTATGACGATGCCGGGCCCCGAAGGACATGAGGGGAGGGCGTCGTGTTCGCGTTTGTGGACAAAGCCCGAGAGAGCAAGAACTTGAGAAGCCCGTATCCGTGATGGATCGGCGACAGGAGAGAAGTCTGTGGCCCGTATTGCCGGCGTCAACATTCCTACCAACAAGCGCGTCCTGATCGCGCTTCAGTACATCCATGGCATCGGCCAGAAGAACGCGGCCGACATCATGGAGAAGGTCAAGATCCCGCTGGACCGTCGCGTCAACCAGCTGACCGACCAGGAGGTCCTGCAGATCCGCGAAGTGATCGACCGCGACTATCTGGTCGAGGGCGACCTCCGTCGCGAGGTCGGCATCAACATCAAGCGGTTGATGGACCTCGGCTGCTACCGCGGCCTGCGTCATCGCCGCGGTCTGCCGGTGCGCGGCCAGCGCACCCACACCAATGCGCGCACGCGCAAGGGGCCGGCCAAGGCGATCGCCGGCAAGAAGAAGTAAGTTTTGCGAATTGCAGGTGGGGAGTAGCGAATGGAAATTCGCTACTCGCCATTTGCGTTTTGAGGTGTAGCCGCTGGCACTACGGCGGCGTTGAGATCACAGGAAAGGTTTGAAATGGGCAAGGAAGCCACCCGCGTACGCCGCCGCGAACGCAAGAACATCGCCTCCGGCATCGCGCACGTGAATTCGTCGTTCAACAACACGACCATCACCATCACCGACGCGCAGGGCAACACCATCGCCTGGTCGTCGGCCGGCACCATGGGCTTCAAGGGGTCGCGCAAGTCGACTCCCTACGCCGCGCAGGTCGCGGCGGAAGACGTCTCCAAGAAGGCGCAGGAACACGGCATGCGCACGCTGGAGGTTGAAGTGGCCGGCCCGGGTTCGGGCCGTGAGTCGGCGCTCCGCGCGCTGCAGGCTGCGGGCTTCACCGTCACCTCGATCCGCGACGTGACCACGATCCCGCACAATGGCTGCCGTCCGCGCAAGCGTCGGCGCGTTTGATCTGTAAGTCGCGGGCGGCCTCTGGCCGCCCTGCGATGGTTTTTGGAATTGACCGCGCGGACTGATCCGCGATCTCCAACGCCGGGTTCGGCCAGTCGATTTGGCCCTATGACCGGCAAATGGGTGAAACAGTGACGATCCAGAAAAATTGGCAAGAACTCATTCGACCGAACAAGCTGCAGGTGACGCCGGGCTCGGACGCGAGCCGGTTCGCCACCGTGGTCGCCGAGCCGCTCGAGCGCGGCTTCGGCCAGACGCTCGGCAACGCGCTGCGCCGCATCCTGCTGTCCTCGCTGCAGGGCGCGGCGGTGCAGTCGGTGCACATCGACGGCGTGCTGCACGAGTTCTCCTCGATCGCCGGTGTCCGTGAAGACGTCACCGACATCGTCCTCAACATCAAGGACATCTCGATCAAGATGCAGGGCGAAGGCCCGAAGCGCATGGTCGTGAAGAAGCAGGGTCCGGGCGCCGTCACCGCCGGCGACATCCAGACCGTCGGCGACGTCACCGTGCTCAACCCCGACCTGCAGCTCTGCACGCTGGACGACGGCGCCGAGATCCGCATGGAGTTCACGGTCACGACCGGCAAGGGCTATGTCGCCGCCGAGCGCAACCGTCCCGAGGATGCGCCGATCGGCCTGATCCCGGTCGACAGCCTGTTCTCGCCGGTCCGCAAGGTCTCCTACAAGGTCGAGAACACCCGTGAGGGCCAGATCCTCGACTACGACAAGCTGACCATGACGATCGAGACCAACGGCGCGATCACGCCGGAGGACGCGGTGGCCTATGCCGCGCGCATCCTGCAAGATCAGCTCAACGTGTTCGTCAACTTCGAAGAGCCGCGCAAGGAAGTCACGCAGGAGATCATCCCCGATCTCGCGTTCAACCCGGCGTTCCTCAAGAAGGTCGACGAGCTCGAGCTGTCGGTGCGTTCGGCAAACTGCCTGAAGAACGACAACATCGTCTACATCGGAGACCTCGTGCAGAAGTCGGAAGCGGAAATGCTCCGCACCCCGAACTTCGGCCGCAAGTCGCTGAACGAGATCAAGGAAGTGCTGGCCCAGATGGGTCTGCACCTCGGCATGGAAGTGCCGGGCTGGCCGCCGGAGAACATCGACGAGCTCGCCAAGCGCTTCGAGGATCACTACTGAGAATTCGTCGTTCCGGGCGATGCGCGAGCATCGAACCACAGATGCGCAATTGCGCATCGGGGAACCTCGAGATTCCGGGTTCGGCTCTGCGAGCCGCCCCGGAATGACGACCGGGCGAACGCAGGCAGCCCACCTGAGCAACATGTCCGACGAACCGTCGTGGCAGATACCAAGTAAGGAATAGACAATGCGTCACGGCAAGGTTCATCGGAAGCTCAACCGCACCGCCGAGCACCGACGTGCGATGTTCGCCAACATGGCGGCCGCGCTGATCAAGCACGAGCAGATCGTCACCACGCTGCCGAAGGCCAAGGAGTTGCGGCCGATCGTCGAGAAGCTCGTCACCCTCGGCAAGAAGGGCGGCCTCGCCCTGCGCCGCCAGGCGATCTCGGAGCTGCGCGACGTCGACCAGGTCAAGAAGCTGTTCGACACGCTGGCGACCCGCTACAAGGACCGCCAGGGCGGCTACACCCGCATCATCAAGGCCGGCTTCCGCTACGGCGACAACGCGGCGATGGCCGTGATCGAGTTCGTCGACCGCGACGTCGACGCCAAGGGCCAGGACTCCGGTCCGGCGCAGGACAAGGAAGCGGAGGCGGCGTAAGCCCAGTCTGCGAGTCAAGGTTTTGAAACGGCGCCCTCTGGCGCCGTTTTTTGTTTGTCGCGCTAGACTAGCTCGCGCGGATGGTAGCGATGAAGTTGTCGAGCTCCAGCTTCAGGCGGCTGTTGCCGTCCGACAGCGATCGCGACGAGCTCAGCACCCGGGACGAGGCGGCGCCGGTCCTGGATGCGCCGCTCGCCACCTGGCCGATGCTGACGGCCACCTGCGAGGTTCGCTCCGAGGCGATCTGAACGTTTTCGGCGATGCTGCGCGTCGCGCCGGCTTGCTTGTCGATGGCATGCGCCACATCGGCGGCGATCTGTGAGATCCGCTGGATGATGCCGGCGATGTCGCTGATCGCGCCGGCGGACTCCCGCGTCGCCGCCTGGATATCCGCGATCTGGCTGCGGATGTCCTCGGTGGCCTCCGCCGTCTGCCTGGCGAGCGTCTTCACCTCCTGCGCGACCACGGCGAAGCCCGAGCCTGCCGTGCCGGCCCGCGCGGCCTCGATCGTCGCGTTGAGTGCGAGCAGGTTGGTTTGCCGCGCGATCGTTGCGATCAGCTGCACCACGTTGCCGATGCGGTCGGCGGCGGAGGCGAGCTGGGCCATCCGCTCGTCGGTTTGCTGCGCCTGCGCGACAGCGTCGCCGGCGATGTCCGCGGATTCGCCCACCCGGCGTCCGATCTCAGAAGCCGACGCGATCATTTGTTCGGTCGCCGCCGCAACCCGCCTGACATTATCCGAGGCCTCCTCGGAGGCGGCCGCAACACTGGCGGAAAGGTCCTGGGTGTGATGGGCGGTGTCGCTCAGGTCACGGGCGGACGCCGCAAGCTCTTCGGACGCCGCCGAAACCGTCGCGATCACCGTGCCGGCGCTGGCCTCGAACGCCGCGGCGAGCCGCGCCAGTTCGGCCTTGTGCCGATCTGCCGCGCGGCGGTCTTCCTCGATCCGGGCGTCGAGCTCGGCGCGCGCCTTCTCCTGCGCCCTGGTCTTGAAGCTTTCTACCGCCCGCGCCATGCCGCCGATCTCGTCGCTGCGCTTGAGGCCGGGCAGCACGACGTCAAACTGTCCCTCGGCAAGCTGCCGCATCGCCGCGCTCATCCGGCTGATCAGGCCAGCAATGCGTCGGCCGAACAGGATCGCAAGCAGCGTCAGGACGAATGCAACGATCCCGATCACCCAGTTGAAGGTCTGCCTGAACGCGTCCGCCCTGCGCTGTGCAAGCTCGGCACGGACGTTGGCGGCGTCCGCAACCTTGACCAGCGCCGGGCGGGTGCGGTCGAAGATCTGCGACAGGTCGTCGAGTTGATCGTCGAGCGTCTGACGCGAGACAAGGAAACCGGCGAAGGCGAGCTTGTAGGCGCGGGCGAGGCCGAGCAGCTCGGTCCTCATATCACTGGGGAGCGCGGACGCCGTCAACGCGGTCTCGAATTCGCCCTCGCGCTCGTTGAGCTGGTCGCCAAACCGCTCTTCGCCACTCAGCGCAAAGTCCTTTTCGAGCCGGCGCATGGTCAGCAGGAGGACGGTCAGGCGCGGCTGATCGATCTGCTGGACCTTGGCTTCGAATTGCTGAATTACGCTGCGCAGCTTGCCCTGCAAGCCGTCATTCGGATTCAGGCCGAGGACGCGCTGGGCGCCGACGATGTTCCGGAAGCGCGTCGCATAGAGGTTGATGCCGCTCCGCAGCGATGCGACCTGCCGGATCGGATCGCCTTCCGCCGCGGTCGCAGCGAAAGCCTCGAGCTTGTCGAGCAGGGCGATCTCGTCCGCTACGCGATCGGACAGCTTCTTCGCCAGGCCTTCATCCCGCGACTTCACGAAACGGGCCGCGATCTGCTGCGTCTCCAGGAAACCATCCGAGAGCTCGGACAGTTGCGCCCTGAAGCGCATGCTGTCGTCCGACTCGCGCTGAACGCGCGCCGCGTAGTTGAGACCGCCGAGACAGGTGACGCTGATGATTGCGACGCCGCCAATCCCGAGCATCGCAATCTGGCTTTTGAGGCTGGGACGAAATCGCTTCAGGATAAGCGCCGTGTGCTGCTTCATCCCGGACATAACGAACATCTGATGCATTCCTGTCAGTCATCCGGCTCCGGACGTCGTTATCGAACAGACGTCGCGTCCGGTTGCCGAAACAACGGCCCGAGCTCGCTCGCGCTGTTTGCGGCGACGCTTAGCGGCGGGGAATTGACAATGTGTGAAAGCAATCAGCGTGCGCACGATGTTTCATATGAAGATTGGATGAAGGTCGGCGACACGATGCATCAACCAAGATTACGCGAGGAAATTTGACTTGCAGTGGAGATGCCCCGCCGTTTCTCCAACGTCATCCGCGCGAGATGGCCGTCATCGATCCAGGCCAGCGGTGTTAGGATGCCGGTCGGCGCCTGCCGTAAATTTGCGCATCTGCCGACCATGAATCGCGGTTGTATCGGCGCGCGCGCGTCCAGATATGTCTGACACGGCTGACAGGAGATACCTCAAATGAAAATCGACCTTTCCGGAAAGACTGCGCTGGTCACCGGCTCCACCGCGGGCATCGGCAACGCCATTGCGAAGGGGCTCGCCGAAACCGGCGCCGAGGTCGTGGTCAACGGCCGCGGTCAGGCCAAGGTCGATGCGGCGGTTGCCGCGATCGCCAAGGCGGTGCCGGGCGCGAAGGTCCGCGGCGTCGCCGCCGACGTCTCGACCGCGGCCGGCTGCAAGGCGCTGCTGGCGGCGCTGCCGGAGGTCGACATCCTCGTCAACAATGCCGGCATCTTCGAGCCGAAGCCGTTCTTCGACATTCCGGACGAGGACTGGAGCCGCTTCTACGAGGTCAACGTGATGTCGGGCGTGCGGCTGTCGCGCGGCAACTTGCAGGGCATGCTGAAGCGCAACTGGGGCCGCATCGTCTTCATCTCCTCGGAATCCGGCCTCAACATCCCGACCGAGATGATTCACTACGGCATGACCAAGACCGCGCAGCTTGCGATCGCGCGCGGGCTCGCCGAGCTGACCAAGGGCACCGCCGTCACCGTCAACTCCGTGCTGCCCGGGCCGACCATGTCCGAGGGGGTCGAGACCTTCGTCAAGGATCTCGCCAAGCAGAACGGCCAGTCGGTCGAGGAGGCGGCATCCAACTTCGTCAAGCAGCACCGGCCGACCTCGCTGCTGCAGCGCTTTGCCAGCACCGAGGAGATTGCCAATCTCGTGGTCTATGTCTGCTCCAAACAGGCCTCCGCGACCAACGGCGCCGCGCTGCGTGCCGAAGGCGGCATCGTCAACAGCATCGCGTGAGGCCGCATGCCGGCCTATGTGATCTCCGAGGTCGAGATGCGCGACGCCGCGGCATTCGAGGCCTATCGCACACTGGCGGCGAACGCCATCGAACAGTATGGCGGGCGCTACGTCGTGCGCGGCGGCGCGGCTGAAGTGGTGGAGGGCGGTCCGCCGCCGAACGCGATCGTCATCGTCGAATTCCCGTCAATGGCGTGTCTGCGCGAATGGTACGCGTCCGCGGAGTACGCCGAAGCACTCAAGTATCGGCGGACTGCGCTGGAGCGCCGGCTGATCTTCGTCGAAGGCGTGTCGCCGAGCTAACCCTTGGCGCCGTCCAGGAATTCGCTGAAGCCTGCGGGAAGGTAGGGACCGAGGCAAATCTCCTCCAGCACGCCGATTCCGGTCTGGCCGCCTTGGCGGGCGCGGACCACCTGCTGCACGTGCACATTCTCGCGGGCCAGCGGGTCCAGCGTGGCTGGATCGAACGACTCGCCGCCGGTCTCGAGCTCGCCCTTCCACATGCCCTGGCCCCATTGCGGATGGCCGTAGCCGAGGCCCTTCATCTGGAATTTGAGGATCGGGTCGAGCGCGACGGTCGTGGTGTGGCCGTCGATATCGACGAGGTCGATTTCAGCCGACTGCGCGAGCCGGGTGTTCGGCACGTATTTGACGCGATGCCGCGCAGTCGCCATGCGGCGGTCGAGGCCGTCGATCACGCCGGGGATCTCGGCCTCGCTTCGGTAGAGCGGCGCGGTGATGCCCTCGCGGACCAGCGCCTCGCCTCGCGTCCCGTCGAAGAAGATCGCGTGCGAGATGTGGTCGTCCCAGACCAGCGGCGCCCAGAGGAAGAACACGCTCGGCGGCGGCATCGGCGCGCCTCCGACGTCGCGTTCGCCGACATTGCGCACGCCCCAGGAGCGATCCTTGGTGCCGTAGAAGCTGCGATCGTCGACCTTGATCTCGCCGTCGGGGTGGCGGATGACGCCGCTCCAGCGGCCGAACTGGTCGAACCGGGTCGAATCCATCGCGCGGCGCTCGCCGGACCAAAGCGTCTGCCGCGCTTCCTGGATCGCGGCGGTGCGCGCGGAGAAGGTCAGGTCGCAGGCGAGGCCCGTCGCATTGTCGTCGAGCACGACGCGGGTCCGCAGCATCGGCTCGATGACCTCGAGCCTGAATGGACCGACCTGCATCTCGGTGCGCTCGATCGGGGCCCGCCGCGAACCGTAGAAGCAGTGCTGCCGTCCGCCGCGTTCCACGACGCTGAAGGCGCAATCGAGGATCTTGCGGTGCGGGTAGATCGCAATGCCGATCCCGAAATAATACGCGCCGTCGGCGGTGTAGCCATTGAACCAGGTCCGGTCATAGACATTGCGGTCGCTGGTCGAGGGAACCGCGATCGGCTCCGGCGTCTGGTGGATGGGGAAGTCGTCCAGTTTGTTGAGCACGCCGATCCCTTTCGCTGTCCTGACGCGTTTTCCGCACGCGAACCGCTATACGGTTCGCTCGAAAACGCCTTAGTCCTGCCAGTATGAAAAACTGTTGTGGTCCAGCGCTTGCGCGCAGGCGCCGCGGGTCATTTTCAGGAACAGCGCGTCACCGCGCTCCGAGCGCTGGACGCTGAGCGCGGAGACGACGCCCATCATGATCCCGTGCAGCGTGTAGCGCCGGTAATCCCGCCAGCAGCGATCCCAGTCATAGTCCCGCACGCCGCGCCGGATCAGTTCCGAATGATAGAACCGCACCAGGTCGATTTCATGCAATCGCCGTTCGATCGGGTCGATGCCCGCCGAGAGGAAATAGGCGACGTCGACGATTCCCGGGCCCACCGTCAGCGTCTGCCAGTCCAGCGTCGCCATCGGATGGCTATTGCCGCGGACCTCGAACAGCGTGTTGTCGAGCCGGAAATCCGCATGCTGGAGGGTTCGCGGCGCCGATCGATCGGACTGGTAGCGCAATAGCGCGTCCGGAAGCCGGTCGATCAGATCAAGGAATTCCGGCTCGATCACGCCGCGATATCGCTCCTTGTAGTGACCGATGATGCCGGGCAGCACCGCGCGAAGGTCTCTGCGCCGGCTTGCGGCCACCACGAAGCACGGCACCGCGTCGAGCGTCGGGTCGCTCCATCGCGGCGCATGCAACGCGGCGGCCTCACGCATCGCTGTCAGGCAGTCCGCGATCACGCATCCGGCGAGTTGATCACCCGCGCGCGCCGGCGCCAGGTCTTCCAGGATCAGCGTGAAGTCGTCGGTCGCCGGATCGATTTCGGCGAGAATCGGCCGCGGCGTGTGAATGGCGACGGTCGCCGCCAGCTCGCGATAGAATGCGACCTCGCGGACGTAAAGCGTGTGCGCGGAACCGGAGCGGCGGCTGTCGGGATCCGCGGCCGGAAATTTGCCGACCACGCTCGCGGGCGTGTTCGGCTCATCGCCGTCATAGGTCAGGCGAAATCGATAGCTGTCGCCGACGAGGCCATTGCCGACCGGCTTGCACGCGAGATCGACGACCCTGACCTGGTCGATCACACCGGCATCGCGCAGCGCCCGCGTCATCCACTCCGGATCGATCCGCGACGGATCGGCCGTGAGCAAACTCATCGGTTTCCTCCCATCCCCGTGGGCGTCACCACCGCTCCGGCTGCGCCTCGCGTCAGCCGGATTGAGGACGGGGTGATCGTTGCGCAAATCATACAGGCGATGCCGTGGCTTTGGCAAAAGCCACGCGCCGGCCTGTGGGGATATCATGCCCGGCATGTTGCACCGGGCATGAGGAAGCAGACGTGAGGGGCCTTACCAGCCTTCCAGCACGATCTTGCCGCGTGATTTGCCGCTTTCCAGCAAAGCGTGGGCACGCTTGAGGTTCGTGGCGTTGATGGTGCCGAAGGTCTGGTCGAGCGTGGTGCGCAGCACGCCCTTGTCGATCAGGTCGGCGACATCGTTGAGCAGATGATGCTGCGCGATCATGTCGGGCGTCTGGAACGAGGAGCGCGTGAACATCGATTCCCAGTGTACCGAAACCGCCTTGCCCTTGAACGCGGCGACGTTGAACTCCGGCGGATCGTCGATCAGGCCGAACTTGCCCTGCGGCGCGATGAAGTCGGCGATCGACTTGTAGTGCTGGTCGGTGAAGGTGAGGCTGGCGACGAGGCCGACCGGCGGCAGCTTCAGTTTTTCGATCTGCTCCTTCATCGGCTGCGAGTGGTCGATCACCGCATGGGCGCCGAGATCGCGGCACCACTTTTGCGACTCCGGCCGCGTTGCGGTCGCGACCACGGTCAGCCCGGTGAGGCGGCGCGCAAGCTGGATCAGGATCGAGCCGACACCGCCGGCGCCGCCGGTGATCAGCAGCGTGCGCGGGTCGAGGCTCTTGCCCGGCACCGCGCCGAGCCGGTCGAACAGCAGCTCCCATGCGGTGATCGAGGTCAGGGGCAGGGCGGCGGCCTGCGCGAAGGACAGCGACGCCGGCTTGTTGCCGACGATGCGTTCGTCGACCAGATGAAATTCCGAATTGGTACCCTGGCGCAGGATCGAGCCCGCGTAGAACACCTCGTCGCCGGGCTTGAAGAGCGAGACCTCGGGCCCGACCGCGTCGACCACGCCGGCCGCGTCGAAGCCGAGGATCTTGTAGCCGCCGTCGGTCGGCGCCGCGCGCTTGCGCACCTTGTAGTCGACCGGATTGGCCGAGATGGCCTTCACCGCGACACGGATGTCGCGCCCCTTCGGCTCGGGCTTGGCGATCTCGAAATCGACGAGCGAATCCGCCGCCTCGATCGGCAGCGATTTTTGGTATCCGACGGCCTTCATGCCTGCTCTCCGTGGTGGGCGATTGCCTGCCGTCTTACCTGTCGCGCTGGCGTCCTTTTGGCAAGTACTGTAAAAACAGGGAACTAGTCCCTGTTTGTATACTATTGGGGAATATCCGATGAAACGGCAGAATTTTGCGCGTCGGCCGGGGTGCGCAGTCGAGGCCGCGCTGGACCTGATCGACGGCAAATGGAAGGGCGTGATCCTGTACCACTTGCAGGCCGGCACCCAGCGCTTCGGCGAGCTGCGGAAGCGGATGCCAGGCATCACCCAGCGCATGCTGACCAAGCAGCTGCGCGCGCTCGAGGACGATGGCCTCGTGATCCGCAAGGTCTATGCCGAGGTGCCGCCGCGGGTCGAATACACACTCTCCGAACTCGGCGAGAGCCTGCGCCCGGTGATCGATATTTTGAAAGCCTGGGGCGAGGGCCATCAGGAGCGGCTGTCCTGCGCGCCGGCGCCGGAGGTTGTTGTGAAGAAGTCGAAGCGCGCGGCCTGACAATCTGCAATGAAGAAGGCCGGGAGCGATGTCGCTCCCGGCCATTTGTTATCGACGGCGGATCGCGCCGCCTCAGAACGCAACCTGCGTACGCAGCGCGACCGCGTCGAACTTCGAGCCGACGTCCGCGGTCGAAGTCGCCGAGGCCTGCTTGGCGATATCGCCGTGCAGATAGTTCAGCATGAAGCGAACGTTGTTGTTGACGTACCAGTTCAGCGCGGCGGTGTAGACGGTCTGCCGTCCGCCCGCGATGCCGACCGCCTGCGCGATCTGATCGTTGAGGTCCATCGTGCTGACGCGGCCGGCGATTTCCCAGGCGCCGATACCGCCGCCGGCGAGCGAGAACGGATCATGCGGCTTGATACCGCTATAGGAGGCCGTCGCCGGGTTGTAGGCATGGTTCTCGCCGGTCAGCACGTAACCAACCTGCGCGTAACCGCCGTCGAATTTCAGGCTCGGCGCGCCGAACGGCGGCAGCCCGGTGTTCGCAGAGCGATCGACATTGAACCAGTAATATTCGCCCTGCGCGATGAACGGGCCATAGGTCGCTGCCGCCTCGACGCCGTAGACCTGCGCGCCGGAGACGTTGGCGATCGCACCGGTCGAGATCAGCGTCGTCGGATCGATGCGCAGCTCGGGCCGGTCGCTGAGCGTGAGCGTCTGCGCCTGCGTCAGCTGGTTGCGCGGCGGCTGCACCAGCCATTCCGCATCGGCGCCAAGATGCACCGAATAGTTCTTGCCGCTGATCGGATTGCCCGCGACACGGATGACGCCGCCATACTGCTCGGAGGTGCCGGCCGGCGAGGTCGAGGAGGCGGAGTGGATGGCGCCCGACGTCGGTCCGGTGACGTAGCCGCCGATCCAGAACTGATCGTTCCACCAGCGCGTGCCGGCCGCCGAACGGAAGTCGCCGGCGGCGATATTCTGTGCGATGATGCCGACCGAGGCGCGCTCCATGAACAGGATGTCGTTGGAGCTGGTCGCTTCGTCGAGCGTCCACGGCACGTCCATGATGCCGCCTTCGATCGCCATCTTGCCGCCGAACGGCTTGAAGCCGGTGTAGCTCAGATACGCATTCTCGATGCCGGAGGTGCCGCCGCCGGGCAGCGATCCCGGCGCCGCGCCGCCGAAACCGTCGGACGAGCCGCCGAAGTCGTAGATCAGCGAGTAATTCCAGTCGCCGAAGAATTTGCCGACGATGCCGATGCGCGCGCGGCGGACGTTCTCGCCGCTGTCGAGCTTCTGCGGCGAGGTGCCGGCGGTGTTCGGACGATAGTCGTAGCCGCCGACATCCCAGTGCACGCGACTCGTGATCGCCACGCAGTTCTGTTCGTCCGCGGTGCAGATCGTCGGCCGGTTGTTCGGCATCGTCACCACGACGCCGGACGGTGCGACCGGACCCTTCACCGGGATCGCGGCGTTGGCGCTCGCCACCCGCGCGGCCTTGGCGTCCGCCGCCTTCGCATTGGCGTTTGCGCTGGCCGCGGTTGCGGTATTGGCGTTGGTCTGCTTCTGCAGTCTGTCGAGCTTCTGCTCGAGCATCTTCAGCTGCTGCTTCAGCAGCGCGATCTCCGCATCGCTGCCGCCTCCGGCCGATTGTGAATAGGCCGGCGAGGCGGCGAGCGCCCCAGCCAGGCCGATGGCGATTGCACCAACTTTTGTCGCACGCATTGTGCACCCCTGTTGTGTTTGAAGTCCCCACTCACTGAACGGTCCTAGGAGCGTATCGTGACTGACGCACGACAGCGCTTCCGGGCATCCCAGTTCCGCTTGTGGTCCGCAGGCAACAAGCGGAGCGGCGCAGTGAGATGACAGCCATCATAGAAGCTCCGCGGCGCGCTTCAACGCGGCGCCGCGGGTTGTGCACCGGCCCAGTTGGGGGGCCAGTTATCCGGCCGGGCGCCCTTCAATTGCCCGGCGAACACGCCTATATTCCGGCGTTTCCACGAGAGGTGAGAATGCTCCGACCCGTCCGTTTTGCTGCCGTATCCGCTCTCTGCACGTTGGCTTTCTTGGGAAATCTTTCCGCAGCCGCGGCGCAGGACCGCCGCGTGCCGTCCTCGCAGGCCGAGCTGCAATTGTCCTATGCGCCGATCGTGCAGCGGGTTCAGCCGGCGGTGGTCAATGTCTACGCCGCCAAGACCGTGCAGAACCGCAATCCCTTCCTGGACGATCCGATTTTTCGCCGCTTCTTCGGCGTACCGGGACAGCAGCCCGAGCAGATGCAGCGCTCGCTCGGCTCCGGCGTGATGGTCGACGGCTCCGGGCTTGTGGTCACAAACAATCACGTGATCGAGGGCGCCGACCAGGTGAAGGTCTCGCTCGCCGACAAGCGCGAATACGAGGCGGAGATCGTGCTGAAGGACAGCCGCACCGACCTTGCGGTGCTGCGGCTGAAGAACACCAACAAGGAAAAATTCCCAACGCTCGACTTCGCTAATTCCGACCAATTGCTGGTCGGCGACGTCGTGCTGGCGATCGGCAATCCGTTCGGCGTCGGCCAGACCGTGACGCACGGCATCATCTCGGCGCTGGCACGCACTCAAGTCGGGATCACGGATTATCAATTCTTCATTCAGACCGACGCGGCGATCAATCCCGGCAATTCGGGCGGCGCGCTGGTCGACATGAGCGGCCGGCTCGCCGGCATCAACACCGCGATCTTCTCGCGCTCCGGCGGCTCGCAGGGCATCGGCTTTGCGATTCCCGCCAATATGGTGCGGGTGGTGGTGGCCTCCGCCAAGAGCGGCGGCAAGGCCGTGAAGCGGCCATGGCTCGGCGCGCGGCTGCAGGCGGTGACGCCGGAGATCGCGGAGACGCTGGGACTGAAGCTGCCGTCTGGCGCGCTGGTCGCCAATGTCGCGCCGAACAGTCCGGCGGCGAAGGCCGGGCTCAAGCTCTCCGACCTGATCGTCGGGATCGACGGCACGCCGATCGACGATCCCAACGCGTTCGACTACCGCTTCGCCACCCGTCCGCTCGGCGGCAACGCGGAGATCGAGGTGCAGCGCGCCGGCAAGCCGGTGAAGCTCACCGTGCCGCTGGAGACCGCGCCCGACACCAATCGCGACGAGATCGTGCTGACCGCGCGCTCGCCGTTCCAGGGCGCCAGGGTCGCCAACATCTCGCCGGCGCTGGCCGATGAGCTGCATCTCGACGCCGGCGCCGAGGGCGTCGTGGTGACCGAGCTCGCCGATGACGGCACCGCCGCCAATGTCGGCTTCCAGAAGGGCGACATCATCATGGCGGTCAACAACGAGAAGATCGCCCGGACCAGCGACCTCGAGAAGGCCTCGAAAACAGGGTCGCGGGTCTGGCGCATCACGCTGGTGCGCGGCGGCCAGCAGATCAACGTGACGCTCGGCGGATGAGCCCAAAGTGAGCCCGAAGCAACCGCGCGAGGCCAGCAACCTGTTCGCCGCGGCGGGGATGGAGCAGGACGCGCCGCACCCGCTGCCGGACCGGCTGCGTCCGCGCACGCTGGCCGACGTCGTCGGCCAGGATCATATCCTCGGGCCCGACGGCGCGCTGACGCGGATGCTGGAGACGCGCACGCTGGGCTCGCTGGTGTTCTGGGGACCGCCCGGCACCGGCAAGACCACCGTGGCGCGGCTGTTGGCCGACGCAACCGAGCTGCATTTCGAGCAGATCTCCGCGGTGTTCTCTGGCGTCGCCGATCTCAAGAAGGCGTTCGATGCCGCGCGTGCTCGCCGCGAGACCGGCAAGGGCACGCTGCTGTTCGTCGACGAGGTGCATCGTTTCAACCGCGCGCAACAGGATTCCTTCCTGCCCGTGATGGAGGACGGCACGGTGGTGCTGGTCGGCGCCACCACGGAAAATCCGTCGTTCGAGCTCAACGCGGCGCTTTTGTCGCGCGCCCGCGTGCTGGTGTTTCACTCGCTCGATACGGCGGCGATCGAGAAACTGTTTGCCAATGCCGAGAAGATCGAGGGCAAGCAGCTGCCGCTCGATGCGGAAGCCCGCGCCGTGCTGGTGCGGATGGCCGATGGTGACGGCCGCGCCTCGCTGACATTAGCCGAAGAGGTCTGGCGCGCCGCCCGCAAGGGCGAAGTGTTCAACGCCGAGCAGTTGCAGGCCATCCTGCAACGCCGCGCGCCGATCTACGACAAGTCGGCCGACGGCCATTACAATCTGATCTCGGCGCTGCACAAGTCGGTGCGCGGCTCCGATCCGGATGCGGCGCTGTATTATCTGGCGCGGATGTTCGATGCCGGCGAGGATCCGCTGTTCCTGGCACGCCGCGTGGTGCGCATGGCGGTCGAGGACATCGGCCTTGCCGATCCGCAGGCGCTGGCGGTTTGCAACGCCGCCAAGGATGCTTACGACTTCCTCGGCTCGCCGGAGGGTGAGCTAGCGATCGCGCAGGCCGTGGTCTATCTCGCCACCGCGCCGAAATCGAACGCGGTCTACACCGCGTTCGGCGCGGCGATGCAGACCGCGAAGCAGGGCGGCTCGCTGCTGCCGCCGAAGCACATTTTGAATTCGCCGACCAAGCTGATGAAGTCGGAGGGCTATGGCTCCGGCTATCGATATGATCACGACATGCCGGACGCATTCTCCGGCCAGGACTATTTCCCGGAAGCGCTGGGCCGTCAGACCTTCTACGATCCGCCCGACCGCGGCTTCGAACGCGAGATCCGCAAGCGGCTGGATTATTGGGCGCGGCTGCGCAAGGAGCGGGGCGGGGACTAGATGCCGTAATGGGCCCTGCTCCGAGCAAGGGGTCATGATGGTGGCTGTCCCCCGATAGATGATAAACGGGGTCACGACCTGAGTCGGCCCCAAGCATCTGGAGACGGAGGACAGCCGTGGAGAACTATGCCGGAATCGACGTATCATTGGAACTGTCGAGCGTGTGCGTTGTGGATGTCCAGGGTAAGATCCTGAAGGAGGCGAAGGTCGCGAGCAAACCCGACGCCTTGGTTGAATTTTTTGAGACGCTTGGCTTTGCAGTGAAGCAGATCGGGCTGGAGGCTGGGCCGCTGTCGCAATGGCTGCATGCGGCGCTGAAAAGAGCAGGCTTCGAAACGGTTCTGCTGGAAACGCGACATGTAAAGGCCGCATTGTCTGCGATGACGGTCAAGACGGATCGCAAGGATGCGCGCGGGATTGCCCAGTTGATCCGGATGGGATGGTTCCGGCCGGTACACGCAAAGTCGGTCGATGCTCAAGAGATCCGGGCCCTTCTGATCGCACGCAAACAGCTTCTCGGGCGGCTGATCGATGTGGAATTGAGTATCCGCGGGATTTTGCGCGGCTTTGGGCTGAAGGTTGGCCCGGTGACGCGGAAGAATTTCGAAGCGCGGATCCGTGAGTTGGTTGCGGGTCAGGCGACATTGGAGCGCATTGCCGCAGCGATGCTTTCGGCGCGATCGGCCTTGAAAGCTGAGTACGGAAGGCTACACAAGGCTGTGCTGGCAACGGTGCGTGACGATGCGGTCTGTCGCCGGCTAATGACAGTGCCAGGCGTTGGTCCTCTGGTGGCTATTACCTACAAATCGGCGATTGACGACCCCAATCGCATCACGAAGTCAAAATCGGCAGGCGCGCTGTTCGGGCTCACGCCAAAGAAGTACCAATCGGGCGAAAAGGACGTCACGGGCGGGATCACGCTGGCCGGCGACGAGATAGTGCGTACGGTGTTGTATGAGGCCGCCAACGTTCTGCTGTCGCGCATCACCCGGTTCTCAAAACTTAAGCGCTGGGGGATGGACGTCGCCAAGCGGCGAGGCTCGAAGCGCGCCAAAGTCGCCTTGGCACGTAAGCTCGCAGTGATCCTGCATCGGATCTGGGTCGACGGCACAACTTACCGCTGGGCTGACGCGGGCCCGATCGCAGCATAGAGCACGAGGAGAAGAGCTGGAATGCAATCGGGCTGAACAGAAGCCCAGTGCCCGAAGTCCCGTCGCCGGGACGGTGGATGCGGTGAAGCCGTTACACGCCCAGTGGCCGTCGCCCGACGAACCACGCGTATCTAGATAGGCTCACCGCTCCCTCTGACAGCATGATGTGGCGGCCAAGCGTTGACCACGGACAGAAGCATGAGCTCGGCGGCGTGACGTTCACTCGGGAGGCTTGACATCATCGGGCCCATTACAGAAGGGCGCGTATTCATAAATCCGCCATGTCGGCTTTATCCCCTAAAACCGGACATCGCCGGGTGACCACGGCATGTCGGCTTTGGGGCCAGAAGCGGAAAGAGTATCGGCTCGTCCTCGATGGAATTGGCGCCATGACGCGGCGGGCGTCATCTTTCTCACTGGCCGTCGCGATCCTCTCTACGGTTCACGCGCACCTAATTTCGCAGGAACGTTGCCGCTTGCAGCGCATCGCTGCATGATACAGGCGCTGACGAAGCGCAGGCTCAACCGGATGAGCTGACCGCCGGCACGCTAGAGCTGTCACGACAGCCGTTGCGGCTACGCACTCGTCGAACCTTCCGCAGCGTCAGCATCGCCGCGACTTAACTGATGCGGGTCTCTTTTCGCGCCCTGCTCAGTCCTCGTCCTGCCACCTGCGCAGATCCGTCTGGTCATGATAGGCCATGCGGTCCCGCGTAGTGATGAATTCCATCGTCGTGCCCCACGGCATGCGGCAGTAGCAAACCTTGTTTCCAGGACCTTTCTCGGTTGCATAGGGAATAGCGCGCGGCGCGGTGAGGGGTGTGCCTCCCGCCTTCTCGAAGCGCTCGACCGATGCGTCGATGTCGTCGGTGTAGAGAGCGAAGTGCGTGATGCCGAAGTCGCTTGCCCGGATCGGCTTGGCTTGCTCGGGACCGTGCATTTCGAAGAGCTCGATATCGGGTCCGCTTCCGATCTTGACCATCGCCTGCGCACGCACGACCGTTCCGGGAAAAGCGCCGACGGCCCGCTCGAATTCGGGTCCTTGCCGCGGCGAATCCTGCGGTCCGAAGGACTGGTAGATCACCTGGCCGCCGAAAGCTTCTACCAGGAACGATTTTGCTGCTTCGATGTCGGGCACCGTGATGCCGATATGATTGACGCCGCGAATGACGGGTGCGGTCATGACAGTCTCCTTTATGATTCGATCCATCGCGATCGCTGCGGGCGCAATTCGCCCGCAGCCTCGCGATCCGCCCGGCCCACGACGGCGCGCGGGGCGCTGAGTTTCAATTGGCCTTGAGGAAATCGACCAGAGCGGCCGCGACTTCATCCGGCCGTTCGTCCGCCACATAGTGGCTGCACCGCGCAATCGAGCCGCCGGTCACATTGCTGGCGAACTCCTTGAGCATCGGCACCATCTGCGCACCGAACCGCTGGTCCCCACCCAGGCCCAGCACAGGTATCTCGAGCGGTTGCTTCTTGTACTCGAGCGCAGTCGCATGATCGGCGGCGAGGGTGCGGTACCATTCCATGCCGCCACGCGTGCGGCCAGGAAGCGCCATCGCCTTCGCGTAGATTTCGATGTCCGCCGGATTGAAGGTGCTGTGATCGTAGAACCGCTCTGCCATGAAGGTCGAAACATAGTCATATTCACGACCATGAATCAGGCGCTCGGGTAGGTCCCGGTTCATATGGAAGCCGAAGTGCCAGAGCCTTACAGTCGTCGCCTCCCATCCGGTCCAGCCGGGAAGCGGAACGTCGAGGACGGCTAGGTGTGTAACAGCCTTCCGATGGATGGCGGCCTGCGGCAAGGCGACCATTCCGCCGATGTCATGTCCGCACACGGCGTAGCGTTCATGCCCAAGGGCAACCATCACTTCATGCGCGTCGCGCGCCATCGTCGCCTTGTCATAGCCGTCGAGCGGGCAGTCGGAAAAGCCAGCGCCGCGCAGATCCATGGCCACCACGCGGAAATGCTCGGCCAGCAGGGGCATCACATTGTGCCATTCCCACCATGTTTCCGGCCAGCCGTGAAGCAGAAGGATCGGCGAGCCTGAGCCTCCCGTGACGGCGTTGATCTTGATGCCATTCACCGGCAACAGCTGCTGGGTAAACCCCTTCAAAGTTGCGATCATGATCGCTTTCCAGTCAGATGTTGACGTTCAAACGTAGCTCGTGGCCCCGCGCTCAAGCCTGTGATGAGCCAAGTTTTCATTAGTTCTTCTCCGAGTTGCTTTCAGACGACGCGACACTGTCGCAGCCGCGAACCGTCATATCGGCCATGATCGACCAGTCCTTATCCCCGAGGCCCGCCGAGACAGCTTTGCTGAGCCCCTCGCGGACAGCCTCAAGCATCGGGAGCGTGCGTCCGATCTCGTTGCTGGCCTCAGTCGCCAAGCGCATGTCCTTGAGAGCGAGCTTGGCTTTGAAACCCGGCTCGAACGATCGTTCCGTGATCTGCGCGCTGTAGCTCTCATAGGCGCGGCCCGAGAACAGGGTACCCAGGATGAGTTCAAAGAAATCCGCACGATCGAGGCCGACGCTCTCGGTCAGCACGATAGCCTCAGCCATCGCCTCGATAGCCATGGCGATCATCATGTTGCAGGCGAGCTTTGCCGTATTCGCCCGAGCAGGGTTCTCCCCCAACTTCCAGACCTTTTTGCTGAGGGGGCCGAGCAGCGGCTCGATCGCGGTAACTGCATCGGCCTTCCCGGCCGCCAGGATGTTGAGCTGGCCACTCGCCGCTACGTTCGGTCGACCGAGGACCGGTGCCGATACGTAGCCAAGGCCCGCCTCTTCGTGCAGGAGCTCCAGTTCCCGCGCGAAAGCGACGGAGATCGTCGATGTGACGACATGGGTCAGCCCTGGTTGCGCGCTTGCTAGCAGGCCGGCATCAAGGATCACCTCCCGAATGGCCGAGTCGTCGGATAGCATCGTGAAGACTGCGTCAGCCTCGAACGCATCCGCCGCAAGCTTGACCAACGTTACCCCGGGGACGCTTTCCTGGGCGATCTTGCTCCGGTTCCAGGCCCGGACGTCATGGCCGGCCTTCACCAGGTTTAGGGCCATTGCTGAGCCCATACTGCCGAGACCGATAAATCCGATCTGCATGTTCTAACTCCTGTTGTTCGGATGAGAGCTGTGCGGGCGCTCAGGAAATCTCTGTTCTGTCCGGGCGAGCTTCCTTTGGGGGTCCGCCGCCAGCATCACGCTTCCACCCAAGCGGCCGCGCTCATGGGTCCGGCGAATCCGCAGAAGGAGACCTCTCCAGAGGATGGCAGCAATCTAGGTGCTTAGATTTGTTCTTTGAGTGACATAACTGTACTCTCGGCGTTCAGTTTTGTGTGGATGGCCGCGATGGAATGGAGTGACGTCAGAATCTTTCTTGCTGTTGCGCGATCCGGCACGCTCGGCGGCGCCGCGCGTTCTCTTCAGACAAGCCATCCGACCGTCGGCAGGCGCCTTCGCGCACTTGAGCAGGCGATCGGTCACACGCTCTTTCAGCGCACAGCGGACGGTCTTGTTCTGACCGACGAGGGCCACGGGATCATCGCGCTGGCCGAGCAAATGGAAGAAGGTGCGCTGGCCATGGAGCGCCGGCTTGCGGGGCGGGAGCAGAATCTCAAAGGCAGTCTGCGCATTTCGTCAGCGGACTGGTTTGGGGCCTATGTCCTCCCTCCTATCCTGGCGGATTTCTCGAAAGCCTGCCCCAATGTCGACGTCGAGATCCTGACCGGCACACGCCGGGTCAACCTTGCCCAACGGGAGGCCGACGTCGCTTTTCGTATCGTTCCGTTCGACACTGCCGATGTCGTTCAGCGGCGGCTCTTCAGGCTCGAATACGGCGTCTACATTGCCGAGGAGGCGGCTGATCCCAAGTATGGCGATGGGATCGGTTTCCGGCTGATCACCCATGACACATCCACGGGCCATTTCCCGGACATCGCGTGGCTCATCGAGAGTTTTCCCAACGCGAGACCGGTCCTTCGATCGAACAACCGCAACGTCCAGGGGCGCATGTGCAGGCAAGGCGTCGGCATCGCTGTCCTGCCCCGCGTAGTCGGCAATCAGATTCCGGGTATCCGCAGACTGGAACTGCCAAGGCCGCCGCCAGCGCGGGACATTTGGATGGGATACCACCGGGACCTAAGGCGTCTTGAGCGTCTTCGCGCGTTCATCTCAACGGTATCGGACTATCTCGTGAACGCGACCGCATGATGCGCGGCCCGAGCGCGTAGGGGCCGGAATGCCTGCAAAGGGTCATTATCGACCGATTTCAACTGGCCTCGCGATGCCCGCTGATTCTCCGGATGCAGACATCGGACCGCTGGCGCTTATGAGTACGCGCCGTAGTGCAAGATGAGATTAGGCTGCGGCTGCGGATCGCGCGGTCCGTTCCTTGCCTGCCGCGTGGAAGCGTCAGTCGCAAACGCCCGCAAATGCCATATGCAACGGCCCTCATACCCAATGGCCTTGGGCGAGGAGCACTTGTCAAACTTCTGAATATTAGAAAAATATCCCTGAGTTGCCCGACGTGTCAAGTCGTTTGGTCGAACGCGGGCCGCCGACTCCTTTGCATGGGGTTGTTTTCGATATTTTTGGCTGCGTCCGCTGCGACGGCCCATCGCTATGGCCCCAGCGCTCACCTCACGCTTTTCACGAACTCCAAAATCTCGTCCGTCAGCCGCGTGTCCGGCGTATTGATCGCATAGACCTCCGACATGTGGCTGTGCTGCGGCAGCATGAAGCTGCGGGCGCAGCCGCTCGGCCGCTTGCAGCTGGCCTGCTTCATGAGCTCGAACTGCTCGACGAAGCGCGGCGGATCGAGCTCGGCCGCGGTGATCAGGAACGGGATCGGGCTCGCGACCAGGCCTTGCAGCGAGGAACGCTCGGCATAGCGCGAGGGGTCGGAGCCGTAATAGGCGAGCTCGGCGTCGCCGGCCGGCGAGGCCGTCAGATCATAGATGCCCGACACCATGATCGCGCCGGCAAGGCCGCCGCCCTTCACCTTGTGGAATTCGCCATGGGAGACATAGCTCGCGACATGGATCGCGCCGGCCGATTGGCCCATCAGGAAGATGCGCCTGGGCTCGCCGCCGCGGGGGGCGATGTTTTCCGAAACCCACTGCACGATCGCGCGCATGTCTTCCGCGCCTGCCGGCCACGGAAAGGCCGGCGCCAGGCGGTAGGTGGCATTGACGCCGACGAAGCCGTTCTTCACCGCCCACAGCATGATGTTGTCGTAGAACGGGCTACCGGGGGCGCGCTTGTTGCCGGCAATGAGGCCGCCGCCATGGATGTAGATCAGCACGGCTCGCGCCGGCGCCGCCGTCTCCGGCGTGAACACGTCGAGCAGATGCCGGTCGGCGGGGCCGTATTTGACGTCGCGCTCGACCTTGACGCCCTGATAGGGCTCCTTCTGTTGCAGCGGCGCGTAGAGCGCGGCGGTCTTGGGCGGGTCGATGACGCGGCCGAGTTCCAGGAGCTTCCAGGCCAGATCTTCCGGCATCGCGGCTTCGGGCATCGGGCTTTGCTGGGCGAGCGCAGGGTCCGTGAGCATCAGGGCCGCCGCCAAAGCCGATATCGCAAGTCTCATTCCAGGGGCCCCCCGTCGATTGCCGTATACGGCCGAACATGGCCGATGCCGCACCGGATTCACACCGATTTCGCCGTGACGATTCGCGGCATTTGCGCTAGGCACAATGCAGGTCTGGAGCCGAAAAATCACCATGAGCCGCCGCATCAAGAGAACCACATCGCCGGGCGACCGCGCCAAAGGGCGCGACAAGGGCCGCGACCGGGACCGCGCCGGCGATCGTGGCAAAGGCGGATCGGCGCAGCGCAGCCGCAAGCCGGACGATCGCAAGTTCGATGACCGCAAGACCGGTGAGCGGAAGACCGGTGAGCGCAAGACCGGCGACCGCAAGTCCGGCGACCGTCCGTTCGCGCACCGTGCGGCCGGAAAGCCGCCGCGCTTGCCCGAGCCGCGCCGCGACCGGCAGGAGCGGGCTGAGCCCGCCATCTGGAAGACTGCCGCGGCCGAGCAGCCATTGCCAACCAAGGTCCAGACCGTCGTCGTCACTGCCGACGAGAACGGCATGCGCGTCGACCGTTTCCTCGAAGCGCGGTTTCCGGGCCTCTCGTTCTCCCATATCCAGCGCATCGTGCGGAAGGGCGAGCTCAGGGTCAACGGCAAGCGCGCCGATTCCAAGGACCGGCTCGAGGAGGGCCAGAGCGTGCGGATTCCGCCGCTGCGGCTCGACACGCCGAAGACTTCAGGCGCGCTCTCCGAGGCCGAGGCGAAGACGCTGCAGGCGCTGAAGGACATGACGCTCTACGAAGACGACGACGTGCTGGTGCTGAACAAGCCGGCCGGTCTCGCTGTGCAGGGCGGCTCCGGCATGACGCGCCATGTCGACCAGATGCTCGAGGTGATGCGCGACGCCAAGGGGCAGAAGCCGCGGCTGGTGCATCGGCTCGACCGCGAGACCTCGGGCTGCCTCCTGGTCGCCAAGACGCGGTTCGCCGCCACGCATCTCACCGGCGCATTCCGCCATCGCTCCGCGCGCAAGATCTACTGGGCGCTGGTTGCCGGCGTGCCGAAGCCGAAACAGGGCCGCATCTCGACTTATCTCGCGAAGGAGGAGAGCGAGGAGGACAGCATCATGCGGATCGCCGAGCATGGTGACGAGGGCGCGAGCCACGCGGTGACCTATTATGCCGTGGTCGAGACCTCGGCGACCAAGCTCGCCTGGGTTTCGCTCAAGCCGGTGACGGGCCGCACCCATCAACTGCGCGCCCACATGGCGCATATCGATCACGCGATCGTCGGCGATCCGAAATACTTCAACAAGGAGAACTGGCAGCTGCCCGGCGGCCTGCAGAACCGGCTGCATCTGCTTGCCCGCCGTATCGTGATTCCGCACCCGCGCGGCGGCGTGATCGATGCCACCGCGCCGCTGCCGCCGCACATGCTGCAATCCTGGAATCTGCTCGGGCTCGAGGCCGACCGCTTCGACCCGATCGAGAACGCGCCGGAGGAGTGACGGGCGGGCGCCGCTATCCGGCGCGGACAGCAAGAACGATCAAACGGCTCCGCGCCTTGCGGCTATCTTCGCGCGCCGGCCTATGCCGGCCTGCAACGGAGACTCTCCATGATCGGCACCTGGCTGCGCGTCACGCTCTTCCTGATTGGGTCGGCTGTCGCCGCGGTGACCGCGCAGGCCGAGACCATCGTGCTCCGCGGCGGCACGCTCTACGCATCGGCCGATGCGGAAGCGCTGCCGGATGCGGTGATCGTGATCACCGACGGCGTCATCAGCGCGGTCGGCAAGTCCGGCGACATCCAGGCGCCGCCGGATGCGCGCGTGATCGATTGCAGCGGCAAGACCATCGTCGCCGGCTTCTGGAACAGTCATGTCCATTTCACGCAGAATGTCTGGCGCAACTCCGGCGCAGCGCCGGCCGCGGCGCTGACGCAGCACATGCAGGAGATGTTGACGCGCTGGGGCTTTACGACGGTCTGGGATCTCGGCTCCGATCCGAGGGACACGTTGCCGCTGCGCAAGCGCATCGTCGCGGGCGAAGTCGCCGGCCCCGACATCCTGTTTGCCGGCAACATCTTCCCGAAGGGCGGGCATCCCGTCTACATCCCGCGCGAGGTGCAGCTTCCGGAAGTCGCAACGCCCGAGGAGGCCACAAAATGGGCGCGGGACTGGCTGGCGATGGGTGATGACGGTATCAAGCTGTTCACCGGCGCCTTCATGGGCGACAAGCCCGTCGTCAACATGGACCCGGCGATTGCGAAAGCAGCCGTCGATGTGGCGCATGCGCAGGGCCGGCCGGTGTTCGCGCATCCGCAGAACAAGGTCGGCGTCGAGACGGTGATCGAGTCCGGCGTCGACGTGCTCGCGCACACCACACCCGGCGAACCCAGCTACACCGGGGATCAGCTGGCGCGGTTCAGGGCACAGGGGACTGCGCTCGTTCCCACACTGTCGCTGTTCACCACCGTGGTGCTCGATCCGAACGTCACCAACCGTCTGGTGGCTTCGACCGTCAACCAGCTCAAGCAGTTTTCGGAGAATGGCGGCACGGTGCTGTTCGGCACCGATGTCGGCTTCACCACGCTGTACGACACCACGCAGGAATTTCAGCTGATGCACCGCGTGTTGTCGGAGCGGCAGGTGCTGGCCTCGCTGACGACCAATCCGGCGCGGTTCTTCAAGGCCGCGAAGAAGGGACGGGTGGAGCAGGGATTCGACGCCGATCTCGTGGTGCTCGACGGCGATCCGCTTGGCGACGTCGGCAATTTCGCGAAAGTGAGCAGCACCATCCGTGCCGGTCAGGTGATCTACCAGAAGCCGTGACGAGGACGGGGAACTCGCATCTCGGGGGCGGCGTCGACACATGGTGCGTTCACTTGAACCGTTGCGGCCGCGTCACGACATATAGCTAATGAAACGATCCTTGATTATCGGCAGCGTTTTGCTCTGGGCCATGAGTGCGGCGAGCGCGCAATTCCCTCCGCCGGGCCGCTCGATGTGGGACCCGCCGGTGCCCCAGCCTCCGCCACCGCCGCGGATCGAGGTGCCGGCCATCCCGCGGATGGATGCACCGACGCAGCCGAGCCTGCGTTCCCGGCCGCGCAGTTCGTTCGGCGACCGCATCAGCCGCTGCCTCGACGAAGCCGCCGCCGCCGGCCTGAACCAGGCCGAGCGCGCCGCCTATTCGCGATCCTGCGCCAACCACCGGGATTAGGGCAGGGTAATCGCACTAGGAAAGAACTGATTTTTCTGCACCGTCATGGCCGGGCTTGTCCCGGCCATCCACGTTTTTCTTTGCATGAAACGCAGACGTAGATGCCCGGGACAGGCCCGGGTATGACGAGTCAAACGTGCGAATCTGTTTGGCTATCCAAACGGACCACTTTGATTGCGTCTCATGATCTTGAGCGTGAGCAGGGCTGCCCCGAGCACAAGAAGCAGGACACCGACGACAATTGTGCTTGTCGATTCGAATGTCACACCGATTGCTGTCAGCAAGCAGCCAACAACGATAGCGATGAGCCCACCCAGCTTCTTTACCAGCAGAAGCTGTCCGTCGCTTGCGCGCGCCACCATGATCAACCTCACTCTGCAAGTGATGCGGTCATTCCAACATCGCCGCGGGCCAGTGTTGCTTGGACCAAGCAGCGGGCTCACACCCGCACACGATGATCGTACTCTCGCGGGCCCACGATGGAAATCGCTCGTTGCAGATGACTTTTTGATTCAATTGCGTCGCGGGCGATTGGACAATCTTGCTTACCTAGCCGCGCCGAAACGTCGCATGACTATATCGAGTGTCTCATCGCGCAACGGCGCTGCAATTCCGCGATCCGCAACGCCTTCAGCGCATTTGTCGTAAAGTGTTCTGGACCAACGCAAGCATTGCAAAGGCTGTGGGAGCGGATCGTTGACTCCGTAGTTTTTTGGGAGCCTACTTCTGGTTGCCGACTAGAAGACCTGAAGCAATAAGGTCGAAATCCGGAAGGAGTGCCAATGTGGCCGCCTTCGATCGCGGAACAAGCGGAGCGGCCCTACATCTCGACTGGGCACTTGCCCAAGCCCGAGATGGTGCAGGAGCTCGTGTCTCAAGCGCATCTGCGCTTCAAGTCGAACAGCGAAGGGACCAATTCGCAGGTTTATCCGGCCCTGGCCAGGGTGCCGAGTGAACTGTTCGGCGTCTGCGTGGCCGGTACCAGCGGGCGCGTCTACGGCGCCGGCGATATCGAATACGAATTCTCGATCATGAGTGTATCGAAGCCATTCGTGTTCGCATTGGTGTGCGAGGCCATCGGCCCTGAAGAGGCTCGCGCAAGACTGGGCGCGAACGCGACCGGGCTGCCGTTCAATTCGCTGGCGGCGATCGAGCACGGTGCCGGGCGCACCAACCCGATGGTGAACGCAGGCGCGATCGCGACCACAAGCCTTGTGCCGGGTTCGAGCGCGGAAGAGCAATGGCAATTCATCCATGACGGCCTCTCGCGCTTCGCGGGCCGCAAGCTTTCGCTCAACGAGGAAGTCTACGCATCGGCATCCAGGACCAATTTTCGCAACCGAAGCATCGCGCGGCTGCTGGAGAGCTACGACCGGATCTATTGCGACGCCAGGCAGGCGACCGATCTCTACACCCGGCAGTGTTCGCTGAATGTGAGCGCCAGGGATCTGGCCGTGATGGGGGCGACGCTGGCCGATGGTGGCGTGAATCCGGTGACCCGGCAGCGGGTGGTCGATGCGGCCGTGTGCCACTATGCATTGGCCGTCATGGTCACGGCCGGACTGTATGAGACGTCGGGCGATTGGCTGTACGACATCGGTCTGCCCGGCAAAAGCGGCATCGGTGGCGGCATCGTCGCGGTGTCTCCGGGAAAAGGTGGATTCGGCACTTTCGGGCCGCCACTGGATGCGGCCGGCAACAGCGTGCGAGGGCAGCTCGCCGCGAAGTTCTTGTCGCAGAGACTGGGCATGGATCTGTTCGTGTCCCAACCGGACGAGTGAAACCAGATGCTGTGAGGATCGGCCGAGCTGTCGCTCGATCGATCGCAACACCGGGCAGGTTGGAGGACGCGATGGCAACGCAAGCGATCTCGATCGGCGACATTCAACAGGAAGAGCGCGCATCATGGGTACCCATGATCGCGATTGCGGTCGGCCAGATGATCATGTCGTTCAACGTCGCGTCGTTGCCGGTTGCGATGGGGGGAATGGTGGCCAGCTTCGGCGTGCCGCCGACCACGGTCGCGACCGGAATCGTGGCGTACTCGATGCTCGTGGCCGGGTTCGTGATGCTTGGCGCCAAGCTCGCACAAAGGTTCGGGGCGGTGCAGGTATTTCGCGCTGCCGTCGTGCTTTTCCTGATAGCGCAGATCGCGATGACGTTCAGCCCGACGGCCTCCGTCATGATTTCCGCTCAGGCGCTTTGCGGCGCTGCGGGCGCGGTCATCGTGCCCTCGCTCGTCGCGCTGATTGCCGAGAATTATGCTGGACGCCAGCAGGCGACTGCCCTTGGTGCGCTGGGCTCGGCAAGGGCTGCCGCCGGCGTGCTGGCATTTGTCGTCGGTGGATTGCTCGGCACCTATATCGGCTGGCGCCCGGCGTTTGCAATTCTCATCGTCGCCTCGGCGATCGCTTTCGCTCTGAGTTTTCGCTTGCGGCCCGACCGCGGTCGCGCGGATGTCCAGATTGATCTGATCGGCGTCGCTCTGGCTGCGAGCGCAATCATTTTCATCAGCTTCGGATTCAATAATCTGAACGGTTGGGGAGTGATCCTGGCGACCCCCAACGCGCCGTTTGACTTGCTGGGCGTCTCTCCGGCGCCGATCCTGATCGTGCTCGGCATCGTGCTCGGGCAGGCATTCCTGATGTGGACGCATCGGCAGCAGGCCGCGGGGAAGACGCCCCTGCTGGCGTTGGAGGTGATCGACTCGCCGGAGGAGAGGTGTGCGGTCTACGCGCTGTTCGCTGTCGTGGCGCTCGAGGCCGCGCTGAACTTCACGGTGCCGCTCTACATCCAGATCGTGCAGGGACGCTCGCCAATCGCGACGGCGATCGCGATGATGCCTTTCAATCTGACCGTCTTTCTCTCGGCGATGCTGATCGTCAATCTCTACGACAAACTGACGCCCCGCCAGATCGGACGCTTTGGCTTCGGCCTCTGCACCGTTGCGTTGCTGTGGCTCGCCTTCGTCGTGCGCAACGATTGGAGCGAGATTCCCGTTCTCCTTGGACTCGTGCTGTTCGGCATTGGCCAGGGCTCGCTGGTGACACTGCTGTTCAACGTTCTGGTCACGGCTTCGCCCAAGGCGTTGGCCGGGGATGTCGGGTCTTTGCGCGGAACCACGCAGAATCTGGCGGCTGCCGTTGGCACCGCGGTGGCCGGAGCTCTGCTGGTCTGCCTTTTGAGCACGATCGCGCTCGGCAGGATCGCGGCCAGTCCGGTGCTGACCAGGGAGCTTCAGAGCCAGGTTGATCTCGGCAACATCACCTTCGTCAGCAATGACCGGCTGCGCAGTGTGCTCGAAGGCACGAGCGGTACGCCGCAGCAGGTCGAGGAAGCCGTCCGGGTCAACACCGAAGCGCGCCTGCGCGCTTTGAAGATCGGATTGTTGATCATGGCCGGCCTCGCACTGCTTGCTGTCATTCCGGCGGGACGGTTGCCGAATTACCGGCCGGGCGAAATACCGGACGACGGAGCGACCGGCGAGCGCGAGCGATCGGCCTGATCGGGATGTTGGCCCGCTGGGCAGCAAGGTCTCTGCACAACAAACGAGGTGCCGGATATGGATGAACTCGACCGTCGCATCGTGCTCCGGAGAATGCTCGGCGGCGTCGCAGCCGCTGGTCTCGGAACCGGCTTGTTGACGCAGGCGGCCAGGGCGCTGCCACTGGCCCCCGAAGATGCCCTTGTGGCGAAGACGGATGATCCGGAGCGGCCGCTTCATATGGTCGTCACCCGGCCACCACCGCGCCCGCGTCCTCCGCCACCGCTGGCATCGCCGGCGCCGCTGGGCCTGTTGGTGGCACAGAGGTCGCCGCCGCTGCGGATGGCGCTGGTGACGGCAGGAATAAGCTTCGGCAGCTCAAGTGGCCCGGTTGCGCCGCCTGGAATGCGCGACCGTGCCATGGCTGCCTGGGATCAAGGAGGACGACATGGCTACCTATGAGAACAGTTCCACGATGCTCCGCGGGCTGCCTGGCCCGCCTTTATGGGTCTGCGTTCTGCTAGGCCTCGTCCTGATCGCCGCGGGCCTTCTCGTCCTGGGAGATGTCGTGCTTTTCACCGTGATCAGCGCCATCTTTATCGGCTGGACCGCCATCGTTGCCGGCGGGTTCGAAATCCTGCACGCCTTCTGGACCAAGGGCTGGGGGGATTCGTGTGGCAGCTTCTGCTCGGGGTGCTCTACCTTGCCTGCGGAATCGTGCTGCTCAGCCAGCCGGTGGCGAGTGCGCTGCTCCTGACCTATGCCCTCGGTCTCATGCTTTTGGTCTCCGGGATTGTGCGCATGCTGGTCGGCATCGGCCATTGGCAGCAGTCGGGCTGGATCATGCTGGCGTCCGGGCTGTTTGGCGTCCTGGCCGGCCTCATCATTCTGACCGGATTTCCGGCCACCGGGCTGTGGGTGCTCGGGCTGCTGCTGGGGATCGATCTGCTGTCCCATGGCATCGGATGGCTGAGCCACGCTTTGCAGCCTGCCGCCGGAGCGGCTCAATAGGTCGTCGATCTTCCAGGGAGCAGCAGAACTCTCACCAAGTGCTGAAATCAAGTCGGTCCCTCGCGCACAGCGAGATCAATGACGGTCTCGCGCGATGCGCCATCGGCGGAGAGTGGACATGTCAGGTTTGAGGAAGAGCGTCAGGGTTTCGGCGCTGGTTGCGTCGATTGCGATGAGCCTCGTCGCCTCGCGGCCGGCGCAGGCTCAGCAGGATGGTGGCGTGCTGTTCCAGAACGTACGCATTTTCGATGGCAAGAATGGCGCGCTGTCCGGGCCGTCCAATGTGCTGATCCGGAACAACAAGATCGAGAAGATTTCGACTGCGGCGATCACGGCCGACGCGCAGGTGATCGCCGGCGATGGACGGGTGCTGATGCCCGGGCTGATCGACGCGCATTGGCATGCAATGCTGGTACGCCCGACGCCGGCGGTCGTGATGGTCAGCGACGTCGGCTACACCAATCTTCTTGCGGCCGCCGAGGCAACGGCGACACTCATGCGAGGCTTCACCACCATTCGCGACATGGGCGGGCCGGCCTTTTCCCTCAAGCGGGCGATCGACGAGGGTCTCGTCGCCGGTCCTCGCATCTACCCATCCGGTGCCATGATCACCATCACCGGCGGCCATGGTGACTTCCGGCAGCTGTCCGATCTGCCCAGAACGATCGGCGGCATGCTCAGCCGCATGGAAAGGATAGGTGGCGCCATGGTCGCGGACAGCCCGGATGAAGTCCGCGTCCGCGCGCGCGAGCAGCTGATGCAGGGGGCGACGCAGGTCAAGCTCACGGCGGGCGGTGGGGTGGCGTCGCCGTTCAGTCCGCTCGATGTGTCCACGTTTACTGAACCGGAGTTGCGTGCCGCGGTGGATGCTGCCGAGAACTGGGGTACCTATGTCGCCGTACACGCCTATACCTCGGTCGCGATCCAGCGCTCGATCGCAGCGGGGGTCAAGTGCATCGAGCACGGTCATTTGATGGACGACACGTCGGCCCGCCTGATGGCCGAGAAGGGAATTTGGCTGAGCACACAGCCCTTCCTCGATCTGTCGGGCGCCAGTGCCCTTGGACCTGCGGAGCAGGACAAGATGCGGCAGGTCGTTGCCGGCACCGACAGGGTCTACGGCTTTGCCAAAAAGTACAAGTTGAAGACGGCCTTCGGTACCGACGTCTTGTTCTCGAAAGCGCTCGCTGACCGGCAAGGCGCCATGCTGACAGCCCTCACGCGATGGTACACGCCGGCTGAAGCGCTCATCATGGCGACATCGACGAATGCCGAATTGCTCGCTCTGTCCGGGCTTCGAAATCCATATTCGGGCAAGCTCGGTGTGGTGGAGGAAGGTGCGCTCGCCGACCTTCTGCTGGTCGAAGGCAATCCGATCGACAACATCAAGCTGATCGAAGATCCGGCAAAGAACTTCCTGGTCATCATGAAGGATGGAAAGGTCTACAAGAATCTTCTTGGTGGTGACCGGAACAAGTAGGCCGATGACAAGGCCGGCCCGGCGCCAGCGTCAAAGCGTCAGCTTGTAGCCGATATGGCTGCCGACGTTGGCCGGCGGAGCAGCGATCACCGCCGAAACTGCGTGAGAAACATCCGTAAGGAATCGTGCTGACTCTCGACGTCGGAAATCACCCAGCCGTCGGGTCCGTTGACGATGATGAAATTGAGCGTGACAGCGCGGCCCTCATTGTCGAATGTCACCGTCACATCGGTCCTGTCGAACTGTCGGCGCGGGATTGCGATCGAGATCGGGCCGAGCCGCCAGGTCGGGCTCTGCACCAGAAAATCGTAGGGCGCATCGTGCAGCGCGGTCCAGGCTCCGCGCATGGTGGGATCGAAGAATCGGCGAGCGGTTTCCTCGTCACGCGGCAGGCCGTTGGAATATTCGGCGCTGCCTCGCCCATAATGCGCGTAGACGTTGCGGATCAGGGATTCCGGCGAACGGAACCCGGCACAGGCCGTGGCGGCCGCGAAAACCGCCGCAACCAGCGAAAACCCCGCAAGGAATTTGCCGCGTCCCATCAGCTTTATTTGCCGTTGCCCCTGACATATCTTGCAGGGAAATCCTTCCGAACGAAAGCTACCCGGCGCGATGCGCGAACTTTTCGACGATGTCCCAGAACAATCTCCGTTCGACCCGCAGGAGGCGGTGCGGCGCCACATCCGCACGCCCCAGCGCAAGCGGTTCTACACCGGCGCCGGCGTCGCGGAGGCCGACGGCGGATTTTCAATCACGCTCGACGGCAAGCCGATCCGCTCGCCGTCCGGCAAGCCGATCGCGGTGCCGACGCGGGCCATTGCGGACACGGTGGCGGCGGAATGGAATGCGCAGGGCGAGACCATCGATCCCGTGACCATGCCGCTGACGCGGCTTGCCAACAGCGTGATCGAGGGGGTGATCGATCGCGTCGACGAGGTGGCCGACGATGCGGCCAAGTTCCTCGGCAGCGACCTCTTGTTCTATCGCGCCGGGCATCCCGAAACGCTGGTGGCGCGCGAGGCCCAGCATTGGGATCCGATCCTGTTCTGGGCCGCTGACGCGCTCGGCGCCCATTTCGTGATGGCCGAGGGGGTGATGCATGTCAGTCAGCCCGAGCCTGCGATCAAGGCGGCGCGGGCGGCGTTCCCGACCGATCCTTGGTCGGTCGCGGCACTCCATGTGGTGACGACCCTGACCGGCTCGGCGCTGCTCGCGCTGGCGCTGGCGCATGGTGTCCGCGACACAGACCAGGTCTGGGTCGCCGCCCATGTCGACGAGGACTGGAACATCGAGAAATGGGGCGTCGACGAGGAGGTCGCCGCCCGCCGCGCCGCCCGCCAGCTCGATTTCAAGGCCGCCGCGGACGTGCTCAGGGAGCTCAAGCCGGCTGCCGGTTAACGAGGGGTTTACGGCGCCGGGCTAGCCTGCGGCACGTTCCTCGCGCCTGGCCGAGACCTCCGACATGGCACTCGCCATTAATCCCGTGCTGCCGGTGCTCGCCTCGAAGGAGGCGAACGGCGTTGCGCCTGATCTCACGCTCGAGGCCGGCAGCGTCGTCAATGCGCAGGTGCTGAAAGTGCTGTCCGCCGATCTGGTGCGGATCGCGATCGCGAGCCTGTCGATCGACGTCCAGACCGAGGTGCCGCTGCAGCAGGGCCAGAACCTGCAGCTTGCGGTGTCGCAGACCAATGACGGCATCCGCCTGCAGCTGGTCGGGCAGGGCCCCGACACCGGCGACGCCGCACGGCTGTCGCCGGCAGTGGCCGACGCCATCGATGCCGCCCAGCCCGTCGCCACGGCACCGAAGGCTGTGCTGACGCCGCTGGAGCGCGTCACCATTACGGCCGCGGCGCAGAATGCGGCGGCGGTGCAGGGCAGCCAGGCGTCGCTGTTCGCCAATCTCGCCGCGGTCGCCTCAGCCAATCTGCCGCCGAAGCTGCAGGCTGCGATCGCACAGGTGCTGGCACAGCAGACCGGCCTCACCGAGAATTTGAGCGGCGATGCGGTCAAGGCCGGCTTCCAGAGATCCGGCCTGCTGCTGGAGGCGATGCTCGCCGCGGGCGTTGCGCCGGCGAGCGGCAGCGTGCCCGATCTGAAGGCGGCGCTGATCGTGCTGCGCCAGGCGCTGAGCTCGCTCGGCGCCGGCGATGCCGCAAGGCCCGCGTCCACCACACCGCTCCAGCAACCGGCGCTGGCCGGCAACGCCACGGCACCGAGCCTCGTGCCGTCAGGCACGCCAGACCTCGACGTTCAGGAGATCCTGCTGCCGCAGGCGCGCGTGCCGGTTGCCGAGGATCTCACCCGCGGCACCGCAGGGCTCGCCGGGGCGCTCGCGAATGCGCTCGATGCCGGCCCGTCATCTGGCGGCGCGCTCAATCTCATTCAGGAAGCGCTGCACGAGCTCGGCAACCCGGCACGACAGGGTGCCGCGCCGCGGGAGATGCTGCCCGGCGACGTGCCCGCACGGGGCAATACGCCGCCGCCGCCGTTTCACGGCGCGCTGCCGTCGGCCCAGGCCGTCGCGGAGCCGTCGATTGCCGCTGGCACGCCGCTCGCGACCGCCGCGCATCGCCTGCTGGAAAACACCGACGCGGCCCTGGCGCGGCAGACTCTGCTGCAGGTCGCCTCGCTGCCGGACCGCGGCGACGGCACGCGCCCGCAGCTCGACGCCATGCTGCCGCGCTGGAATTTCGAGATTCCGTTCCTGACCCAGCAGGGCACGGCGATGGCGCAGTTCGAGATTTCCCGCGAGGGCGGCGGCAATGAGGTCGAGGCGGCCAAGCGGGTGTGGCGCGCGCGCTTCACGCTCTATGTCGAGCCGGCCGGCCCGGTGCACGCGCTGGTCACGCTGAACGGCGAGCGCACCTCGGTGCGGATGTGGGCCGAGCGGCCCTCGACCGCCGCGCAGCTGCGCGCCGGCGCGTCCGAACTGAGCCTGGCGCTGACCAGAGTCGAGCTCACGCCAGGCGACATCGAGATCCGCGACGGCAGCCCGCCGCAACCCGCGCCGGCGCGCGCCGGCCATTTCCTGGACCGCGCATCATGAGCGAGGCCACCAACCAGCTCGCGGTCGCGCTGCATTACGACCACGCCGGCGCGCCGCGCGTGGTCGCGAAAGGCAAGGGCGCAATCGGCGCCAGGATCATTGAGGTCGCCAAGGCCAACGACATCCCGATCGAGGAGAACGAGGTGCTGGCCGGCGCGCTCTCCAATGTCGAGCTCGGCGACGAGATTCCGGCCGAGCTCTACAAGGCCGTCGCCGAGGTGCTGGTGTTCGTGCTGCGGATGTCGGGCCGGGCGCGCTAGCGGGCGCGTTTTCGAGCGAAGTGGGCACCGGTTCGCGTGAAGGAAACGCGACAAACAAGTGAGTCTTATTGCCATCCTTTCACCACGATGGCATCAGCATCGTCGTCAATCGAACCTGCCCAGGACTTGTCGTGATCCATCGCCGCCATGTGCTCGGTCTGCTTGCTGCCGCTACGATCCTGCCGTCGCGCAGCTTCGCCAACGTGTCCTACCAGCGCAGCGAGTTTCGCGAGGAGCTGCAAAAGCGGTTCTTCGATCTCGGCACCGAGGGTACTTTCGTCGGCTACAAGGTGGACGATTATCTGATCATCGCCAGCGACAAGGTCCGCTCGGGTGACGGCAAATTGCCGGCCTCGACCTTCAAGATCCCGAGCGCGCTGATCGCGCTCGAGACCGGCGTGGTGCAGGACCCCGACAAGGACGTCTTCAAGTGGGACGGCACAACGCGCAGCATCGAGGCCTGGAACAGGGATCACACGCTGCGTTCCGCGCTCGCGGTATCGGCCTTTCCGGTGTTCCAGGAGATCGCCCGCCGCATCGGCGAGGAGCGGATGAAGAAATATCTCGACATCATCGACTACGGCAACCGCGACATCGGCGGCGGCATCGACCAGTTCTGGGTGACGGGCAATTTGCGGATCGATCCGGTGCAGCAGATCGATTTCCTCGACCGGCTGCGCCGCGGCGTGCTGCCGGTCGGCAAGCGCAGCCAGCAGCTGGTGCGCGACATTCTCCCCGTCACGAAAGTCGGCGACGCCGTCATTCGCGCCAAGACCGGCCTGACCGACAAGGAGCACGGCTCGCTCGGCTGGCTGGTCGGCTGGGCCGAGAAGGGCACCGACGTCACGGTGTTCGCGATGAACATGGACTGCAAGACCCAGGCGCAGATCGACGCGCGGATGAGCGTCACGCAGCAATGCCTCACCGATATCGTCGCGCTGTGATGACCTGATCTGCGTGTTCATCGCTGGCTGGCGCTACGTAGCTCGACTAGCATCCTCCGATAAAATCAAGCGGAGGAATCATGCATTCGGCAACAGTCTGGCTCTCGTCGCTCACGCTGGCCGCGGCCGGCGGCTGGCTCGCGGCGACGGTGTTTTCGGCGCCGGCCACCAGCAAGGAGCCGCGCTTCCCGCAGCTCACGATGGAGCAGCTCAGCGACCTGCAAAAGCCGCTCGGCGAGCAGATCATGAAGGTGTCGAGCGTCGGCATCGGCGGTCCCTACAATCCGATGATCAGGAGCCCGGTGCTCGGCCAGCGCCTCTACGATCTGTTCTATTATCTGCGCTGGCAGACCTCGGTGCCGACACGGCTGAACGAGTTCGCGATCCTGATCATCGGCCGGCAGTGGCGCTCGCAGGTCGAGTGGTTCGCGCACGCACCGCTCGCCGCCAAGGCCGGCCTGCCGCCTGATGTGATCGCGGAGCTGAAGGCCGGCAACCGGCCGTCGAAAATGGCCGACGACGAGGCGGTCGTGTACGACTTCGTCACCGAGCTGACCACGACCAAGAAAGTCTCCGACGAGACCTATGCGCGGGCCAAGAAGATCTTCAACGATCAGCAGATCGTCGACCTCACCGCGGTCGCCGGCAATTACGTGATGGTTGCGATGATCCTGGCGATGGCGGAGGAGACCGTGCCGCCGGGCAAGGAAGAGCCGTTCAAGGTGGGTGAGAAGTAGGGTGCCGCTGCGTCGGTTGGCTGCCTGCGCAGTCGCGAAGGCGGTGTGCTCCCTCTCCCGCTTGCGGGGGAGGGTTGGGGTGGGGGTTCTCTCCACGGGTCGCATCGCGGAGAGAGCCCCCACCCGCATCGCATCGTTGATGCGATGCGCCTCCCCCGCAAGCGGGAGAGGTAGAGCCAGTCTGCGGCGAGACCGATTCAACCCAAATTTCATCCTGGTCTAGCGCCCGATCGCCCGTTGCAAGGTCGGCATCAGCTTCGGGTCGCGGCATTGCGCGACGTTGAAGCGCATGAAGGCGGCAGCCGTCTGCGAGGCGCTGAACACGTTGCCGGGTGCCAGCACGATGTTGTCGGCAAGCGCGGCGCGCGCCACGTCGGCGGAGTCGCACCCGTCGGGCAGATGGCACCACAGATAGAAGCCGCCGCGCGGCATCAGCCAGGGTGTGACGCCGATGCGCTGCAGTTTGTCGCCGACGTCGCGGCGGGCGCGGGCAAGGCGCCGGCGCAGCTCCTCGACATGCTTGCGATAGAAACCGCTCGACAGCACGCTGGCGATGATCTCGGTCGCGACCGCGCTGGGGCCGCCGAAACCGGTCGCGACCTGGAGATCGACGAGATCCTCGATCCAGTCCGCGCGCGCGGCGATGAAGCCGCAGCGCACCGATGCCGACAGCGTCTTGGAGAAGCTGCCGATCCGGATCACGCGGCTCAGGCCATCGAGCGCGGCGAGCCGCGCCGACGGCTCCGGCTCGAAGTCCGCAAAGATGTCGTCCTCGACGATGGTGAGATCGTAGGCTGTGGCGGCATTCAGCACGCGGTGCGCGGTCTGCGGCGACAGCGTCGCTCCGGTCGGATTATGCAGCGCCGAGTTGGTGACATAGAGCCGCGGCCGCTCGGCGGCGAGCGTCGCCTCGAAGCTCGCGATATCGGGGCCCGATGCCGTATAGGGCACGCTGACGATGCGAACCTGATGCGCGCGCAGCAGCGCGCGGAAATTGAAGTAGCAGGGATCGTCGACCAGAACGGTGTCGCCCGGGCGCAGCAGGAAGCGGCAGACGAGGTCGATCGCCTGCGTGCCGGACGCGGTCAGCAAGAGCTGCTCGGGCGGCACCTCGAGGCCCTCGTCGGCAAACCGCGCCATCAGGATCCGCCGCAGCATGAGCGAGCCGCGCGTCGCGCCATAGTCGGAGAGCACGGCGTCGTCGGCCCGCGCCAGGCCGCGCAACGCGCGCCGCAGCGCCTCCGTCGGCATCCACTCGGCCGGCAGCCAGCCGCAGCCGGGCTTGAGCGCGCCGGTCTCGGCATCGAGCGATTGCCGCGACACCCAGAACGGATCCACCGCGCGGTCGCGCTGCGGCTGGTCCTTGGCGAGCGCGAGCGGCGGCAGCGCCGCGGACGAGACATAGAAGCCGGAGCCGGGCCGGGCGCGGATCAGGCCCTCGGCCACCAGCCGGTCATAGGCCTCGACGACGGTGGAGGGCGACACGCCCATGGTCGCGGCCAGGCCGCGGATCGAGGGCAGGCGGTCGTCGGCGACCAGCGCGCGGCTCGCCACCTTGGCGCGGATCGCGTTCATCACGTCGGTGGTCCGGGTCGCCTTTGGTGCATCGGATTGCTGTCGCAAGTGTATGCCGACCTTTGCCCATACAGTTTTGCGGTATTGTACTGATCTGTAGCTGCCTTGGCGAGCCTTCGCCGGCTATGGTCGGTGCGACGTCGGACTCCGCTTCACTCGCCCCGCCTGCGGGGAGAGGTCGGAACGCATCGTCAGATGCGCTCCGGGTGAGGGGGAGTCTCCACGGGTTCGGCCGTTACCGAGTATGCGGGGCGGCCCCTCACCCCGACCGCAAGAGCGAGGCGAGGGGGCGCAGTTACGTTTTGGGAAGCAAGGTACGATGGACAAGGCTTCGATCGACGGCTGGGGCAGCGGCTTGCTCGGCGTGATCATCTTCAGCGGCTCGCTGCCGGCGACCCGCGTGGCCGTGGCCGGGTTCTCGCCGCTGTTTCTGACTTCGGCACGGGCGGCGATCGCGGCGCTGCTCGGCGCCGCGCTGCTGGCGGTGCTGCGGCAGCCCTGGCCGCAGCGCAAGGACCTGGTGTCGCTGACCATCGTCGCGCTAGGCGTCGTGATCGGCTTTCCGCTGCTCACCGCGCTCGCGCTCCAGCACATCACCTCGGCGCATTCGATCGTGTTCATCGGGCTGCTGCCGCTGTCGACCGCCGTGTTCGGCGTGCTGCGCGGCGGCGAGCGGCCGCAGCCGCCGTTCTGGCTGTTTTCCTGCATCGGCAGCGCGACGGTCGGCGCGTTCGCCCTGTCGAGCGACGGATCGACGTCGCTGACCGGTGACCTCCTGATGGTCGCCGCCATCATCGTCTGCGGCCTCGGCTATGCCGAAGGCGCTGCGCTGTCGCGGCGGCTCGGCGGCTGGCAGGTGATCTCCTGGGCGCTGGTGCTCTCAGCGCCGGTGGTGCTCGTGATGACGATCATGACGCTGCCGCCGAGCTGGCAGGGCATCGGCGCGCCGGCCTGGCTCGGGCTCGCTTATGTCTCGATCTTCAGCATGCTGGTCGGCTTCGTGTTCTGGTATCGCGGGCTTGCGCTCGGCGGCATCGCCAGCGTCGGCCAGTTGCAGCTGCTGCAGCCGTTCTTCGGCCTCGCGCTGGCCGGACTGTTGCTGCATGAGCAGGTAGCCTGGTCGATGATTGCGGCGACCCTGCTGGTCGTGGTCTGCGTGGTGTTCGCGCGCCGCTTCGCTTGACGTCTATCTCTCCTCATGGTGAGGAGCGCGGAACGCGCGTCTCGAACCATGAGGCCACAGGCGGGCCTGCATGCTTCGAGACGCCGCTTCGCGGCTCCTCATGATTTCCCCCCTGTGGCTCGGTCGAACTGTAAAGTGCGCGCTAACCATGCCAAGCGGTAATTCATCGCGCCCGCCGCGAAGTCCCGCACTGTTACGGATCAGGTTTCAGCGATCCTTAAGTGGAGCTGCCCACCTTGCGCGCTGACGCGACATGAGAGGGGCTTATGACCTTCAGGTTCATTGCGCCTGACGCGATCAGGTCGGCAAGCCAGCGCGCATTGTTGGAACAGTGGGATCAGCTGGCCGCCGGCCGGCCATTTCCCGCTTTCGCCGAGTTGAAGCCGGATCCTGCGATGCATGATCCGCGGCAACTCGTGGCGTGGGCCGTCGAAGGCGAGGGACGCCTGCGCAAGTTCCGCGCGATGTATCAGGGCGAGAATGTCGCCGAGGCGTTCAATTCCGCTTGGGCCGGGAGGACCATGGAGCAGGTCGTCCCGATGTCGCTCCGGCGCATCACGCTCAGGCCGGCGAAGGAATGCGCGGCGAGCGGCTGCGCGGTCTACATGGTGTTCTCGACCGTCGATGCTAACGACAGGCAGGTTGATTGCGAACGGCTGCTGCTGCCGTTCGGCAATGGCCCGAAGGTCGAGTATCTGCTGGCGTCGCTGCAATTGACGGTGGTCGGAAGCAGGCGCCGCATTCTCAAGCATTTCGACATGCACAGCGAGGTCCGGCTGGAGGGCAGGATCCGTTCCGGCTTCTCGACCGGCGCGACCGGCGAGGCCGCCGGCGACCAGCGCAGGGCCGTCAGGCGCAACGTCGCGCGGGCGGCGCGGCTCAGCTTCGCGCGGCGCAGCATGACGTGCATCGTGCGCAACCTCTCCGCGACCGGCGCCGCGGTCGAGGCAACCGATCCTGCTGCGATCCCCGACAGCTTCCGCCTCGTGCTGGAGATGGAGGCGACCGAGCGGCGCTGTCGCGTGATCTGGCGCAGGAGGGGCCGGATCGGCGTGCAGTTCAGCTGAGCTTCCCGATCCGCCCGAGATGGGTGAAGCCAAAGCCTTTGGAATATTTCAGCCCGTAGCCGAGCGCGCGGTCGATCCCGATATGGGCGAGCCAGATCATCGCGACCGAGAGCACCAGCGGCGCCGCGGCGGCAAAGCCCAGCGTCATCAGCGCGACCGGCGCGAGGTAGGCGTGGGCGGCGTTGTACACGATGGCGCCGACCCGGGGGCCGGCGAGATAGGCGGCAAAGCTTAAATCCGGCACCAGGAACAGCAGGACATAGACCAGCCACGAGCCCTCCCACTGGGCATAGAGCAGGGTCATGCCGAGGAACAGCACCAAGCCCTCCAGCCGGAGCAGGGTGCGTACCCCGCCGGTCGGCGCGCCGGTTTCCGCCACGCTTGTCTCAGTCATTGCCGTCTCCCCAGATGTCGGAAAATCCTACCGTTTTTGCGCCCGAACCCGCTCACAAGCGGCTTTCCGGTTCCGAAACGGCCGTGCTAAGCCATTTCCGAACGAAGCGGACCCGCACCTCGCGCCGGGACGCGGACTGTAGCTAACACGGGCGGAAACAAATGAAAGACATCCTCGATACCCTCGAAGAGCGGCGCGCCGGCGCCAAGCTGGGCGGCGGCGAAAAGCGCATCGAGGCGCAGCACGCCCGCGGCAAGCTGACCGCCCGCGAGCGGATCGAGCTTCTGCTCGACAAGGGCTCATTCGAGGAATTCGACATGTTCGTCGAGCACCGCTCGACCGAGTTCGGCATGGAGAAGACCAGGATCCCCGGCGACGGCGTCGTCACCGGCTGGGGCACCGTCAACGGCCGCAAGACGTTTGTCTTTGCCAAGGATTTTACGGTGTTCGGCGGCTCGCTCTCAGAAACCCACGCGCTGAAGATTACAAAGCTTCAGGACATGGCGATGAAGGCGAGGGCGCCGATCATCGGCCTCTATGACGCCGGCGGCGCGCGCATCCAGGAAGGCGTCGCGGCGCTCGCGGGCTATTCCTACGTGTTCCGCCGCAACGTGCAGGCCTCGGGCGTGATCCCGCAGATCTCTGTCATCATGGGCCCCTGCGCCGGCGGCGACGTCTATTCGCCCGCCATGACCGACTTCATCTTCATGGTGAAGAACACCAGCTATATGTTCGTGACCGGCCCCGACGTGGTGAAGACCGTCACCAACGAGGTGGTGACCGCGGAAGAGCTCGGTGGCGCCTCGGTGCACGCCACGCGCTCCTCGATCGCCGACGGGGCGTTCGAGAACGACGTCGACGCGCTGCTGCAGATGCGCCGCCTGATCGACTTCCTTCCCAGCAACAACACCGACGGCGTGCCGGAATGGCCGAGCTTCGACGACATCGGCCGGGTCGACATGTCGCTCGACACGCTGATCCCCGACAATCCGAACAAGCCCTACGACATGAAGGAGTTGATCCTGAAGGTCGTCGACGAGGGCGACTTCTTCGAGATCTCGGAGACCTTCGCCAGGAACATCGTCACCGGCTTCGGCCGCATCGCCGGCCGCACCGTGGGCTTCGTCGCCAACCAGCCGATGGTGCTCGCGGGCGTGCTTGACTCGGATGCCTCGCGCAAGGCCGCGCGCTTCGTCCGGTTTTGCGACGCCTTCAACATCCCGATCGTCACCTTTGTTGACGTGCCGGGCTTCCTGCCGGGCACGAGCCAAGAATATGGCGGCCTGATCAAGCATGGCGCCAAGCTCTTGTTCGCATACTCGCAGTGCACGGTGCCGCTCGTCACCATCATCACCCGCAAGGCCTATGGCGGCGCCTTCGACGTCATGGCGTCGAAAGAGATCGGCGCCGACATGAACTACGCCTGGCCGACCGCGCAGATCGCCGTGATGGGCGCCAAGGGCGCGGTCGAGATCATCTTCCGCAGTGACATCGGCGACCCCGACAAGATCGCGGCGCGCACCAAGGAATACGAAGACCGCTTCCTGTCGCCCTTCATCGCCGCCGAGCGCGGCTATATCGACGACGTCATCATGCCGCATTCGACGAGGCGCCGGATCGCACGGGCGCTGGCGATGCTCAGGGACAAGAAGGTGGAGATCCCCGTGAAGAAACACGACAATCTGCCGTTGTAGTTAGTTGGGGGAATGAATGGCGAGTTCGTCATTGGCGTCGCTTCTCTGCGAGACAAGGAGCGACGGCGGTTCTGCAGACCCTTGCGTGGCAAGCTTGCGCGTGCACCTCGGGCAGCTCGATCGTGTCTCACAAAGATTCATCGGAAACCCGGGACATCGAGACCTGGTCACATTCGGCCCGTATGTTGGTCGGTCAATTCTCGAATCCGCGCTTACTGCTATCCTTCTTCGCTTCGACCCATTTAGATCAAGATCGCTAGACCGCTTCGCCAAACATCCGCGATATGACGCCAACGATGCCTTCAAGCATAGAATTCAGTGGTCTGGCGACATCTATCCTAGCGATGCGCCTCCTCAAGATGTCTGGAATCCGGAACTTAAAACTCAGTCGGTCAGCAGAGCCCTTTTCAGTGCGCACACTATCGATACGGCTTGGGTACCAGCGGCAGAAGCTATGCTCGATTTTACTTCAAGGAGCGGCGGTCTAACCGACATAGGGTTCTTTCAGTCACAAACCCCGCAGATTGCGCTTAGTCGATATCAAGGCGAGATTAAGCAGCTCTAGCCGAGCTGCATGTGTCGAGCGGGTTCGCCCAGACGATCGAACTGCCCGAACTTAGTGAAGATGCCGACCTCCGGATTCTGGATCTTGAGATTGAGAAGCTGGAGAAGAGCGATACTTATCCTTACGGATTGACCAGGAATAAGTTGGACAAATTGAGGGAGGCTGGTTTCGCGACTATCGGACAACTGGCTGATGCCACCGATGCGGAGTTACTAAGGATCGATACAATCGGCACGAAGAGTCTTAATCGAATTAAGGACGTGGTCTATCAGGCCATCTGGATGTAAATCCTTGGCATCTGCGTTTCAGAAAATCCGCAGCGGGTTACGGCTTCGGCCTTCTCATTGAGCTACGGCGAACGCCGTCGCCTAACCAGTCCGACAGGTCCGAACCTGATGACCGAAGACGAGCCGGCCGACGAGATTTCCGAGATCGAGGCGCAGATCGAGGAGCTTGCCGAGAGCGCCGAGCGATCGCGGCGGATCATTCTCGGCTCGAAGGTCGCGGTCGCAGGCGGGTTCGCGTTGCTGTTGATCGCGCTGCTCGGGTTGTTCGGGGCCGGTCAGACTGCGGCACTCGGATCGATCGCGCTGGTGCTCGGCGGCATCGTGTCGCTTGGATCGAATGTCAGCACGCTGCGGCAGACCGAGGCCGCCATCAGCACCGCCGAGGTGCGCCGTGCGCGTTTGATCGGCAGCATCGACCTACGCCTAGTACACCATGTGCCTTTGAAGCCAATGTGAGGTGTCCAACACGTCGTTTCCTCAAAGTGTGAACGCGCTCAACTCTTGCAATTTTGCTTGCACCCAGTAGTGGCGTGCTTGATAGTCCCTTATAGTAGTTCCCCTTGAATATTTTACGAGGGCTGGCGGGGTAGCATGAAGTTTTTGCACGGAAAGTTCATTAACTCACGAAATCCAGAACATCTGTAAGACTGCGGCTCCGATTCGGCTTCCCGCAGACACGTTTCTGATTAGTTGTCGTGTCAAAAATGGAACGTTCACCAGCATAGGCAGCTGTAGGACTTTTAACACAAAAAAGACCTGGCCGATCGCTGCTGACGGCGAGAAGAGTAGCATTACTTATGTCTTGCGGTCGGGCGATGACGGTTTTGGCTACAAGCTGTCGGCGAGAGACAAGCGAGTGCTGAAGTCCGCGGCCAAAGACTTGTGGCGGAAGGCGAAGGGATCCAAAGAGGGGCGCTTGCTAAGATTGGACGGAGCAGTCTCAATCTTGCTATGACACGCTAAGAAAATTCCCGCGAGCTAAGGCGCTGCAGCGGGCTCATCGGACTTGGACCATGCGCGTGACGTTGCGCGGAGAACAACGGTACGGGCTGGTGTGGGTTTGCCCTCGGGTTGGCCGCGCAGCTGAATTGCCTCGATGCAAATCAAATCCGCTTACGCCGCCTGCGACAAATTACTCCGACGGAGGACCATCGCACAGGGAAGGTCGGGTTGCTTCTGGTTACACCTGTGGTCCTACCCCGAGCTTGCTACCCATTGCTCGGGGCCCATGGGTGCGATCGGCACCCGGCTTTCCCTGCGCCCTCTGCTAGCGGAGAGGGCGAAACGAAATGCAAAGCTCGGGCGAAAGATGTCGCGAGAATGCAAACTCATGATTCACCGGCCGCGCCACAAACTCGCCGTCGTCCGGCGAAGGCCGGGACCCAACCACGAATGGTGATTGCTGTCCAATGGTGGAACGACGAGTCCCGTTCACAACAGACGCCGCGGCGTATGGGTCCCGGCCTTCGCCGGGACGACGCGCGGGAAAGATCGTGCACTCACTTCGGTGTCCGGGCGATCCAGTACGCCGCGGCCTCTCGGCTCAAGCACCGGCGCCTCTGGAATACTGGATCATCCGCATGCGCGGGTGATGATACCGTACAGGCTGTTTGAGATGTGAATCGGTTTCTATCCTTGGGTCGTCCCGGGCAAGCGCAGCGCGACCCGGCACCCATGACCACAGCTCGATCTTGTTGCAAGACGTTGGGGCCACAGCTTGCCTCAACAACGTAACGCGGTGGTTATGGGTCCCTGCTTCCGCAGGGACGACGGCGCAGCAAGCGACGCGTGTCCTCAGCCCGACGCCAGCGGCACGTAGTCGTATTCGCCGACGCCTTGCAGGATCAGGAACGTCAGCGACGTCGTGCCGGCATTGGTGACGAGGTGAGGGCGGGTCGCGCGGACGGCGTAGACTTCGCCGACCTTCAGGTTCACTTCCTCCTTCGGCTCCTGCAGGAACAGCCGCATCTGGCCCTCCAGCACGTAGAAGGTGTCGGAGATGTTGCTGTGGGTGTGCCACGGCACCTTCTGGGTCGGCGAGAGTTGCAGCTCCATGATGCGGAAGCCGGGGCGGGCGGCGTGCTGGGCGCGGCGCTCGACTTCGTAGAGATGGCTGGCGTCCTTGACCGGTTGTCCTGGCTTCATGGCGGCCTCCCTGTGGTGTTGTCCCGTCGGGCGGGAAGGCGGCGATGCTAGTCCTGTTCTGCCGCGCGCGGAACGGCCGGAATGGTCATGGCGGGCGCGCACGGTGCGTAGGGCGGGGCAGGCGCGGCCGTAATCCGCCCTGCATGATCTCACTTCATCCCCATGCAATTCGCATAGAATGTGGTCGTCGCCGGCCAGTCGGAGAACATCGCGCGGACGCCGACCTGCCTTGCCAGCACATCGAGCACGGTCAGCGTGTCACCGTCGCGGTCGATCGCCGCCTTCACCGACTTGTGGTAGAACGTACCGCCTCGGTTGAGCGGCCCGTCGCGCTCCAGCGACCAGCCGATCAGATCGAGGCCGGCCGCCTTCGCCGCCCTGGCGTAAGCCGACGGGACGATCTCGCCCTTGTCGTTCAGCGCCAGCATCGCGAAGATCGGCGGCCCCAGGATCGCGACGCCGGAGGCCTTCAATTCCTGCATCGACGGCTTCCACGTCTCCGGCCGGTTCGGATCGAGGCCTGCTTTCTCGTAGCGGTCCTCGAGATAGAGCGCCTGGCTCGCGAAGTCCGGTTCGGTCTTTACCCAATACAGGATGTCCTTGAGGCTGAAGCTCTGCGGGAACACGTCGCTCGCCGGAATGCCGGCGGCCTTGTAGGCTGCGAGCATCTGGGTCGCATATGTCTCCTGGGTGTAGTCGCCGTCGAACGGCATCGCCACTTCCGGCGCCTTCAGTTCGGGCGTGAATTTTGCGCCGAGACTTTTGATCAGCGCGATGCTCTCGTCATGGCTCATCAGTGTGCCGGAATTGGCGTAGAGCTCGGTGCGCCAGCGCGGCGTGCCGTTCTGGTAGTCCTCCGGCGTCCTTGCATCCGGATTGAAACCGTCCATTTTCGCGGTGAGCCGCTTGAATTCGGCAAGCGTGATGTCGCTGGTGCAGCATTTCGCCGAGGCCTTCCTGCCGGTGGCGGGATCGGCCGGGCTGAAGGGTTGCGTGCATTTTGCCGCGAGATCCGGCACCGTCAGGATGTTGGTCGTGGTGTGCAGGTCGCATTGCGAATGCCGGCACACCAGCTGGCGGTCCCTGGTGAAGGTGACGTCGCATTCGATCACGCCGGCGCCCATCCGCGCGGCGGCGAGATAGGACTCGCGGCTATGCTCGGGAAATTGCAGCGCGGCGCCGCGGTGGCCGATCGAGAAATCGGTCTTGTGGAACGGCCCGGTGCATTGGCTGAGCTGCTGCTTCAGGGGCCCGTCCTTCATCTTGTCGACCAGATAGAACGGACGCGGTCCGAGCTGCGCCTCGCGCGGCAGCGCGATCTCCTCGGCGGCGGCAGGCAGCGCGGCGCCGAGGGCGAACAGGAACGAGAGCAGGGCGGTGCGGTGACGGGCAAGCATGGGTGATCTCCCTGATCGGGCATTGTCAGCAGGCCGACATATCACGGAGCATAGACCGGCCGCGTGTGCGAAATGAAACCATGGAGGAAACAATGCCGGCAGCCTATTTCGTCGTCCGCGCCACCGTTATGGACGCCGCAAGGCGTCCCGCCTTCGATGCCTGGTATTCGCGCGAGCATCTGCCCGACGCGATGAAATCGTTCGGCGCCGAGCGCGCCTGGCGATGCTGGAGCCTGAGTGACCCGTCGCTGCACCAGGCGACCTATCAGTTCGCCGACCAGAAGGCGCTCGAGCGCGCGGTGAACAGCGATGACATGAAGCGGCTGGTAGCCGACTTCAACCGTGACTGGCCGGAGGTGACGCGGACGCGCGATCTCCTGGTGCTGGCGGAGGAGGCGACGGCGGCATGATGGTTGCGTGACCCATGACGATGGATCGAGTTCCATGAACGTGAACGCGCAGTTCAGCGAGCGTTCAGGTCGCGCGGCAAAAACTCGTCGCGGTTGGTCCAATTCAGCAACAAAGGGAAACGCTCATGGAACGCCGGGATTTTATGAAGATGGCCTTCGGTGTCGCCGCCGGAGCCGTCACGTTCGCAGCGACGGCGCAGGCGGCGCCGCTCGCGCCGCTTCCTCTCAACCAGGATGCACGCGCGCCGGCGGCTGGCGATGCGCATCCCGCCGTCACCACGGGCGAGGAGGTCGGCCGCATGAAGCCCGAGCAAGTACGCTGGCATCATCGCCACTGGGGTTGGCGTCACCGGCACTGGCACCGCAGGCATTGGGGCTGGCGCCGCCACCATTGGCGCCGTCATCACTGGCGCCGCTGGTGATAGAGCATGATCCGGAAAAGTGCGAAGCGGCTTTCCGATAAGGTCATGCTCAAACAATGAGCTAAAGCACAATGACGATTCATCGTGCTTTAGTCCGCGACAAAAGAAAGAAAAACCCCGCTACCGGCGGGGTTTTGTTAGTTCGGAATCTGCCGCGATCAGATCGGGCGGCAACGGCCGTAGCGCCAGACAAAGCCGTAGGGGCAGGCGCGGACACGCGGCGCCACCACGACGGGGCGCTCGACCACGACCGGCGGACGCACGACAACGGCGCCCGGCGCGACGACGACGCCGCGATTCCTGACGCAGCCGCCATAGGGGCCACGGTGCCAGCCGGGGCCGCAGCCACCGGCGGCATCAGCGGCGCTGATGCCGGCGAATGCGGTCGTCAGCAAAACTGCTGCAGCAAAAAGATACTTCATGTCTTCTCCTTTTTTATTTGGGCCGCGCTGCGGCACCGCAACAAACGTTCGTCTAACGATTCGCCCGGCCGGATCATTGCAGAAGCCGTGCCCGATGTCGCCGACCATAATGTTGCGGCCTGAATGCGACATGAATGTTGCAGCTCACAGCTGCGTCAGCACGCCGCAAGCCGGCTCAGCATCACTTCGAAATATTTCGCGGACGCGGGCAGCCGCGCGCCAATGGCGAGCGTGCGAAATGCATCGGAAGGCGAGGCAAGCGAGACCGGCGATTCATCGACGCTTGCCCGAAGGCGCGCCGCTATTGGTCCGGGCCGAACAGCGCGGCGAATCGCTTCTCGCCGTTGCGCGAAAAATTGACCACGCGGCTGCCCGGCGCAACATCGCGCGCGGCCCATTTCAATTCCGTGAAGCGATCCATCATGGCAGCACCGAGCGTGCCGGCGAGATGATGTCGCCGCTCGCTCCAGTCGAGGCAGGCCTTGCACACCGGACGGCGCGGATGCGTCAGCGCATCGGCATCGATCTGCAACTCCTCGGCCATGAAGCGCTTGCCTTCGCCGGTGAGCTCGATCGCCTGCTTGCTCTGGCGGACCAGCTTCTGCCGCTTCATGCTGTCGAGCATCTGCACGCCGAGATCGCCGGCGAGATGGTCGTAGCAGATGCGGGCGCGGCGCAGCGCCGGATCCTTCGGCCCGGTGCGCACCCGCATATGGCCGGCGCGGGCGGCAATGCCCTGCAGGCCTTCCAGCACGTCGGCGACGTCGGGGTCAGAGAGGCGGTAGTAGCGGTGGCGGCCCTGCTTCTCGGGCTCGATCAGCCCGCCGGCCTCGAGTTTGGAAAGATGCGAGCTCGCCGTCTGCGGCGTGATGCCGGCCTCCTGCGCCAGCTCGCTCGCGGTCAGCGCGCGGCCGGTCATCAGCGCGGTCAGCATGTTGCAACGTGCCGGATCGCCGACCAAAGCGGCGATCCGGGAGATGTCAGGTCCTGCTTTCATAGTTCGATGATAGCCGAAGCATCGAGGTCGGACAAGGCGCTATTGTCCACCGTGCCGTCATTGCGAGGATTGCTCCGCTGACGCTCGCAATGACGGAAAATTACCGGAGGCCATCAATGACCGTCACCGTTTTCATCCGCTACCAGCTCGATCCGTTCAAGCGCGCGATGTTCGAAGAGTATTCGCGGAACTGGCTCTCGATCATCCCGCGCTGCGGCGGCGATCTCATCGGCTACTGGGTGCCGCATGAGGGAACCAACAATGTCGCCTTCGCGCTGATCTCGTTCGAAAGCCTTGCCGCCTATGAAGCCTATCGCGCGCGGCTGCGTCAGGACAAGGAGGGCGTCGCCAACTTCAACTTCGCGGAAGAAAACCGCTTCATCCTCGCCGAGGAACGGACATTTCTCCGCAAGGTCGAGTTATAGTGGGACCACGACAGCAATGTACGGGAGACGCCCATGATCGCCGTGATTTTCGAAGTCTGGCCGAAGCCTGAGCACCGGGACCTCTATTTCGACCTCGCAGCCGAGCTGAAGCCGATCCTGCAGGAGATCGACGGCTTCATCTCGGTCGAGCGGTTCGAGAGTATCACCGAGAAGGGCAAGTTCGTGTCGCTGTCGTTCTTTCGCGACGAGGCTGCGGTGGAAGCCTGGCGCAACACGATCGAGCATCGCCGTACCCAGGCCAAGGGCCGTGCGCGGATCTTCGAGAACTACCGGCTGCGGGTGGCGAGCGTGATCCGTGATTACGGCCTGAACGAACGCGATCAGGCGCCGAAGGACAGCCGCGCGGTGCATGAGCCGCACTAGCGGGCGGATTTGTGGGTGCCTATCTGTGCGCGGCCAATGACTCCAGGGAGCGACCAATGCCACTGCCAACTGCTGACAAACGCGCCGCCTTCAAGACGCTGCATGAGAGCGGCTGCTTCATCATTCCGAACCCGTTCGATGTCGGCAGCGCCCGCGCCTTGCAACATCTCGGCTTCAAGGCGCTGGCGTCGACCAGCGCGGGCTTTGCCTGGACCATCGCCAAGGCCGACAACCGCGTCACCGTCGATGACGTCTGCGACCACCTGACTGCGCTGTGCGCGGCGGTCGATATTCCCGTCAATGCGGATTTCGAGGGCGGCTTCGCGGTCGAGCCCGACAAGGTCGCGGTCAATGTCGCGCGCGGCGTCAAGACCGGTGTTGCCGGGCTTTCTATCGAGGATTCCACCGGAGATGCCGCCAACCCGCTGTTCGAGCACAAGCTTGCGGTCGAGCGCATCAAGGCGGCGCGCAAGGCCATCGATGCCGACAACAGCGGCGTGTTGCTCACCGGCCGCTGCGAGGCATTCCTGTGGGGGAAGAAGGACCTCAATCTGGTGATCGAACGGCTGCAGGCCTATTCGGAAGCAGGAGCGGACGTCCTTTATTCGCCGGGCATCGCCACCAAGGAGGAGATTTCCGCGGTCGTGAAGGCGGTGGCGCCAAAGCCGGTCAATCTGCTGATCGGCGGCGCGTCGGAGCTGACGCTGCAATCGGTCGCCGATCTCGGCGTGCGCCGGATTAGCGTCGGCGGGGCGCTGGCACGGATGGCCTGGGCCGGCGTGATGAAGGCGGCCAAGGAGATGGCCGAGAAGGGCACCTTCACTGAATTCGCCAATGGCTATTCGGGCGGCGATCTCAACAAGATGTTCAAGTAGACTTACGTGAAAAAAAGCAGCGGGCCGCCCCGGCCCGCTGCTTCACCACTCCGGGGACGGAAGCGGATTACTTGTTCTTGTCGCCGGTCGAGTCAGACGGGGTCGCCGAACGATCGATCTCCTGCCCGGTCGGCTTGTTGGCTGACGGGGAGGCCGGCTGTGCCGGCGCGGCGCCTGTCGTCATGCCGGGCTGGCTGTTCGGCTTCGGCGTCACGTCGCGCATGCCCGGAGGCGGCGCGGCCGGATTGGCCGGCTGCTGCTGCGCGGTCTGCGTCGACGGCGTCGTACCCGCCTCATGCACCGACGTATTGTTCAAGCCGTAGAACAGCGCGCCGAGCACCACGGCCACCGCAACTGCAAACATCGCGATCTTGGTGGTGCTGGCCGGTCCCTCCTGGAGTTCCGGATCCGGCTGCAGCTCGTTGTCCAGGCTGTTGAAGCGCGCCTGACGGCGCATTTCGTCCTCGGTCAGGTTGGCGCGATACGGATCGTCAGGTTGATAGGCCATTGCAAAGTTCCTCCGTTAGCACCTCAAAGCTAAACGCATGGGACAATGGCTGGCGCGCGAGGATGTTCCGCGCCAATGTTGCAACCTGTTCATGCCGGAACCGTCGATTCCTTGGGTTCCAACCTGTTTCATGAGGCCTTCTCAATGTGGACCATGCCGCCCACCGATTCGGTGCTGCAAGTGCTCTCGTTCATTGCGGTTGCGGCGCAGTCGATGACGGCGGCGCTGGCGGCCGGCAGGCGCAGCATGGATTGGGCCGGTGTTTGCATGCTCGGCGCGGTCACCGCGCTCGGCGGCGGCACCATCCGCGACGTGCTGCTCGGGCATTATCCGCTGCTCTGGGTCGCGCACCCGATCTATCTTGCGGTCGCAGCCGCCGGCGCCTTCGCCACCATCCTGCTGGCGCGGCTGGTGCACCGGCTCAACCTCGCATTCCTGGTGCTCGATGCGATCGGACTTGTGGTGTTCACCATGGCCGGTTGCGACGTGGCCTCGCAAGTCGACGTCCCGCTGCCGATCGTGATCGTCGCCGGCATGATCTCCGGCTGCGCCGGCGGCGTGCTGCGCGACATTCTCTGCAACGAGGTGCCGCTGTTGTTTCGCAGCGAGCTCTACGCCAGCGTCTCCGTGGTGACCGGACTGTTCTATGTGACCGGCTCCGGGCTGCAGGTGAACGCCCAGCTCTGGACCGCGCTGACCTTCGCGCTCGGGCTGACGTTCCGCATGCTTGCGATCCGCTACCGATGGGAAATGCCGAAATTCGTGTTCAGCGGCGAGGAGCGTTGAACGGCTATTTCGCCGGCCGCGCCTTCGCGACCTCGTCCGCGGTGACGGCCGGCGCCGCGTTGCCCCAGGCATTGCGGATGTAGGTCGCAACGTCCGCGACCTCCTGGTCGGTCAGCTTCGGATAGGCCGGCATCGAGCCTGCGTTCGGCGCGCGCGGCGTGGTCACGGTCTGCGCGCCGTCGAGGATGATGCGCAGCGTGCTCGCCGGATTGGCCGATAGCAGATTGGCGTTGCCGGGCAGCGGCGGATAGATCCGCGGCGCGCCGGAGCCGTCGAGTTCATGGCAGGCGACGCAGGCGCCGCGATAGATGCGCTCGCCATTGCTCATCTGCGCCGGCGAGGGCGGGGTGACCTCCGGCTCCGGCGCGCCGGCGGGCAGGCTCTTCAGATAGACCGCGATGGCGCGCACATCGGCGTCGCTCATCTTCGAGGTCGAATTGAGCACCACCTCGGACATCAGGGGCCCGGCGTGGCTGTGCCCGTTGCGGCCGCTCTGCAGATATTCGGCGATATCAGCCACGCTCCATGATTTCAGCCCGCTGCGCGCGGCGCCATCGAGCCTGGGCGCGAACATGCCTTGCACCATGCTGCCGCCGAGCGCCTGGTCGCGCCTGTCGGCGCCGAAGGCGTTCTTGGGCGTGTGGCAGGCACCGCAATGGGCGAGGGCCTCGACGAGATAGCGGCCGCGATTCCATTCCGCACCCTTGTTCTGGTCCGGCTGGATGATGCCCGGCGTGAAGAACAGCGCGTTCCAGACCCGCATCAGCACGCGGTAGTTCAACGGCCAGCGCAGCTCCGGCGGCGGCGGCTTGTTGCTGACCGGTGCCAGCGTCGCGAGATAGGTGCGGATCGCCAGGATGTCGTCGCGGATCAGCTTCGTGAAATACGGGTAGGGGAAGGCGGGATAATAATGCGCGCCGCTCGGCGAGACGCCCATCCGCAGCGCGCGCCCGAAATCGTCGTCGCTCCAGCCGCCGATGCCGGTATCGCGGTCGGGGGTGAGGTTCGGCGAGAACACCGCACCGAACGGCGTGTCGATCCGCTTGCCTCCGGCGAAGGGCTTTGCCGGGTCGGCTGTGTGGCAGCTGGCGCAGTCGCCGGCGATCGTGAGCGCCTTGCCGCGGGCGATGACGTCGTCGGTCGGCACGGCGGCACATTCGCGGGTCGCGAGCGCATCGCACAGCAGCGCTGCGACCAGAATCGCACCCGTGGTTCGAAATCGTCGCCGCATCCAATCACCTTTCGGTCCACAAGACGCGTTACGCCATTTCGCCGCGGGCCTGTCCTGCGACAGAAACCGAAACGGCCCTGCAATATTCCCGGCACGAAATTGCGATTTTTGAGCGACGGGCCTGGTCGCCCAGAATTGTGCTGCGCGAGCCGGAAAATCCGACATAGACTGGTTCTAATAAGCTCGGATGACTAGCTAAAAAGCAGTCGTCGCGACCAGCGAAAAGAGGGCTAAATGGGAATCAACCAAGGGCCTATCAGCCTCGACCAGAAGTACACCCAGGGCACCGGCCACGTCTTCATGACCGGCATCCAGGCGCTAGTCCGCCTGCCCATGGCGCAGATCAGGCGCGACCGCGCCGCGGGTCTCAACACAGCAGGCTTCATCTCCGGCTATCGCGGTTCCCCCCTCGGCGGCTACGACCAGCAGCTGTTCGCCGCCCGCAAGCATCTCGAGCAGTACAACATCAAATTCCAGCCGGGCGTGAACGAGGACCTCGCGGCCACCGCGATCTGGGGCTCGCAGCAGCTCGCCCTGTCGCCGGGCGCCAAATATGATGGCGCAGTCGGCATCTGGTACGGCAAGGGCCCCGGCGTCGACCGCTGCGGCGACGTGTTCCGCCACGGCAATGCAGCCGGCTCCGCCAAGCATGGCGGCGTGCTCTGCCTTGCCGGCGACGACCATGGCGCGAAATCCTCCACCGTCCCGCATCAGTCCGACCACGCTTTCATCTCCGCGCTGATGCCCTACCTCTACCCCTCCAGCATCCATGAAATGATCGAGATGGGCCTGCTCGGCATCGCGATGTCGCGCTACTCGGGCTGCTGGGTCGGCATGAAGGTGATCACCGAGACCGTCGAGACCACCGCCGAGATTGACCTCACCGACGAGATGACGCCGTTCATCATCCCGGCCGATTTCGAGCTCCCGCCCGGCGGCCTCAACATCCGCTGGCCCGACGATCGCTTCGAGCAGGACCGAAGGCTGCAGGACTACAAGGGCTTTGCCGCGATCGCCTTCGCCCGCGCCAACAAGGTCAACCGCATCACCATGGATTCGCCGAACGCGCGCTACGGCATCATGGCCTCGGGCAAGAGCTACGAGGACATCCGCCAGGCGCTGCGTGAGCTCGGCATCACGCCCGAGATCGCCGCCAAGATCGGCATCCGCCTCTACAAGATCGGCATGCCGTGGCCGCTGGAGCCGGAAGGCGTGCGCAACTTCGCCGTCGGCCTCGAGGAGATCTTCATCGTCGAGGAACGCCGCGAGATCGTCGAGAATCAGGTCAAGCAGGAGCTGTTCAACTGGCGCGACGACGTGCGCCCGCGCATCGTCGGCAAGATGGACGATCACGACAAGCGCTTCCTGACCTTCGCCGCCGAGCTCAGCGTCGCCTCGCTTGCGAGCTCGCTCACCGAACGGCTGCTTCGACTTAACCTCAATCCCGAAATCGCGGAGATGCTGCGCGCCAAGGCGGACTGGTTCAACGGCCGTCAGTCGACGCAGATGCAAGCGACCGCGCCCGTCAGCCGTACGCCGTATTTCTGCTCGGGCTGTCCGCACAATACCTCGACCAAGGTGCCGGAAGGCAGCCGCGCGCTGGCAGGTATCGGCTGCCACTTCATGGCGCTGTGGATGAACCGCTCGACCGAGACCTTCACCCACATGGGCGGCGAAGGCGTGCCGTGGGTCGGTATCGCGCCGTTCACCAACGAGAACCACATCTTCGCCAATCTCGGCGACGGCACCTATTTCCACTCCGGCATTCTCGCAATCCGCCAGTCGATCGCCTCCAAGGCCAACATCACCTACAAGATCCTCTACAACGACGCGGTCGCGATGACCGGCGGCCAGCGTCACGACGGCGATCTCTCGCCGCAGCAGATCACCTTCCAGCTCCACGCCGAAGGCATTCGAGAAATCTACCTGGTCTCGGAGAATCCCGGTGCCTATCCGGCCGATACCATCGCGCCCGGCGTCAAGCTGTTCCATCGCGACGAGCTCGAGAATGTCCAGAAGATGTGCCGCGACACTAAGGGCACCTCGGCGATCGTGTTCGTGCAGACCTGCGCCGCCGAAAAGCGCCGCCGCCGCAAGCGCGGCCTGATGGAGGATCCGCAGCGCCGCGTGCTGATCAATCCCGCGGTCTGCGAAGGTTGCGGCGACTGCTCGGTGCAGTCGAACTGCATCTCTGTCGAGCCGCTGGAGACGGAGCTCGGGCGCAAGCGCACCATCAACCAGTCGACCTGCAACAAGGACTATTCCTGTGTGAAGGGTTTTTGCCCGTCCTTCGTCACGGTCGACGGCGGCAAGCTCAGGCGGCGTGCGCCGCCCGAGCTCGGCAGCATCGATAATCTGCCAGAGCCGGCCTCCAAGCCCGCGCTCGACCGGCCCTACAACATCGCGGTCGGCGGCGTCGGCGGCACCGGCGTGCTGACGATCGGCGCGCTGCTCGGCATGGCCGCCCATATCGAGGGCAAGGCCTCGATGATCCTCGACATGTCCGGCCTCGCGCAAAAGGGCGGCGCGGTGCTGAGCCACGTCCGGCTCTCCGAGCACACCGCCGACGTGACCTGTTCGCGGATCGTGACCGGCACGGCCGATCTGGTGCTTGCGGCCGACGAGGTCGTGGCGGCGTCGAAGGACACCATCACGCTGTGCGATGCGAGCCGTACCGTCGGTATCATCAACAGCCACGTGATCCCGACCGCGGATTTCATTCTCAACCGCGACTTCAACTTCCAGAGCCGCAAGGTCAACAGCGTGCTGGAGACCGAGCTGCGCAAGGACTCCGCCTTCTTCGACTTCACCAAGCCGGCCGAAGCGCTGCTCGGTGATAGCATCGCCACCAACATCATGATGCTGGGCTTTGCCTATCAGCGCGGGCTGCTGCCGCTGTCGGCGGAAGCGATTCTGCAGGCGATCGAGGTCAACGGGGTCTCGATCAAGATGAACACGCAGGCGTTCCAGCTCGGGCGTCTGGCCGCGGCCGATCCGGCGCGGCTCGCCGCGATGATGAAGGGTCAGGATGACGACGCAGCCCCGGTCAAGGCGCTGGATGCGATGTCGCTCGACGAGATCATCACCCACCGCATGGCGCTTCTGACCGACTATCAGAGCGCGCGTTTGGCAAAGCGCTACCGCAAGCTGGTCGACCAGATTCGCGACGCCGCCACCAAGGGCGGTTATGGCGAGGCGCTGCCGCGCGCGGTCGCGATCAACTACGCAAAGCTACTCGCCTACAAGGACGAGTACGAGGTGGCGCGGCTGTTCACCGACGGCCGCTTCGAGAAGCAGCTGCGCGACCAGTTCGAGGGTGAGTTCAAGTTCAACTTCAATCTCGCGCCGCCTATCCTCGGCGGCGGGCTCGATGCGCAGGGCCGTCCGAAGAAGCGCGCCTTCGGGTCGTGGATGATGTCGGTGTTCAAGGTGATGGCGCGATTCCGCTTTCTGCGCGGCACGCCGCTCGATGTCTTCGGCTATAACGCCGACCGCAAGCTCGAACGCGATCTGATCGCGGGCTATGAGAAAGATGTCGCGACGGTGCTGAGTCTGCTGTCGCCGCTCAGCCACGACATCGCGGTCGAATTGCTGGCGCTGCCCGATAGCATCCGCGGCTACGGCCCGGTGAAGGACAAGGCGATCAAGGAAGCAAAGGTTCGCTACGCGCAACTCGCCGCCGACCTCGCCAACCCGCCGCCCGCGCCGCGGCAAATGGCGGCGGAGTAGTGTAGCCGTAAGTTCGATGTCGTCCCGGCGAAAGCCGGACCCATAACCACCGCACCTCGTTGTAGCGCGACGCTTGGGCCACATCTCACTCTCACCACACAATCCTGTGGTTATGGATCCGGCTTTTCGCCGGGACGACGATTGAGTTGCGGATACAGTCTCGCCTGACGGAATATTTCCGCGCTTGCCAAGGTCGCGCGTCCGGTTCAGAAAAACGCTCGAGCGAAGAAACGCCAGCGGAGAGCGATTTGACCATCAAGGGCAAGGCCTACATTGCCGGGATCTACGAGCATCCCGCCCGGCACGCACCCGATAAATCAACAGCACAGCTTCACGCCGAGGTCGCCAAGGGCGCGATCGAGGACGCGGGGCTCACCAAGGACGATATCGACGGCTATTTCTGCGCCGGCGACGCGCCGGGCGGGCTGTGGCCGATGGTCGATTATCTCGGCCTCAACACCAGGAAGCTGCGTCACGTCGACTCCACCGAGACCGGTGGCTGTTCCTATCTGATCCATCTCGGCCACGCCGCCGAGGCGATCGCCGCGGGCAAATGTTCGGTCGCGCTGGTCACGCTGGCAGGCAAACCGCGCACCGGCCCGATGCCGCCGCGCGCGTCGGGCGCCGAGGCCGATTTCGAATCCGCCTACGGGGCTACCACGCACAATGCCTATGGCATGTGTGCCATGCGCCACATGCACGACTACGGCACCACCTCCGAACAACTCGCCTGGATCAAGGTCGCGGCCTCGCATCACGCGCAATACAATCCGCATGCGATGCTGAAGGAAGTCGTCACCGTCGAGGACGTGCTGAACTCGCCGATGATCTCGGATCCGCTGCACCGGATGGATTGCTGCGTCGTTACCGACGGCGGCGGCGCGATGATCGTCACGACGCCGGAGATCGCCAAGAGCCTGAAGAAGCCGCTGGTGCGCCTGATCGGCCATGGCGAGGCGATGAAGGGCCCGCGCGGCGGCAAGGATCTCGATCTGACTTACTCCGCCGGCGTGTGGTCCGGCCCGCGCGCCTTCGAGGAGGCGGGCGTAACGCCGAAGGACATCAAATACGCCTCGATCTATGACAGCTTCACCATCACGGTGCTGATGCAGCTCGAGGACCTCGGCTTCTGCAAGAAGGGCGAGGGCGGCAAGTTTGTCGCCGACGGCAATCTGATCTCGGGCGTCGGCAAGCTGCCGTTCAACACCGATGGCGGCGGCCTGTGCAGCAACCATCCCGTCAACCGCGGCGGCATGACGAAAATCCTCGAGGCGGTGCGCCAGTTGCGCGGCGAGGCGCATCCGAAGGTGCAGGTGAAGAACTGCGACCTCGCGATCGCCCACGGCACCGGCGGTCTGCTCGGCGTTCGCCACGCCGCCTCAACCTGCATTCTGGAGCGTGCGTGATGTCTGAAGCGAAGAAGTACAATGCCCCGGTGACCAACCCGGAGACCGCGCCGTTCTGGGAAGCGGCGAAGGCGGGCAAGTTCATGATCAAGCGCTGCAACACCTGCGGCGAGGCGCACTACTTCCCGCGCGCGATCTGCCCGTTCTGCTTCTCCGACAAGACAGTGTGGGAAGAGTCGAGCGGCGAGGCCACGGTCTACACTTACAGCCTGATGCGCAAATCGCCGACCGGTCCCTATGCGATCGCCTATGTGACGTTGAAGGAAGGTCCGTCGCTGCAGACCAACATCGTCGATTGCGATCTGGAGACGGTGAAGATCGGCCAGAAGGTCAAGGTGGTGTGGAAGCCGACCGACGGCGCGCCGCTGCCGTTCTTCACGCCGGCCTAAAAAGTACCTTCCCCCCTTGCGGGGGAAGGTGGCAGCCGAAGGCTGCCGGAAGAGGGGTTTCTGTCCGCACGATATGTGTTTGAGGAGGCAACCCCTCTCCCAAACGAGTTTGCGTTTGATGCCGGTGCAGCCCTCTCCCGCAAGGGGCGAGGGCGCAATAATGGGCAGCGGCGAAGAAAGAACAGTTCGGGGAGAAAACGACAATGCCGATCGTGTACGAACAGCTGATGGCCCTGAAGAATCTCGGCCAGAAATACAGCTACAGCGACCGCGACGTGATGCTCTACGCCTATGGCATCGGCTTGGGAGCCGATCCGATGGACGAGAAGGAGCTCGCCTTCGTCAATGAGGGCGTGCTGACGCCGCGCCCGCTCAAGGTGGTGCCGACGTTTGCATCGGTCGCGGCCTGGGGCGCCGGCCCCGGCGAGATGAACCTCAACCGCGTCATGGTGGTCGATGGCGAGCGCGACATCACCTTCCACAAGCCGTTCGCGACCGCGGCGCACATCACGGCCGACTCGACCGTGCTCGACGTGTTCGACAAGGGCAAGGACAAGGGCGCGGTGATCCGGCACCAGACCGTGCTGAAAGACGAGAAGGGCGAGAAGCTCGCCACGCTGGTCGCCTCGCGCTTCGCCCGCGGCGATGGCGGCTTCGGCGGCCCGTCCGACGGCCAGCCCGAGCCGCACAAGGTGCCGGAGCGCGCGCCGGACAAGGTGGTTGACATCACCACACGGCCCGATCAGGCACTGATCTACCGGCTCTGCGGCGACCGCAACCCGTTGCATTCCGATCCGGAGTTCGCCAGGAAGGCCGGCTTCCCGCGGCCGATCCTGCACGGCATGTGCACCTACGGCATCACCTGCCGCGGCGTGCTGCAGACCTATGCCGATTACGATCCGTCCGCCTTCAAGCAGCACGTGGCGCGGTTCTCCTCGCCGGTATTCCCCGGTGAGACCGTGACCATGGAGCTGTGGAAGGACGGCAACGTGGTGTCGTTCGAGGCCAAGGTGAAGTCGCGCGGCGTCACCGTGATCAAGAGCGGCAAGACGGTGCTGGCGTAGCTTTCCGTCACTCCGGGATGGTCCGAAGGACCAGACCCGGAATCTCGAGATTCCGGGTTCGCGCTGCGCGCGCCCCGGAATGACGGCAACAACAACGGAGAAACGACCATGGGATTACTCGACGGCAAGGTGGCGCTGATCACGGGCGCCGGCGGCGGACTTGGTGAAGCCTATGCGAAGCTGTTCGCGCGCGAGGGCGCGGCCGTAGTGGTCAACGATCTCGGCGGCCCGCGCGACGGTTCGGGTTCGGACAAGTCGATGGCCGACAAGGTGGTCGACGCGATCAAGGCCGAGGGCGGCCGTGCGGTCGCCAACGGCGCCGACATCTCGACCTTGGCCGGCGGCCAGTCGGTGTTCGACGACGCCATCAAGCATTTCGGCCGCGCCGACATCCTGGTCAACAATGCCGGCATCCTGCTCGACGAGACCTTCCACAAGGCCAAGGAAGCGAACTGGGACAAGGTGATGAAGGTGCACCTCAAGGGCACCTTCTGCTGCACCCAGCCGGTGTTCAAATGGATGCGCGACAATGGCGGCGGCGTCATCGTCAACACGTCCTCGACCTCGGGTCTGATCGGCAATTTCGGCCAGACCAATTACGGCGCCGCCAAGGGCGGCATCTGGGGCCTGTCCAACGTGCTGGCGATCGAGGGCCGCAAGTACAACATCCGGATCTGGACCCTGGCGCCGGGCGCGCTGACCCGCATGACCGCAGACCTGCCCCGCTACAAGGAGAACCCCGGTGCGGCGCTCGGCCCGGACGGCATCGCGCCGGCCGTGCTCTACATGGTCAGCGATCTGTCCGGCGACCAGACCGGCAAGGTCCTCGGCGTCTCGGGTCCGCGTGGCGTCCGCGAGATGCGGATGATGGAAATGGAGGGCTGGAAGCCGCCCTTTACCGGCTGGAAGGCCGAAGACATCGTCACCCACGCCAAGGAGATCTTCTTCTCCGAGGAGCAGATCAAGATGGGCGCGCGGCGGTTTTAGGTGATAAACGTCGATCCGGGGCGTCCGAAGGACGAACCCTCAGGTGCGCAATTGCGCACCGAGAACCTCGAGATTCCGGGTTCACGCTTCGCGTGCCCCGGAATGACGATCAAAAATTTGAGGCATCCATGAATCTCACCGCCCAGGCCGCAGGAACCTTTGCCATCGCGCCGACCCCGTTCCATGACGACGGCCGGATCGACGAGGCATCGATCGACCGGCTGACCGATTTCTACACCGATGTCGGCTGCGACGGCGTCACCGTGCTCGGCATCCTGGGCGAGGCGCCGAAGCTCGATGCCGCCGAGGCCGAGCAGGTCGCGCTGCGCTTCGTCAAGCGTGCCAAGAAGCTGCAGGTGATCGTCGGCGTCTCGGCGCCGGGCTTTGCCACGATGCGCTCGCTGGCGAGGAAGTCGATGGATGCGGGCGCCGCCGGTGTCATGATCGCGCCGCCGCCGCACTTGCGCACCGACGACCAGATCATCGGATACTTCAAGCAGGCGCAGGAAGCGATCGGCGACGATATTCCCTGGGTGCTGCAGGACTATCCGCTGACGCTGACCGTCGTGTTCACGCCCGCCGTGATCCGCAAGATCGTGATGGATGCGCCGTCCTGCGTGATGCTCAAGCACGAGGACTGGCCGGGCCTCGAGAAGATTTCGACGCTGCGCAACTTCCAGAAGGACGGCTCGCTGCGGCCGCTGTCGATCCTGGTCGGCAATGGCGGCCTGTTCCTCGATTTCGAGATGGAGCGCGGCGCCGATGGTGCGATGACCGGCTATGCTTTCCCCGAACTTCTGATCGATGTCGTCAACCTGTCCAAGGCGGGAAAACGCGATGCGGCGCACGATCTGTTCGACGCGCATCTGCCGCTGATCCGCTACGAGCAGCAGCCCGGCGTCGGCCTCACCGTGCGCAAATACGTGCTGCAGAAGCGCGGCATCATCTCCTCGAGCGCGCAGCGCAAGCCGGGTGCTGTCATCACGCCGCAGGCGAGGGCGGAGGTCGACTATCTGCTCTCCCGCGTGGCGCGCGTCGATCGCCGCGCCAATCTGCAACCGCAATCCAGTGCAGCAGGCTAATCATGACCGAGATCGTTGCCCCGCGCCTTGCCTCGACCGTGCTGCTGCTGCGTGACGGGACGTCGTCACGCGAAATCGAAGTCTTCATGATGGTCCGCCATCACCAGATCGAGTTCAACTCGGGTGCGCTGGTGTTTCCGGGCGGAAGCGTCGACAAGAATGACAACGAGATCGCCGCCGATCCCGCGCTCTATTCCGGCGGGGAAGGGCTCGACGGCGACGCGCTCGGCTTCCGGATCGCGGCGATCCGCGAGACCTTCGAGGAGAGCGGCATCCTGCTGGCGCGGCCGCAGGGGTCGAAGCATCTGGTCGATGCGAAGCGTGCGAACGAGATCGCGACCGCGCATCGCGCGGCGCTGAACGAAGGCAAGATCAGCTTCCTCAAGGTGCTGACCGACAACGGCATGGTGCTCGCGCTCGACGAGCTCGTGCCCTACGCGCACTGGATCACGCCGGAGGGCATGCCGAAACGCTTCGACACCTGGTTCTTCCTCGCCGCCGCGCCGCCCGAGCAGCTCGGCGCCCATGACGGCAAGGAATCGACCGACTCGATCTGGGTGTCGACGCGCGAGGCGCTGGAGGGCGGCGAGACCGGCCGCTTCAAGCTGCCGTTCCCGACCACGCGCAACCTGATCCGGCTCGGCAAGCAGCCGAACGTCAGCGCCGCGCTCGCCGACAGCAAGGGCAAGCCGATCGTCGCCGTGATGCCAGTGATGACCAAGACCGCCACCGGCCGCCAGCTCCGCATCCCGAAGGAAGCGGGGTACGACGGCGAGGTGTTCGACGTCGGGGCGCTCGGGTAGTCCGTCATCCCGAGAGATCGAGAGCGCCTCTCACTCGGAGGCGGCGCAACACAACACTAGGCGTCGTCCCGGCGAAAGCCGGGACCCATTACCACTGAACTGCAATGTTGCGCGACTCTGGAGCCACAGCTTCTTCTGACAACACACCCCTGTGGTAATGGGTCCCGGCCTTCGCCGGGACGACGGGGGAAGGAGAGTCGCTTCTCCACATTTCGGCTTAGATCGAAATATCATCACGTCGCAGCAGTGTAGATTCCGTCTCAATCATCGAGACGGAAGCCTTGCCATGACCACCACCCCACGACAGCCTAGCATGGCCTTCGAGCTCGCTTTGCTGCTCGCGCTCGCCACCCTGTGGGGCGGCTCCTATACCTTCATCAAGCTCGGCGTCGAAACCATCCCGCCGATCACACTGATCGCGGCGCGCACCGCGTTCGCGGGGCTCTTGCTGCTCGTCATCATGCGGATGCGCGGAGTGACGATGCCGGCCGATCGCGCGACCTGGCGCCGCTTCATCTTCCAGGCCTGTCTCAACAGCGTGATCCCGTGGACGCTGATCGCCTGGGGCGAACGCTTCGTCGATGCCGGGCTCGCCACCATCCTCAATTCGGCCTCGCCGATCTTCACCTTCCTGCTCACCGTCGCGATCACCCGCCACGAGGCCGCGAGCCCGCGCAAGCTGTTTGGGGTGATATCAGGCATGGCCGGCATCTGCCTGATCGTCGGCGTCGATGCGTTCCGCGATCTCGGTCAGGGGATCGTGGCCGAGGTCGCGATCGTTGCCGCCACCATCTGCTACGCCTGTGCCGCGATCTTCAGCCGCGGCTTCAAGGAGCTCGATCCGATGGCGCCGGCGGCGGGTTCGCTGATCGCGGGCGCCGCGATCCTCGTTCCGCTCAGCCTTGTCGTCGAGCGGCCCTGGACGCTGTCGCCGTCGACGACATCGCTCGCCGCATTGCTGGCGCTTGCGATGTTCTCGACCGCGATCGCGTTCGTGATCTACTTCCGCCTGATCCAGACCCTCGGCTCGGTCGGCACCACCGCGCAGGCTTACTTGCGGGTGCCGATCGGAGTTGCGCTCAGCGTCGTCTTGGTCGGCGAACGGCTGAGCCCGACGGCGTGGATCGGCCTCGCCTGCGTCGTGATCGGCGTCGCGGCGATGACGATTCCCGCGCGAAGGATCGCCGCGGCTTGATGTCATCGCCGCGATGACGATTCCTGCGCGTAAGATCGCCACCGCCTGAAAGTCGCCCGCTGAAACCGGCGCCTTGCTGCCGTCAGGCAATCCCTGCATGCTGCCCGCAACGAGATCACAGGGGGGAAACGGACGATGTTGCGGCGGATCAGCCTCATTGCCGCTGCGTGCATGACGTTGCTGGCGATGGCCGGCACGGCGCGCGCGCAGGACTTCCCGAGCCGGCCGATCCGCATCGTCATTCCCTACGCGCCGGGCAGCGTCGCCGACGTGTTCGCGCGCATCATGGCGCAGGACATGCAGGAGCAGTGGAAGGGGACGATCGTCGTCGAGGCCAAATCCGGCGCCAACGGCTCGATCGCGGCCGAGGAGGTCGCACGCGCCGCGCCCGATGGCTACACATGGCTCTTGGTGACGACCTTCTTCACCGCAAGCCCGGCGCTGAACACCCAGCTGCGCTGGGATCCGGTCAGAGACTTCGTGCCGGTCGGGCAGATCTGTCTTGCCCCGAACTTCTTCATCGTGCCGACCTCGTTGCCGGTCAAGACCGTCGCCGACTATGTCGCGCTGGCCAAGGCCAAGCCGGGCACGCTGAACTACAGTCATCCCGGCAAGGGCTCGACCGGCCATCTCGGCTTCGAGCTGTTCAAGCGGCTCGCCGGGATCGACGTCACCGCGATCGGCTATCGCGGCTATCCGCAGATGGTACCCGATATCGCGAGCGGCCTGATCACCTCGAGCTTCCTGTCGGCCAACCAGGCGCTGGCCCAGGTGCAATCCGGCAGCATCAGAATCATCGGCGCGATCAGCGACGGCCGCTCGAAGTATTTCCCCGACGTGCCGACCATGGCCGAGCAGGGGTTTGCCGAGGCGCAGGTGACGCCGTGGTTCGGCTTCGTGGTGCCGGCGGGCACGCCGCAGCCGGTGGTCGAACGCATCAGCGCGGCGCTCGAAACCGCGCTGGCCTCGGCCGAGGTGCGGAGGAAGCTGGATGTAGCAGGTTGCGACGCCCGGAGCGCGCCGCTGAGGCACTTCGCCGATATCATCAAGGCGGACGTTGCGCTCTGGGCCAGGGTGGTCAAGGAGGCCGGCATCCCGCCGGACTGAGCCCCGCCGCCCTGTGCCGGATTAAGCCAGCGGCCGCCCCGGGGTGACACCGGTCACACCGGCCGGCCTGGTCCTGCAGCATGTTTCCCCAAAACCCGTAATTTCCCGTATATTGGGCCCATTGGACCCCGGCCCTTGATGACATGACCGCTGAATTGCCGCCGAATTCGCAAGCGCCGCGCGCGTTCTCCCTCTCCATTGGCCAGCTCACGTTCGGCAGCTTCCTGCTGGTCCTGGCTGTGATCATCATCACATCCACCGCCAGCGTGATCGCGATCCGCCACATCGATACGACCTTCGCCGAGCTGCAGCGGCTGCAGAGCGTCGGCGACATCGCCGAGGATATCGACCGTCGCATGAACGAGCTGCGGCTGGCGGCGCGCGACTTCGTCACCGAGCCGGGCAGCCAGTCGGTCCAGGTCGCGGAGGCGGCCCAGTCGCTGAGCGAGATCCTGAAAAAGACCCGCATCAAGCTGGCGCCCGAGCAGCAGGACATGATCGACGGCGTCACCCAGCGGCTGGCGACCTACCGCAACGGCATCGAGCGCATCTCGGCGCTGCTCAGCCGCCGCGCCGAACTGGTCGCCGGGCTGCCGCCGCTGCGCGACGCCTTCGACAAGGCGGTCGCCGCGAGCAACGATGCGGCGCTGGCCAATGCGCTGTCGCAATCCCAGAGCCGGATTGCCACCGCGCTGCTGGCGCACAACACGTCCGCCGCCGAGCAGGCCGCGCAGAGCATGAGGGCGATGACCATCTCAGATCCTGCGCTGCGCGGCGCCGTCGACGATTATGCCGAGGCGATCGTCGCGGTCTCGGTGCGCGAGGGCCAGATCGCCGACATCGACAAGGAGGTGCTCGGCGCCGAAGGCCGGCTGATCCAGAAGGTCACCGAGCTGCTCCGCGAGCTCAGCTCTCGCCGCGGCCACGTACTGTCGCGCGATTTTGCCCGGACGTTGGCTGAAGCAAAATGGCAGAGCATCGTGCTCGGCACGGCGGGCGTGCTGATCGGCCTGTTCGCATCGGTGCTGGTGGTTCGCCGCACCGTTCGCCCGCTCGCCAGGATCGCGGGCTCGATCCGCAAGGTCGCCGGCGGCGAGAAGAGCGCGTTCATTCCCGGCGCCGATCTCGACAACGAGATCGGCGACATCGCGCGCGCCGCCGAAGTATTCCGCCAGACTCTGGTCGATGCCGACAGCGCGCGCGAGGCTGCGCTGCGCGCGCTCGCCGAGCAGCGGCTCGCCGAGGAGAGCTACCACAAGCTGTTCGAGGCATCGGTCGAGGGCATCTACGTCACGACGCCGGGCGGCGCCCTGCTCAACGCCAATCCGGCGCTGGCGCGGATGATGGGCTATGGCACGCCGCACGACCTGATCAAGGGCATCGACGACATCGCCACCACTGTCTATGTCGATCCGGCGGCGCGCGAGCAGTACCAGCAGCTGATGCAGCGCGATGGCATGGTGCGCGACTACGAGTATCAGGTGCGCGCGAGCGACGGCATGGTGCTGTGGCTGTCCGATTCGGCGACCGTCGTCCGCAACGACGAAGGCGAGGTGATCCGCTACGAGGGCACGGTGCGCGACATCACCGACCAGAAGCGCGCCGAAGACGCGATCGCCGAAGGCCGTCGGCTGTTGCAGATGGTCATCGACACGGTGCCCGCCGTCATCAACGTCAAGGACCGCGACCTGCGCTACGTGCTGATGAACCGCTACATGGCGGGGATCTTCGGCATCGAGCCGCAGGACGCGATCGGCCAGACCACCGGCGATTTGATGTCGCGCTACGGCGCGGCCAAGACCGATGAGAACGACAAGCGCGTCCTGTCGGCGCGCCGCGAGCTCGGCTTCTATGAAGAGGAGTACAAGGACGTCGCCGGCAACATGCGGCAATGGCTGGTCAACAAGCTGCCGATCCTCGACGCGCAGGGCGACATCGAGAACATCGTCACGGTCGCGCTCGACATCGGCGAGCGCAAGCGCTCCGAGCAGGAGATGCGCAAGGCGAGGGATTCCGCGGAGGCCGCGCTGCGCAATCTGCGGGAAACCCAGAATTCGCTGATCGAGGCCGAGAAGCTCGCCGCGCTCGGCCGCCTGGTGGCCGGCGTCGCCCATGAGGTCAACAATCCCGTCGGGATCAGCCTGACGGTGGCGTCCGCGCTGGAGCGCAAGACCGCGAATTTCGCCACCCAGGTCGAGCGCGGCGACCTGCGCCGCTCCAGCCTCAACGATTTCCTGAACACGGCGCGCGATGCCTCCTCGCAACTCGTCGCCAATCTCAACCGCGCCGCGGAGCTGATCCAGTCGTTCAAGCAGGTCGCCGCCGACCGCAACTATTCCGACCAGCGCACCTTCGATCTCGGCGACCTCACCGAGCAGGTGGTGATGAGCTTGCGGCCCGGCCTGCGCAAGCACAATTTGACGCTCAACGTCGATTGCGAGCCGAACCTGATCATGAATTCCTATCCGGGACCGTATGGCCAGGTGCTGACCAATCTGTTCCTCAACGCGGTCGCGCACGCGTTCCCGGACGGCAAGGCCGGCGAGGTCGAGATCCAGGTCCACGCCGCCGGCGGCGACAATGTCGAGGTGATCTTCGCCGACAATGGCTGCGGCATGAGCCTCGACGTGCGCCGCCGCGCCTTCGATCCGTTCTTCACGACGCGGCGCGATCAGGGCGGCACCGGGCTCGGCCTGCACATCGTATACAGCATCGTCACCACGAGGCTCGGCGGCCGGCTCTCGCTGGATTCCGCACCGGGCAACGGCACGCGCATCCAGATGATCCTGCCGCGCGTCGCGCCGCTGGAGCAGGCCGCGGAGTAGAGCGGGACGAACGCTCGCTCTGACTCCGTCACCCCGAGAGGAGCGCGAAGCGCGTCTCGAACGATGCTCGGCCCGGCTGGTGGCCGTCGACCCTTCGAGACACGCGCAAGGGCGCGCTCCTCCAGCGACAAAGGCAAAGCCTTTGCGCGGGGGTGACGGGTCTAGCAGCGAGTTTCCAATCGCTAATTGATATCCGCGAGCTTGTGCAGCGTGGCGCCGAAGATCAGGCTCGCCTTGCCGACCAGTGCGGTGCCACTCATGGTGCCGCGGGTATCGGTGAAGGTGCCGGAGACGCCGATGCCGACGGGCGCGGGCCCGCCGAACAGCGGGTTGTCGGTGTCGCGCGGCGTGGTGTGGCGTTGCACAAGGACCTCGCCCTTGAACGCATCGCCCTTCACCGTGTAGCTGCCGGTGTAGTAGAGATAGGCGTCGCCGCCCAGAATCTGGCCGTCGCGGAAGAGAATGACGCCGCTGCCCTTACCGACGCGACCGTCCAGCAGGGTGACGTGAATTGAGTAAAGTCCGTTCTTCATGATGTCCCGATTGCTGGCCGCCGCGCCCACGGCAAGCCAGTTGGTTTTTTATGCCAAAGCGAGCAACCTCGTGCAATGCGGCAGGTTGATTCCCGGGTGTTCCGCGTTCGGGTGACACCCTCGGTTCCTGCCAGGCAGTGTGACGGCGCGATGACAGCGGACCGTACGCGCGAATCAAAGTGGCCCGCGAAATGCATAGCTCTGGTTGCACTGGCCGGTGAGTGCTGGAGCAAACACATGTCTGACTGGACTGAATCCGGCGGCCATTGGGCACGCCCTCGCAGACTCAATGGAACTTCGGCCCGTCATGCGGGCCACGTGATCGTATTCCTCGGGTTGATAACGCTGGTGCTCGTCGCGGCCGTGCGAATCGCGCAAGCGCGCGATCCCGACGGCCGCTACGCCAATTCGCCGCTGAAGGAATGGTTCGACGGCCTGCGCAGCGGCAAAGGGCCGTGCTGTTCGGATGCCGACGGCACAGCGGTCAGCGATGTCGACTGGGAATCCAAGGACGGGCACTATCGTGTGCGCCTCGACGGGGCGTGGATCGATGTCCCCGACGAGGCCGTGGTCACCGAGCCCAACCGGGTCGGTCGCGCCATGGTCTGGCCGATTCCGAGCTACATGGGCGTGACGATCCGCTGCTTCATGCCCGGCAGCATGACGTAGCGCCGCACGCGTGGCTCACACGTATTTCCGGTCGCGCTCGAGCAGCTCGATCGAGATGCCCTGCGGGCCGCGGATGAAGCAGATCCGCACGCCGGGACGGATCGTGGTCGGCTCCTTGGTGAATTCGACGCCCTTGGCCTTGATCTCGGCCACAACCGCGTCGATGTCCTTCACCGTGAGCCCGAAATGATCGAGCCCCAGATAGGGCGTCACCGGCGCGGCGTTGACGCCGTCGCCCTGGGTCACCTCGGCAATGAACACCTTGGCGCCGCCGAGCTGGACGTCGATGCGGCCGGGGCCGCGGATGATCTCGCCGCCGAGAATGTCGCGCAGCCAGGTCGCGGTGGCCTCGGGATCGGGACTGCGCAGGTGGACGTGGTCCCAGGTGACGACAGGCATTGCGATCTCCTTGTTGTTCTAGCGCCGCTTCGGCGCGCGGCACGCGCTCTCGGCCGGCGCGAACTTAGCGAGCGGCCGGCCGTGAGACCATCCCTCCGTGCTGCCGGCCGCAAGATTGCCGTCCCGGAATGAAACCATTGCGGCCATCAGCGATTGTCTTCGCGTGGCCGCTCGACCTGCGGCCGACCCGGAAGTCGCACGGTGCGGCTTCCTCTCTGTGTGGGGCGGTCCCGATCAGGCCGCCCGGGTGAGGGCACGACGATGCGGATCGGCTTGGCGTCGTTTCGGAGATTGGCCGCCGGACGTCTCGGTGAGGGGGGCTTCTACGCCAGCCTGCTACTGCCGCTGATCGCGCTCGCCGGGATCGCCGCCTGGTTCATGCTCCCCGAGCCGAGCGACGCCGGAGACCAGGATGTCTGGCCGGTGTCTTCCTCCATGGTCCGCACCGCGCAGAATGTCTCGACCGGCGCGCAACCCGCCCAAATCACAAATCAGGCCGCAAGGGATGCGCTGGCCGCACCGGCGGACGAGCCGACCACCGTCGGCATGGCCACCGCCCCACAGGGGGCAGAGGAGGCCAAGCCGTCCGGGCCTGGCGCTGAAAGGTTACCGCTGGACAAGCTGCGGATCGCCTCACAATCGTGGCGGCGCGGCGGGTTGGGTTCGAAGGCGCTCGTCACCCTGACGCTGCGCAATGCCAACGATTTCGCGGTCAAGGACATCGAGATCGCCTGCGCCTTCATTCGCCGGGACGGTCGGCCGCTGACCGAGCGCAAGCGGCTGATCTCCGACACCATCGCCATGAAAAGTCGCAAGACCTATTCGCGGATGTTGGTCGGGTTCGTCAATGTGAACGCAAACAAGGCGAAATGTTCGGTCGTGACGGCGAGCCGCCTCTAATTCCCAGCATCTCGAAAAAGTGACCGCGAATTGACTTGTCGGGTGAACCGTAACGGCCGGACAGGAACTAACTAATAAAGCAGCCGTTAATGAACGACCCGGGAGCGCGGACAGCGTCCGGGTGATCATGCGCAGACGATGAAATCGCCCGCGCGATGACTTGCGTCGTCGCGCCGAGATGAACCGCGCCCGCTGCGCGGGGGGAGCTACCAAAATGCCTGTGGCGCGTTACTTCTTGTTCGTTGGTGGCGTGCTGCTCGCGCTGCTCTTCGTCGTCAATGTCATCGTGCCGCAGGAGGCCGTGGTTGGCGGCCAGAACCAGGGCCTGTCGTCGCCGGGCGTCGACAAGACCATGGTGCGCATCAAGTCGATCCAGAAATTGCCCGAGCGGGTGGTCTACGACACCAATTTGCCGACCATTGTTCCGGCGCAGGTCAACGCGGTTGCCGCGGCGGTGCCGTCGGCTACGGGCGACGCGTCGGCGCAAGCCCGCGTCCGCAATACGTTCGCCCAGTTCATTCCGCCGGAGAAGGCTGACGCGCAGAAGGTCGCGGCCGAGGCAAAGCCGGCCGAGCAGCCCGCGCAGGCCCAGCCTCAGGCGCCGAAGAAGCGCAAGGTCGCGCGCTACCATGCCCATCCCCAGCAGCCGATGCGTCTGGCACAGCCCGGCATGTATCAGCCCTACCGCGTCGCGCAGCAGCAGCCGCGCATGGGCTTCTTCGGTGGCTTCGGCACCTGGTAAGAAAGGCCGCCCGCAGCCGGCAATCGATCCGCCGCCGCAAGCACTTGCGGCGGCATTTTCATGTCCGCGATCGGGCGGGGGGCCGGATCCGCGACGGCGTCCGAGCGCCGCCCGCTACCTTTAGCGCGGCAGGCGCGGAATCTTGTCCGCGAAGCCGTTATAGCAGGTCAGCCGCTCGTCCTCTTCCTTCACGAAGCGGCAGTCGTTGACGCCCTTGGCCGGGACGGCCTTCGGCTTCGGCTGCGGCTTGAAGATCTCGTCGTAGCAGATCAGCCGTTCCTTGGTGGCGTCGTCGATGTCCTGACAGGCCTGAAGCTTCTGGGCGACCGATTGCGGCTTGGCGGGCGCGGCAGGCTTCTCGCCCTTCTTGGCGGCCGACTTCTTGCCGACCTGGACCAGCGGCTTGTCGCCGACCATCGGCTGCGAGGTCGCCGCCGGCTTGTCGGCGTCGGCGGGGGCCGGCGTGGTGCCTTGGGCAAGCGCGGCAGCCGGGCAGAAGAGCGCCAGCGCGAGGATGATATGCTTCATGTCGAAAATGTCCGAAATGGCGTGATGACCGGAAGGGATGGCGCCGGGGATCGGAAAAGCCCGGCAAGCGCCGAGACTTAACGCAAGTCTTGCCCGAATCCTACCCCCAGACGTGACCTGCCCGGCACCGATCCACCGGCAAAAGCGAGGGTAATTCGTCGCCGCTCGACCGCGGGGGAGAGCGTGATTGCCTTTGCGGGGCCGGGCGGCTATGACCACGCCATCTGCGCGACTGGCGCTTGGATGGACCACCATCGGGGAGCGCAGAGACTGAACGCCGCGCGCCTGGGCACCGCTTCGAAACGGAGGTGCCATGACGGCGAACATTCTCGATGGGCATGCACATGCCCAAATTGTCATCGACAAGATTGCTGGCGAACTCGACCGGCTGCCTCGCGCGCCGGGGCTTGCGGTCGTGCTGGTCGGCTGCGACCCGGCGAGCCAGATCTATGTGCAGAGCAAGATCAGGATGGCCGAACGGCTCGGCCTGCGCGGCGAGGTCGCACGCCTGCCGGATGATGCCAGCGAGGCCGATCTGCTTGCCAGAGTGGAGACGCTCAATGCGCGCGACGATATCGACGGCATCCTCGTGCAGCTGCCGTTGCCGGCGCATATCGACGCCTTGCGCGTGATGGCGGCGGTCGATCCCGCCAAGGATGTCGACGGCCTGCACGCCCTGAACGCCGGCCGGCTGTTTCACGGCGACGATGCGCTGGTGCCGTGCACGCCGCTCGGCTGTCTCCGGCTGATCAAATCGACCCTGTCAGACCTCACCGGCGCGCATGCCGTGGTGATCGGCAGCTCCAACATCGTCGGCAAGCCGATGGCCGCGCTGCTGCTGCGGGAGCACGCGACCGTGACCCAGACCCATATCCACACCCGCGGCATCAGCAGGATCTGCCGCGACGCCGACATCCTGGTCAGCGCGGTGGGCAAGGCCGGCCTCGTGCGAGGCGACTGGATCAAGCCGCAGGCCATCGTCATCGATGTCGGCACCACGCGCGTCGAGAAGCCGGACGGCGGCTATGCGGTGAGCGGCGACGTCTCGTTCGACGAGGCGGTGCAGGTCGCCGGCGCGATCACGCCGGTGCCGCGCGGCGTCGGCCCGATGACGATCGCCTGCCTGATGGAGAACACGGTGAAGGCCGCAAAGGCGAGGGCGGCCCGGCTGCAATAGCGCGGGATGCCTGCGGCGATATGCGCGCGGCGGGTGTTGCTCGCGTATCGCGCGAAGCTTCATGACGTCCGGGGTAATGGAAAGCCCGCACCATTCGTCTAGCATCGCGCGACAGATGGAGGCGCGCGATGCTGTATGCGGAAGATCTCACCGAGGGCCAGACGTTCGAGCTTGGCAGCTACACGATCGGCGAGGCCGAGATCCTGGAGTTCGCCGGGAAATATGATCCGGTGCCGATCCATATCGATCCCGTCGCGGCTGCGGCAGGCCCGTTTGGCGGCCTGATCGCAAGCGGCTTCAACACCATTGCGATCTATCAGCGGCTCGTCGTGGAGGCGATCTGGACCAGGGTGGCGGGGATCGTCGGGCGGAGCTTCGAGATTCGCCTGCCGAGCCCGGTTCGCCCGGGATCGACGCTCACGGGCCAATCCCTGATCCAGAAGATCACCATCAGACCTGAGCGGCGCGACGCCGTCGTGATCTTCAAGACGGAGCTGGTCAACGACGAGCAGCGCCCGGTTCTTGTCCTCGTGCTCGACGCGCTGATCCACATGCGGCCAACGCCGCTATGTGCTCCCCGCACGCGATCTTGTGGTCGCGCAATGTTGCGGCAATTATGACAAGCTGGCGGCAGAACAGCAGCGCGTCAATGACGTCATCATCGACGAGGTCGTGCTGCCCGGTATTTAATTCGTCGATGCGCCGAAGGCATTCAACCCAAACGGATGTGCCGTCGTGAAACGCAGCAAGCAGACGCACGGAGAGATCGAAGCCAGGCGGCGCAAGGCGGAGGAATGGCGTCGCATCCAGACGCAACGCGCCGCTGAACGGCAACGTCTCCGCGACTACAAGATCGCGCTGGCGCGCGACGAGGTTGCCGTGGATACGACGCGGCTCGCGCCATCGAACAGCTATTCGACTCCCGATTTCGTCCTGCGCGGAACCTATCGACCGGAGCCCTTCGTCTGCAAGGACTGCGGCGTTGCCGAGGTCTGGACGCCTTTGCAGCAGAAATGGTGGTTCGAGACCGCCAAGGGCGATGTGTTCACCACGGCGGTGCGCTGCCGGGCCTGCCGCACCAAGGAGCGCGTGCGCAAATGCGCCGCGCGCCGCGTGCATCTGGAAGGGCTCGCAAGGAAGAAGTCTTCCGTCTCGTAGCGGTGGGCGTGACTTCAGAGTCGCACTTCACATCCGATCCGCGGGGAACCTGAGCGCAGGCGGTCAATGCGTCGCGCGTGCGGAACGTTTCGTTGCCTGATTGGTTCGAGACCTTGAAGCCCCCGATGCGGGGTGCGGGCGGGGAGGAACCAGCCAAGGAAACTTGTCAAGGAAACCTGTCAAGGAAACCATCGCGGCCGGAACCAACGAGAAGGAGCAGCGGATGAAACTCAATTCCACGCAAGTCAAGCAGACCATGACGCAACTGAATGCCCAGGTGCTTCCGGACGATCACCCGGCCGTGGCGCAACTGAACAGCGTGTTCGGTGAGCACACATTCTTCGTCGACACCAGCGGGCTCAAGGTGCTTGAACCGGCCCAGACCTCCGACATGCCGGGGCAGACCGGCGAAGTCGTCAGTCTCGCCGAGTGGAGCGATCCGGAGCTGACATCGCTTCGGCCGCACGAGCCCGAGCCGACCGGCGTGCTCATCGCGCTTGAACCCAGCAAGCACTGAAGCGTTCTCGCGCGAAGTGGATACCGTTTCGCGCAAGCAAAACGCCACCAAGCGACCACCAAGCAAGGGGATTGAGAGCATGATCCGATTCAATCGGATCATGCTCTTTGTGCTGCATCGGGCGGTACCCGCGATCGACCGTCCTGACGGCGACAGCCCCGTCGTCGCATCAAGAGGTGGCGAAAGTCACATGGCAAATCAGCGCCGCCTGCGTATGCATCGGTTTGAGATGGGTATCCAGGCGGTGAGGGGCAGATGGGGATCGTGCGACGCTGGAGCCCTGACGAGGACGAGAAACTCAGAGAACTCGCCAGGGCCGGCAAGAACGCTCTCGAGATCAGCAACGAACTGACCCGCAGCGCTTCGGCCGTGCGCCGGCGCGCCGAGGTCCTGTCGGTCCTGATCATGGCAAAGGCATTTCGCGCGCGCCCCTCGCATGTCGCCACTCATCTCGAGCGGGTCGCGATCGACGCGATCCGCAACCGCCGTCCGTTTCCCGCGGGCGTCGGCCCGAGCACCATTGCGGGAATGATCGAGAAGGGCTGGATCGTCCCGGAGATGGGTCGCAGATACAACGTGACCGATGCCGGCGTGGAGGCGGTGCGGCGGAAGATTCCGAGCGGGTGAGAGCGGAGCTGCCTGCGCGTTCGACGCACTGCGCCGAAGCGGCTCGCCTGGCTTGCGCGCAATGCGTCCGGCGTCTCCTCGTACATGGAAATCGGCTGCCGCTGGGGCGGCATGTTCATCCTGGTTACGGAATGGCTCAGAAACAGCGGCGCCGACCTCAAGACCGTGATTGCACTCGATCCGATCGCGCCGACGCCGTTTATCTCGGCCTATTTCGATCTGCTGCGGCAGCAGGCCGCTATCGAACCGACTTGCAGGATTTTTCAACCTCGCCGCTGGTCGGTGCGCATGTCGACCGGCTGAAGCCGGACTTCGTCTTTATCGACGGCGATCACAGCCTGCGCGGCGCGCTGCAGGATCACCTGCTGGTGCGTTCCCACGCCCGCATCATCGTGCATCATGACATCCATTCCCAGGTCTGTCCCGATACCACGCTGCTCTGGAAGGCGCTGAAGCAGTTCGAGGCGCCGAGCTTCGATATGTTCGAATTCACCAGCCAGTATCCGTCGGTCAATGGCTCTTTCCTCGGCATCGGCGCCATGAAGCGGCGATCGGCGTAGATGTAGGACCGGGATCCGTGCAATCGCCGCGATCACAAGCTCGCGGGCCGATCACCGAGGTTCAACTTGCTCTTGTCGCCGCCGGCCCAGGCCAATGTCTTCGGATCCATCACGCGGAACCAGAGCGGCGGGATCGCCGCCAGCCCGAACATGCCGGTGTAACCGTTCGGCAGCCGCGGGATGTCGTCGAAATCGCGCAATGACTGATATGGGCGCATCGGGTTGGCGTGGTGGTCGGAGTGACGTTGCAGGTGGAACGTCATCAGGTTCGAGACGATGTGGTTGGTATTCCATGAGTGGCGCGGCTCGACGGCCTGGTAGCGGCCGTTCGGCAGCTTCTCGCGCAGCAGCCCGTAATGCTCGACATAATTGGCCTGGGTCAGCGCGTACCAGCCGAGGAAATGGTGCGCAACGATGAACGGCGCGACCTTCCAGCCGAACAGCGCGATCAGGACGGCCGCGACGACGAGTGTCAGCGCAAAGCCCTGCAGGATCTCGTTGTGGACCGACCAGACCGGCTCGCCGCGCCGGGTCAGCCGTTCGGCCTCGTTGCGCCAGCCGCGCTTGAACGCGCCTGGCAGTTCGCGCGTTGCGAACGCGTAGATCGATTCACCGAAGCGCGCGCTGGCGGGGTCCTCGGGGGTTGCGACCCAGGTGTGATGGCCGCGATTGTGCTCGACGCGGAAATGCGCGTAGCCGACCGCGCAGTTGGCGAGCATGCCGAACAGGATGTTGAGCCTGTCAGCCTTGTGGCCGAGCTCGTGCCCGATCAACAGCGCGCCGCCATTTATGGTGCCGACGCCGAGCAGCAAGGCGACATAGGACCACCACGGCAGATACTGGGTGCCGAAGAAGGCGATCAGCGCGACGTAGTTGACCCAGGGAAACACCACGGTGATGCGCGCGAGGCGCAGGTAATAGGGATCGGCCTCCATCGCGGCGACCACTTCCGCCGGCGGATTGTGGGTGTCTTCGCCGAACACGACGTCGAGCAGCGGGATCAGGATGAAGATGAAAACGAAGGGGATCAGCGTCACCAGCGGATTGTGCGTCCGCAGGAACAGCCAGTAGGACAACAGCGGGATCAGCGGCGGAATGAACGAGAGCATCCAGAGATAGCGTTTGCCGTCCCGGTAGGTGATGGTTTCCCCAGCAGCATTGGTGCCCGTGAAGATCATCGCATTCCCTCCAGCGTCTCTTGCGAGGCGGCGTTCGCCGTTGTTGGGCCAAGCATGCCGCGAGGCGGGCCTGTGCCGCCAGTTCACAATAGGCCAATTTTGTGGCAGTTTGCGCCAAGCCTGTTCGGCCGGTCGTTCGCGAGGGGGAGGTCGCCGACGCCATGCACGGATCGGAATCCGATGCCCTTCACACGCCGGTGTCCGCGGTCTATGCGCGGGCGCTGGTGCGGGCCTTCGGCCAGACGCGAAGCGATCGCGACGAACTGCTGAAGGGTACCGGAATTCGGCTCGAGGCGCTCGACCAGCCCGGCGCTCACATGCCGGTATCCTCGCTGGTGGTGCTGGCAGCCAACATCACCCGCCGGCATGGCGAGCTGTGGCCGTTGTCGGCCGCGGCGGTCTGGTCGACATCGCTGCAAGGCGCGCTCGACGTCGCGACCAGGACGGCGCCGACCATCGCTGATGCGTTGGCGACCGGCGCGCGTTTCGGATCGACCCGCGCGCCCTTCGTCCGCAACCGGCTGCGCAAGACCGCGCGCGGGATCCAGATTGAAATCTCTCCCGCGGTCGCGATGGACGAAGCGCTGTGGCATGCCGTGGCGCTGGCGGTCAGCCTCAACGTGCACGCCGTGTACGTCCAGCTGCTCGAGGATTCGATCGGCCAGGCGACGCTGCAATTTCCCTGGCCGCCGCCCGCGGGCGCGGAGCGGCTGCTCGAGCATTATTCCTGCGCGGTGAAGTTCAACGCCGCCGCCTTCATCTTCGAGGTGCCGAAAGCGCTTGGTGCGCGGCCGTCGCCGTTTGCCGATCCGCAACTGCACGCCAAGGCGATCGAAGCGCTCGAGGCGATCGAGAATCCGCAACCCGATACCACGGCGCTGGCGGGGATCGTTGAGCGCCTGATCGCGGCGCGCCTGCCGCAGCGCCTGGCTGAGGAGGAGGCCGCGCGCCTCGTCGGCACCTCGCGGCGAACGCTGGTGCGGCGGCTCGCCGAGACCGGCAGCGCCTTCCGCCCGCTGCTCGATGGCGTACTGCGCGAGCGCGCGAGGATCATGCTCGCGACAGGCACCCAGTCGCGCGACGAGATGGCGGCCGCGCTCGGCTACACCGATGCGACGAGCTTCAGCCGGGCGTGCCGGCGGTGGTTCGGAGAGAAGGGCGGGCGGGGTTAGGGCGCGGTTCATGGCCCGCGCGAGCCCACAGATCCCAGTGGACGGTACGCAGACTGAACGATGCCGATCCCGTCAATGCGTATGCAGGGCGTCGTAGGCGTGGGCAAAAAACACAGCGGCGCTGAGGAGCAGCAGCGCGACAATGGTCGCTTCCATCATGACACTTCCCCATTATCGTTTGGGTAGATGCTACCGGTGAAATGTTTCCGCCCGGTTTCGTCTGCTGATGAAAATGGTTTCGTGGCTGCCGTAGCACGCTGGCACGGGGTGTCCAAATGATGGCGCGCTCGGAGAGATTCGAACTCCCGACCCTCGGAATCGAAATCCGATGCTCTATCCAGCTGAGCTACGAGCGCGTTGCGGGTCGATTATCAGACTTGGGCGGGGAGGGCCAGCAGCCACGGAGCGCGGCACCCGGCGGTGCCGGCGGCCCTCTCCCTTGCAGCCGTCAGAAGCAGGGATGCCGGCGGTGGTCCTGGCCGATATAGGCGGCCGCGCTCTGATAGCACTTGTTGCGCGCGGGGCCGTCGTAATAGGCGAAGCTGCCGGCGGTCGGGCCGGGGCCGTAATTGTGCAGATAGCTGATGTGGTAGGGCAGGCCCCAATGGGCGTGGTGGTGATGCCGGTGGTGGCGCGGATGGGCCGTGAGGTCGGCCGCGGCCGCCGGAGTCAGGGCCATCACGGCCAGAGCGAGGGCGGCGAAAAGCTTGGTCTTGATCATGGACGGCCTCCGGGCATTTACGGGAATCGGCATTCTGGGCCGTCCCAAGGACCATTTAACCCGGAATCGGGGCCGAAAGCTGCGGGAAATCAGTCACAGCGCGCCAAATTTTGCCTTTTTGCGGATGCTTAACGGATTGCCAACACAGTCCGGCCAGAGTCTTGCGGTCAGGTCCGCCCGGGCCCGGCCTTTCCCGCGGTTTCGAACGATCCATGCGCATCACGCCCCTTGTCGCCTTGCTGCTCTCGGTTCTGGCCGCGACGCCCGCGCGGGCGGTACTGCACATCACGCGCGACCATGGCGGCTATGTTGAGGAGTACAAGGCCAAGTACAAGCAGATCCGCGAGCGCCGCGAGCGCGTCGTGATCGACGGCATCTGCAACTCGGCCTGCACGCTGGTGTTCGGCATCGTGCCGCTGAACAAGATCTGCGTCACGCCGCGGGCCAGCATCGGCTTCCACCAGGCCTATTACGACAAGGCCTTCACCTTCGGCATCAAGGTCACCAGCCTCGAGGGCACCTCCGACCTGATGTCCTACTACCCCGATACGGTAAAGGACTGGATCCGCCGCAATGGCGGCCTCACCACCGAGATGAAGAAGATCAAGAACGGGGTCGATCTCTGGAAGATCGTCGACCCCTGTCCGGAAGAGTGGTAGGCGCCCGCTCTCCGAACCTCCTTCCTCAGGTCTTTGTTGGAAGTCTTCGGCTTCAAGTCTTCGGCTTCAAGTCTTGGGCCTGACGTCGCCATCCGACACCAGCAGCACGGACGCCTTCGACTTGCCGAGCACGGCCGCGGCGATGCTGCCGAAATTCAGGCTGTCACCCTGGATGCGGTCGACGCCGATCACGACGAGGTCCGCCCGGCTTGACGCGATCTCCTGCAGGATCGCGACCTCAGGTGCGGTATTGGCGCGCAGCCGCGTCGTCACATTGATGTCGTAGCGCGCCGCGGTCGCCGCGATATCCTTCAGGATCGCTTCCTCATGCGCCAGCGACATGCTGGGGCTGGTGCGGCGGGCGCCCTTGTCGCGCGTGGTCGAGACGTAAACCACCTGCAGCGGCTCGCTCGAGAGGCGCGCCAGCGCGATTGCGACCTCGGCGCCGCGCCGCGAGACGTTGCTGCCCGAGACCGGCACCAGGATCTTCCGCGCATTCGCCGTCGGCTCCTTCTCGTGCACGCCCTTGGCGGCCGCGATCGCCAGCGGGCCGTCGAAGCCGGAGGTGAGGTCGTCGATCCGCCTGTCGAAGCCGCCATCGGGGCCGGCGACCGCGTCCATGCCGACCACCAGCAGATCGAAGCCCTTTCTGGCTTCCTCGGCGATCGCCTCCGCCGCCGTCTCCTCGCGGGCGCGGCTGATGACGTCGACATTGCCGCCGCCGCCGTCGGCACCGGCTTCGGCGCTCGCCTTGGCCGCACTGATGACCGCCGCCTCGGGGCTCTCCTCATCGGCGCGGTTTTTCTCTTGCAGCTTGGCATTGGTGCCGACATGCAGCACCGTGATCGGCAGACCGCGCCCGCCGGCGAGCTGGCCGGCGAGATGCGCGGCGAATGTCGCATTGCTGCTCTCGTCGACCGCGAGCAGCAGCCGCTCGAGATTGGCGACGAAGCCGCGCTGCTCATATTCCTCGCGCTCCAACCGCTCCTTTTCGTCCTTGCCGAGCGGCAGCCGCGCCAGCGCGCTGCGCAGCATCGGCGGCATCGCCATCGTGGTCAGGATCGCCATGGTCACGATCATCGAGAACATGGTCTGGCTCAGCACCCCCATCGACAGGCCGATGGTGGCGATGATCACCTCGGTCGAGCCACGCGCATTCATGCCGCTCGCCAGCGCATAGGATTCCTGCCGGGTCAGCCCGCCCAGCGCACCGCCGACAAAGGCGCCGCCGAACTTGCCGATGCTCGCGATCAGGACCAGCGCCGCGGTCAGCCCCAGCACCGACGGGTCCTTCAGCACCGTGAGGTCGGCGCTGAGGCCGGCGAGCCCGAAGAAAACCGGCATGAACAGGCTCGAGATCAGTCCGCGCAGCCGCTCGTCGATCTGCCGGGTCAGGATCGGGGATTCCCCGACCAGCACGCCGGCGGTGAAGGCGCCGAGCACGGTGTGCACGCCGATCAGGTGCGTGATCATCGCCATCCCGCTCATCAACAATAGGATCACGGTGATCACCGCTGCCGAAGAGACCAGATGGTCGTTGGCCCAGCGGATCAGCCGGAACACCAGCCGCCGGCCGATCGTGAAGCTGATCGCAAGGAACGCCAGTGTGCCGAACAGCGCCTGCGCGACCGAGAGGATGTCGAGGCTGCCGCGCGAGGCGAGGCTGAAGATGACGGCGATGATGATCCAGCCGAGGGTGTCGTCGATGATCGCGCTGGCGACGATGATCTGGCCGACATTGCGGCGCATGAAGTTCATCTCGCGCACCACGACGGCCACGATCTTCACCGAGGAGATCGACAGCGCCGTGCCGAGAAACAGCGATGCGATCAGCCGCGCTTCGGGATGCGGCAGCAGGCCGTCGGGGAGGAATTCGCCGAGCACGAAGCCGCAGACAAACGGCACCGCGATGCCCGCCACCGAGATCGTGGTCGCGGCGCGGCCGACCTTGCGCACCAGCTTGAGGTCGGTGTCCATGCCCGTCAGCAGCAACAGGAGCAGGATGCCGAACTGCGCTATGCCGTCGATCAGCGCCTTCTGCTCGCCGGACGGCGGAAAGATCACGCTATGCGCCGACGGCCACAGCCAGCCAAACAGCGATGGTCCGAGCAACAGGCCGCCGAGCAGTTCGCCGATCACGGAGGGCTGGCCGATCCGCTGCATCAATTCGCCGAGGCCGCGCCCGACCGTGATCAGGAGCGCGATCTGGGCGAGCAGAATGAACTCGGATGGCTTGCTCGCCTTGCCGCCCTCGGCGTCGGCTGCCGTGATAATCACGAGCAGGATGACGGTCGCCCAAATCGCCGGTTGAAGCCGCCCCCAGCGGATCACCATGGCATCTCCGATTCCCATTCCAGCGCGGCTCGGCCCGCTTGCCGTCAACGCCCGGGTTCCGAAAGCGATCCACTGGGTAGATTTTTGGAACCGAGGCACCGGCGGTTCGTTTCGCTCATGATGCGTTCATCCTGGTAATGCGAATGTCTCCATGAGCGACCTTGGCCGCCGGAGCGGCTGCGGCTCAGCTCGCGCGAACGGGAGGCTGCGATGGCAACCAGATCCAATCTTTCGAAGGCTGAACTCGCGCGTAGCGTTGCCGGCGCCACATCGGCATTGGTGCTTAGCGCGCTCGTCCTGTTCGTCGCCGCGCATCACCTGAGCGGCGGGTAGGCAGGCGGCGCGTGCCGCACCGATCCATCAAAGCAGGAAGGTCCCGATCAGGAGGCCGGCCGCAAATGCCCAAAGCCCGAGGGTGCAGGCCGATATGACCCTGACGAGATTGCGCAGATCTACGTCCTGCCAGCTGCTATGGGACCGATACGTCAATTGCAGGCACCCCCTGCGGTGGCCGCCTTTGCTTCCTGGCCCGACAGCCTGTTCCCGATAGGTGCCCAAATGAAGGCAACCAATCGTGGCGCCCGATCACGCATTTGCGAGGCGCCGCCTCAAAGCGCCCGGTATTGTCTTCCTGCCGGTGAAATGATGCCGGTGCGGATCAGGCTGCCCGGCGCTTGCGGGTCCGCGCGGCCTTCTTCGCCGAGCGCGACCGCGCCGCTGCCGGACGTTTTGCGGCCGCCTTGCCGCCGAGCTTGCCGCCCTTGCGCGACGGCGAATGATCCTCGCGCGTGCCGCGGCCGGAGCCGCTCTTCTTGCCGCCGTGGGTCTCCTTGTTGACGGTCGCCCATGCGCGCCGCTCGGCCTCGCGGCTCGAAATGCCGCGCTGCTCGTAGCCTTCCTCGATGTGCTCGGCCTGCCGCTTCTGCTTGTCGGTGTAGCTCGACTTGTCGCCTCTGGGCATTGCGCTCTCCTGTCTATTTTGATCGAGACGTCCGCCGGGCTTCGCCCGGGTCGTCGTCCGGCTCGACGACCTCGAATCTGGACCGGCTGAAGCGACCCAATCCGCTGAGCTCGTAATAGCCGTCACGTTCGATATCCCTTGTCACCTCGTAGACGCGCCCGAGCGAGAGGGTGTCCCGCTGCAAGGTGTTGTCGACGCAGCGAACGTGAAAAATCTTGCCGGTTTCGGCCATGCGCTCATCCTGAATTGTGGTCTGGTTCGGCGTTACTTATCGTGTGACGTCGCGATCGCAATCGGTGCGCCTGCCATCGGCCGATCACGAAATCTCGTTCGGCAATTTCCATTCGGGCGCCGGCTCGCAGACTTCACCATCGTCGGGAATCTGCTTCATGTGATAGCCGGCCGGCAGCACCTGTCCCGGAGCCTCATCCGCGACCGGAACATCGAAGACCAGCCCGGAGACCAGTGCATGTTCCCACGCTTGCTTTTCCGTCGGAAAGGCCTTGTCGATTTGTCTGTCGCGATCGAACAGCGCGTAGGGCATCTGGCATCCTCGAGCATTGCCTGGCGCAGGCGGCTCGCCTGTCGTTCGCCCGATATGTCGAAAACGTCCGTTGCTGACCGGTGTTCCTAAATTCGCCCCCCAGCCGCGAAGGCCGGGCCGCTACCTTGCATGATATCGCTGAGATATTTCGCCGGTGGCTTGCCGAGCGCCTTCTTGAACATGGTGATGAAGGCTGTGACGGACTCGTAGCCGAGTGCGGACGAGACCTGCTGTACGCTCGCGCCGGCGGAGAGCTCGCGCAATGCGACGATCAAATGAAGTTGCTGGCGCCAGCGCCCGAATGTCAGGCCGGTTTCTCTCAGGATGAGACGCGCCAGACTGCTCTCGCTCAGTGCCACGCGTTCGGCCCATTCGGCCATCGTGCGGCGATCGGCCGGATCGTCGGCGAGCGCTGCCGCGATCCGTCGCAAGCGTGGCTCGGGCGAGATCGGCAGATGCAGCTGCTGCAGCGGCATGCGCGGCAATTCGCTCAGCAGCAATTGCGCAACGAGCGTCTCGCTGCCGCCGTCGTGCTGCAAGCGGTCGGAAAGCGCGATAATCAGCTCGCGCAGCAACGGCGAGATCGACAATGTGCAACAGCGGTCGGGCAGGTCGGCGGCACCGGGCTCGATGAAGACGAAAAAGATCCGCGCATTGGCGGTTGCGATATTGGTGTGGCGCGTGCCGCCTGGAAGCCAGACGCCGCAATGCGGGGGCACCATCCACAACCCGTTCGGAACGCGGCACATCACGCCGCCGCCGAGCGCAAAGACGAGCTGCCCCTTCCGGTGCGCGTGCTCGGCCGCTTCGACTTTGTTTTCAGTGACGTCGAGGCGCACGGCGATGGCCGCCGCTGCGACGTCATCCGGATCAAGGTCCGGCCAAGGATAGCGAAGCTGAAAGCCCATAACGGAGCTGGAAACCCGTCGCGTGACTGAATTTAGCGATCGATAGAACAGATATGTAAATTCGTCCGGCGGCCAAGTCGATAGCCTCGCGCATGCAGATGGGCAGGAGAGCATGCGATGACGATGATTGCGCCGATGCGCACGCTGGGCGGGCAGGGGCTGTTGTTGACGGGGGTCCTGCTGATCGCTTCGACGCTCCGCGCGCCCATTACCAGCGTCGCGCCGATGCTCGGCATGATCGGTGAGACCAGCGGGATCAGCGCGGCGGAGGCCGGGATCCTGACGACGCTGCCCTTGCTGGCATTCGCGGCGATTTCACCGGTTGCAGCTGTGCTCGGGCGCAAATGGGGCATCGAGCGGTCGCTATTCGGTGCGCTGCTTGTCATCGCGGCTGGGATCGCGCTGCGCTCGTCCGGTCCGGTCTGGGCGCTGTTCGCCGGAACCGCCACCATTGGCGCCGGAATCGCCGTCGGAAATGTGCTGCTGCCGAGCCTGCTCAAGCGGGACTTTCCGACCCGCATCGCCAGCCTGACCGGCGCTTACGCGATCACGTCCGCATTGGCCCAGGCGCTCGCATCTGTCGTGGCCATCCCGCTCGCCCAATTGCCGGGATCGAACTGGCATCTCTCGCTCGCGAGCACGCTGATCTTTCCGTTGGTGGCGCTGATCGCCTGGGCACCTCAACTGGGGGCGCACGCGGCCCCGACGGTCGAGCCGGCCTCGTCACCGCATCGCGGGCGCATCTGGCACTCGCTGCTCGCCTGGCAGGTGACCGGCTTCCTCGGCCTGACCTCGCTGGTGTTCTACATCATCGTCGGATGGCTGCCCGCCATCCTCGTGCAGGCAGGTTACCTAGCGGCGACTGCGGGTACGCTGCACGGTGCGCTGCAATTGGCGACCGCGGTCCCTGGCCTGATCCTCGGGCCGATGGTACGGCGCATGAAGGACCAGCGCGGGGTTGCGATCGCCGTGTCGCTTGCGACCTGCGTCTCGCTGCTGGGATTGTGGCAGCTTCCGTCGCTCGCAATGCTGTGGGTCGCGCTGTTCGGCTTCGGGGCGGGTGCAGCCTTCATCCTCGGCTTGACATTCGTCAGCCTGCGAACCTCGCACAGCCACCAGGCGGCCGCGCTGTCGGGCATGGCGCAGTGCCGCGGCTACTCGCTCGCCGCTGCGGGCCCGCCGCTCGCCGGATTCGCCCATGATGCGACCGGAGGCTGGGAGGTTGCGCTCGCGTGCTGCGCCGTCGCGACGGTGCTGATGGCCGTCCTGGGCCGATCAGCCGGCCGCGCGGCGACAATCTGATTGTCGTTCAATGCGGAAATATCGCGAGCCGGATCCGGCTCGCAACAAGGCGTGGCGAGGGCCGGTCGGTTGTCTGCGCTGCAGGCGCGCGCTACAGAAGACGGGAAGCTTCGCAAGCAAGAGCCAAGGGAAAAGTATCGTTGAGGACATCTGCCAGCACGCGTATCGTGATCGGATCGACGCTCTTTGCCTTGGCGTCGAGCGCATTCCTTTTTCTGGTTCCTCCGAGTCCGATCGACAGAAACCTGTTGCGTGGCGCCTTCCGTCTTTACAAGGGATATGCGTATCTCATCCCTGTCAAATACGTGGACGGCACGCTCGAGACTGCCCGATTGTACGAAGACGACCGGCTTCTCGGCCCTGCGAACAGTGCCCAGGAAGAGATCATCGACAAGGGGGCCGGCCGATTCGTATTCTACCGGGACACCTGGAATTACTTCGGCCCGGCCTTGATGTTCTCGACCAGCGACAATACCGACCCGAACACCAACGGCAGGAAGTATCATCTCAGATGACGAACTGAAGCTGCTGGGGCCGCGCGCCCTCCCGCATGCGCGGGTGATGACACCGCGTGTTGGCCATCTTGAATTGCGACTGATCCACACTGTCGCCCCTGCTTTCGCGGGACGACAATGTGCTTGCGGAACGGGCGCGGCCACCCCACGCAAAATTCGCGATTGCTGGCAGCCTCGTCTTCAGGCAATGACGGCCTGCAATGAACAAGAGCTTCGAGGAAACTGCCGCTCGTCTGGCGCCGGCGATCTTTGTCGTGCTGTGGAGCACCGGATTCATCGGCACCAAATACGTTATCAACAATGCGGAGCCGCTGACCTATCTGGCGATCCGGATGGCGTTCGTGGTGCTGGTGATGGCGGTCATCGCCGCGATCGCGCGGCCGAATTGGCCGGACCGGACAGGCATCTTCCACAGCGCGGTCGCCGGCATCCTGGTGCACGGCTTCTATCTCGGCGGCACCGCGATTGCGATCGCGCATTCGGTACCGGCGGGGCTGTCGGCCTTGATCCCGGGCCTGCAGCCGATCCTGACCTCGACTATCGCCAACCGCTGGCTGGGCGAGCGCGTCACGCCGCTGCAATGGGGCGGGCTGGTGCTCGGCCTCGCCGGCGTCGTATTGATCCTGCACAACCGGCCGATGACGGGCGAGGCGGGGTGGGGCTGGCTCGCCTCCGGCGTCTCGCTGATCAGCATCACCTTGGGCACGCTCTATCAACGGCGTTATTGCAACCGGATCGACTGGCGCGCCGGCAATCTGGTGCAGTACATCGCGGTGACGATCTTCTTCGGCATCGGCGCCTTCGTGTTCGAGACCAATGTCGTGCATTGGACCGGCGAGTTCGTGCTGGCGCTGGCCTGGCTGGTGTTCGCACTGTCGATCGGCTCGATCGGGCTGTTGTACTGGCTGATCCGTCACCATGCCGCGACCTCGGTCGCGAGCCTGTTCTATCTGGTGCCGGCGGTGACCGCGCTGATGGCCTACATCCTGTTCGACGAGCGGCTGGATCATGTCGCCATCGCCGGCATGGCCGCCTGCGCAGCCGCGGTGCTGCTGGTCAATCGCCGCGCTTAATCGCTGCGACGGATTTTCGCGTAAGCTGCAAGCGCGCGTTCGCGGCCCTGCTTGTGATCGACGATCGGCGGCGGGTAGGTCTCGCCGAGCCGGACGCCGGCGCTGGCGAGGTCGATCGGCGTCGCGGTCCAGGGGTGATGGATCAGGTCGTTCGGCAGGCGCGCGAGCTCCGGCACCCAGCGCCTGACATAGCCGCCTTCGGGATCGAATTTCTTGCCCTGCAGGACCGGATTGAAGACGCGGAAATAGGGCGCGGCATCGGCGCCGCAGCCCGCTACCCATTGCCAATTGGCGGGATTGGAGCCGGCATCGGCATCGACCAGGGTATCCCAGAACCATTGTTCGCCTGTGCGCCAGTCGATCAAGAGGTGCTTGACGAGGAACGAGGCGACTACCATGCGCACCCGGTTGTGCATCACGCCGCTGTGCCAGAGCTCGCGCATGCCGGCATCGACGATCGGATAGCCGGTGAGTCCGCGCTGCCATGCCTTCAAGGCAAGAGCGTTGCGCTTCCACGGAAAGGCATCGAACTGATCCTGCAAGTTCCGATCCGCCATGTCGGGAACGTCGAACAGCAGGTGACGGCAGAATTCGCGCCAGCCGAGCTCGCTGAGGAACTTGTCGATGTCGCCGGCAAGGCGCGAGTCTTCCGCGACGGCGAAGCGTGCCGCATGCCAGACCTGCCGCGGGCTGATCTCGCCGAAACGCAGATGCGGCGACAGGTGCGAGGTGCCGTCGCGATCGGGCCGGTCGCGGTCCCCGGTGTAACCGCTGATCCCCTCATCGAGGAAGCGCTTCAGCCGCGCCTGCGCCGCGGCTTCACCCGGTGTCCAGGTCTCGCGCAAGCCGCCGGCCCAATCCGGGCTGTCGGGCTCGAGCTTCCAATCATCGAGGGCGTCGCTCGCGATGCCGCCGATGGATGTGAGCCTCTTCGGCGCCGGCAACGGCTTTGGAGGATCGCCGAGGCCTTGGACGCGCCGCCAGAACGGCGTGAACACGCGCAAGGTCCGGTTGTCCTTGTTGCGGATCGCCTTCGGTTCGACGAGCAAATCGCCGCGGAAAATTTGCGAGTCGATGCTGTCACTTGCGAGCGCGGCTTCGACGTCTCTGGCAACGGCCCGATGCGGCGCATGTGCGATGTCGTTCCAGAATACGGCGCGTGCGCCGATTTCGCGCGCCGCCGTGGCGATCATCGACGCGGCCGGTCCGGTGCGCAGCACCAGCGATCCGCCTGCCATGGTGAGGCTCTTGCCAAGTGCGCGCAACGACTGCGCCAGCCACCAGCGCGTCGCACCCCCGAGCCGACGTACGGACGGCGGCATCAATGCACGGCTCTCTTCGTCGCGCACATAGAGGCCGACGACCGGCGCGCCGCTTGCCGCCGCCTCATGCAACGCCGGGTGATCCGACAGCCGCAGATCGTCGCGAAACCAGACGATGATCGGCCGTAGGCGGGTCATCCGGACGCAGCGAGGCTGCCGTTACTTCGGCTGCGGCACGATGCGGATGTAAGGCTTCGGCGCCTTCCAGCCCTGCGGATAGATCGTCTTGGCCTCGTCGTCGCTGACCGAGCCGGCGATGATCACGTCCTCCCCCTGCTTCCAGTCGGCAGGCGTGGCGACGCGGTGCTTGGCGGTCATCTGCAGCGAGTCGATCGAGCGCAGGATCTCCTGGAAATTCCGGCCGGTGGTCATCGGATAGACCATCACCAGCTTGATCTTCTTGTCCGGTCCGATCACGAACACGTTGCGGACGGTCTGGTTGTCGGCCGGCGTGCGGGTGAGGGGATCGCCGGAGGTCGAGGCCGGCAGCATTTCGTAGAGCTTGGAGACGTTGAAGTCGGTGTCGCCGATCATCGGATAGTTCGGCGCCGCGCCCTGGGTTTCCCTGATGTCCTCGGACCATTTGGCGTGACGGTCCACCGGGTCGACCGACAAGCCCATCAGCTTGACGCCGCGCTTGTCGAATTCGGACTTCAGCTTGGCGAGCGCACCGAGCTCGGTGGTGCAGACCGGGGTGAAGTCCTTGGGGTGCGAGAACAGCAAGGCCCAGCTATTTCCGATCCAATCGTGGAATTTAATTTTTCCCTCGGTGGTCTGGGCTTCGAAGTCGGGGGCGGTTGCGCCGATCGGGAGGGGCATGGTTCTACCTCATCTTGTTGAAGTTGCTATTGAAATTGTGTTCGAGGCTGTCTGTTCCAGTATAGGACGCGAAACGGCTTAAGTGAACGGGTTGAAACAAAAGAGAGAAATTTCTCCGTCAGCAAGGAATTCCAAGCAACTTGTTTTGATCCCGGTCCCTGCGGCAGAAATATCAGCTGCGGCACAAAAGCCCGGAAATGCCCAGATAAAGCCGCTTATCGCCGTCATCACGCCCGCCCCGGCTGCTATAGGACTGAACCGTGACAGCTTCTAAAGCGACCAAATAGCAACCATCTAAAAATCTCGGAACGCAAGTTCCGAATCATTAACCACTCGTTTACGCCCGCATGGAAAAGCTGGCCTGAGATAGGAATTGAAAGCTCCCACAATGTCTACCCCAAGTACCAAGACCGCTGAGCCTCTCAGCGGTGCGTTGCATCCGTCCTGCCGTAAGACTGCCGCCCATGCGCTCACCATTGTGCGCGACGGCGTGATCACCGGCGAAGGCCCGACCACCAAGGGTCGCATCCATTTCTCCCGGTCGCTCGATGCCGATGACGCTGCCTGGTGCGCGCGCATCCTGACGGCAGCCGCGGTCGAGCATCAGCCGGTCAGCCGGGCCGAGATCGAGGCGCTGTTCGCGATCAACGAGGCCGCTGCCGAGCGCAGCGATGGCGGCCGGTTCGACGATCTGCTCGCCAAGGCGATCGCCCATCATGCCGCCTCCGAGTCCGGCCTGCCGGTGCCGCCGCGCACGGTGGCGCTGTCGCCCGACACCGAGATCGATCGCTGGGCGCCGGGGCAGGGCGCCAAGATGGACACCAAGGTCCTGGAGTGGATCGCGGGCCAGATGCGCGGTCAGCGCCGCACCGGCCGCGCGCTGGCGGCGATGGTGGCGACGCTGGTCGGCGCGACTGCGCTGCCGCTCGCGGCGCAGCTCCCCAACGTGTTCGACATCGGGATGATGTAAGCCATCATCCCGCGTGACTGGAATTCGACGAGAGCGGCGGGGATCACTTCCCCGCCGTTTTCTGTCTGCCGCCGGTTTCCTCGAGCCCGAGCGTCCGTCCCGGAAACCCGGCGACGTCGAAATAGCGGGTCGAGAGCACGCGCTGGAATTTCAGCACGGTGCGCAGGCCGTTGGCCGACGGCTTCTTCGACATGATGGTGCCCTCGGCCATCTTCGGCACGATGCCGTTCGGCAGCGCCTCCGACATCACCCGGCCGATCAGGCCGCCATTGTTCGGCGCGCGCAGGCCGAGCAGCTGGGCGGCGGTCATGCCGACATCGGCGTTGCTGACCGGCAGCGGATCGACATAGCCCGCCTTGAAGTCGGGGCCGATCGCCGCGGTGAAGTTGAAGGTGTCGCCGCGGCTGAAGCTGCCATGCATGCCCTGGCCCTGGCGCAGCACGGTGTCGGCGACCTGCACCGAGCAGTTGGTCGGGATTTCGCAACCGCTCGACCAGGAGCGGAAATTGACCACGATCGATGGGTTCGGCGTCACCGCCTTGCCCTTCAGATTGAGGTTCGACATAGGCAGCGTGCCGGGGAAGGTGCCGAGCTTGTCGTCGACAAACAGGCCGCTGACATAGTCCTGCTCGAGCAGCGCCTTGATGACGCGATCGGCGAGCTTCTTGTCGTGGTTCGGCAGATAGATCAGATCCGAGCCGCCATTGGTCGCGATCACGACGTCAGGCTTGGCCGGATCCTGGCCGAGCACGCCGTTGCCGGCCTTCGGGTGGGCGTTGTCGGCGACCTTCGCGTTCTTGTCGTTGGGGTCGAACAGCGGCAGGTCCAGCGCCTTGGCGAGGTCGATCGCCAGAAAGCCCATCGGCAGGAAATCCTTCGGCGTGTCGCTATAGGCGATCTTGGCCGAGGGGCTGGTCTTGCTCTCCTTCGAGATCGTCGAGAAGCCGTGGTCGGAGGAGATCATGATGTTGGTGTCGGCGGAAAGCCCGAGCTCGTCGAGCGCCTTGCGCAACTGCGCAAGGTTGTTGTCGGCGTTCCTGATGCCGGCCATCGAGGTCGGGCCGTTGATGCCGGGGGTGATGGTGTTGAGGCTGTCGCCGGTGTTGTGCTGGCTGCCGTCCGGATCGCGCGACCAGAACACCAGCACGAACGGCTTGTTGCGCGCCTTGAACATCGGCAGCACGACCTTGGTCGCGACGTCGGCCATGTAGGCCTGCTGCGCCACGTTGGCGACCGTGGTGCCGGGCGTCTTGGCATCGCCGGCCTTGGCGTTGTCGCCGCGGCTCGGGGTGGCGAGCGGAAGACCCGCCTTGGTCAGAGCCTCCTTCATCTCGTCTGACAGCGGCACGCCGGTTTTGCCGCCGGTCGAATCGTCGATCACGATCGTGTTCTTGCCGCGATCGGTGTGGTCGAACAGCAGGGTCGGGCCGACCTTGCCGATGGCGGCGGTGCTGAAACCCTGGCCGCGGGCCATCTTCAGCAGCGTCTCCTCGTTGAGGTAGTCGCCATTGAAGTGATCGTCGACATCGGCAAGCACCGCGTCGTTCTCGATGAAGGGGACCACGGTGTCGCCTGCCGGCGCCGAGGTGTAGCCGGTATAGATCGTGTTGGAGAAGGTGCCGGTGTCGCCGAGGTAGTGGCCGGTCGACAGCGCCGAGCCGTTCGCCATCGTGAAGGTCGGAAACAGCGAGTGCGAATTCTTGAAGTTGACGCCCTTGTCGCGGATCTCGGCCATGGCCGGTGCCGTCTCCGGCGTCACGATGCCGCCGCGCAGGCCGTCGGGGACGAACAGGATGAGGTTGCGGGGCTTGGCGTTCTGCGCCGAGGCGGCGCCCGCCGAAAGCGCGATCATGCTCGCGGACAGTAAGGTAATGGCACGACGCATGGTGTTATTCCCCCTGATGAAGCCCCGCGGCAGCCCGCCGCAGTCTTCGTTTAGTTTTGCTATATGACAGAAATGTTACAGCGCTTGTTCGGCGCTGTAACGGTCGGATTTTTCCGGCGGAATGCCGATCAACACACTTTCATTCCGCAGGTTGAATCGCGGTTCTCTCATTGCGCGCAGCGCTGCCGGCATGCCCGTACCGAGCATAGAGCGCCGGCAGCACGGCAAGCGTCAGCAGGGTCGCGCTGATCAGGCCGCCGATTACGACGGTGGCGAGCGGCTTCTGCACCTCGGCTCCGGTGCCGGTGGCGAACGCCATCGGCACGAAGCCGAGTGAGGCCACCAACGCGGTCATCACCACGGGGCGGAAGCGGGTGAGGGCGCCTTGCTCGATGGCTTCCCGCATCGGCACGCCGCGCTCGCGCAACTGCCGGACGAAGCTCAGCATCACGAGCCCGTTCAGCACCGCAACGCCCGACAGCGCGATGAAGCCGACCGCCGCCGAGATCGAGAACGGCATGCCGCGCAGCCAAAGTGCGGCGATACCGCCGGTGAGCGCAAGCGGCACCGCGCTGAACACCAGCAGGGCATCGCGGGCCGAGCCCATCGCTGCCAGCAGCAACAGGAAGATCATCGCAAAACACGCCGGCACCACGACGGCCAGGCGCTGGCGCGCCGCGGCAAGATTCTCGGATTGGCCGCCCCAGGTCATCCAATAGCCCGGCGGCAACTGCACCGATTGCGCGACTTTTGCCTGGGCTTCCTCGACCACCGAGCCGAGATCGCGGCCGCGAACGTTGGTTGTCACCACGATGCGGCGCTTGCCGTTCTCGCGGCTGATCTGGTTCGGCCCCTCGGTGAAGGAGAACTGGGCGACGCGGTTGAGCGGCAGGCTCTGTACCGGCGAACTCGGCGTCGCCTTCGGCAACGCGACCGGCAAATTGCTCAGCGCCTCGAGATCGGAGCGCACGCTTTCCGGCAATCGCACCACGATGTCGAAGCTGCGATCGCCCTCGTAGACGACGCCGGCATCCTGGCCGCCGACTGCGGCGCCGATCACGTCCTGCACGGCCGAGACGCTGAGGCCGCGCCGGGAGATCGCCGCCTTGTCGACCTTGATCTCGAGCACGGGCAGGCCGCCGGCCTGTTCGACCTTGACGTCGGTCGCGCCGCGCACGCTGCGTAGCGCGGCAGCAATCTGGTTGGCGGCTTTCTGCATCGGCCCGAACTCGTCACCGAAAACCTTGACCGCGATGTCGCCGCGAACGCCGGCGAGCAGTTCGTTGAAGCGCATCTGGATCGGCTGGGTGAATTCGTAGACGTTGCCGGGCAGCCGGCCGACCGCCTTCGAGATCTCCTCGATCAGTTGCTCCTTGGTCAGCGATGGATCCGGCCACTGCTCGCGCGGCTTCAAGATGATGAAGGTGTCGGACGCGTTCGGCGGCATCGGATCGCTCGCCACCTCCGCGGTGCCGGTCTTGGAGAAGACGAAAGACACCTGCGGAAAGCGGCTGACGGCCTTCTCGACCGACAGCTGCATCGCCTGCGACTGCGACAGCGCCGTGCTCGGAATCCTGAGCGCGTGCATGGCGATGTTTTTCTCGTCGAGCGAGGGGATGAACTCCTGGCCGAGGCGGAAGAACCCGAACAGGGCGGTGGCGAACAGCACGACCGCCACCGCGATGACCGGCAAAGGTGTTGCAACCGCGCGCCGGAGCAGCGGGCTGTAGCAGCGCTTCAGCGCCGCAACGAGTCGGTTTTCCTGCTCCTGCACGCGACCGGTGATGCCGATCGCGATCAGCGCCGGAACCAGTGTCAGCGACAGCAGGAAGGCGGCCGCGAGCGCTAGGATCACGGTCAGCGCCATCGGCTCGAACATCTTGCCTTCGACGCCAGTGAAGGTCAGGAGCGGCACATAGACCAGGAGGATGATGGCCTGGCCATAGAGGCTCGGCTGGACCATTTCAACAGCGGACGCCCGCACCGTCGCCAGCCGTTCGTCGCGCGTCAGCACGCGGCCAAGCGCTTGCTGCTTCTCGGCGAGGTGACGCAGGCTGTTCTCGGTGATGATCACGGCGCCGTCGACGATCAGGCCGAAATCCAGCGCGCCGAGGCTCATCAGATTGGCGCTGATGCGGCCCTGCCACATGCCGATCGCCGTCATAAACATGGCGACCGGGATCACCAGCGCCGTGATCAATGCCGCGCGGAAATTGCCGAGCAGCACGAACAGCACGGCGATCACGAGCAGTGCGCCTTCACTGAGGTTGCGCGCCACGGTGCCGATCGTTGCATCGACCAGCTGGGTGCGATCCAGCACGGTCTTGACCTCGATGCCGGCCGGCAACGACGGCATGATTGTCCGCAGTTTGGCGTCGACGGCGGCCGACACCGTGCGGCTGTTGGCGCCGATCAGCATCAGTGCCGTGCCGACCACGACCTCGCGGCCGTTCTCGCTGGCGCTGCCGGTGCGCGTCTCGCCGCCGATCGAAAGCGCCGCGAGGTCGCGGATCCGGACCGGGACGCCGCCGCGGGTGGTGACGACGACGGCGCCGAGCTCCTCGATGTTCTCGAGCCGGCCGCCGGACCGCACCACGAACCCTTCGCCGTTGCGCTCGATGTAGCGCGCGCCGCGGCTGACATTGTTGGTCTCGATCGCTTTGGCGACGTCGGCGAAGGTGAGGCCGAGCGCGATCAGCTTCGCCGCATCGGGGTGGACCTGATACTGCTTGAGGTATCCGCCGATCGTATCGACGCCGGCGACACCAGGCACCATCTTGATCTGCGGCTTGATGATCCAGTCCTGCACGGTGCGCAGATAGGCGTCTTTCTCGAGCTCGCTCTGCAGCATCTGGCCGTCCGCCGTCAGGAAGCGGCCGTCGCTTTGCAGGCCCGGCGCGCCGTCGGCCTGCACCTTCTGCCCGGAATAATGGACGGTCCACATATAGATCTCGCCAAGGCCGGTCGAGGTCGGGCCGATCCGCGGCTCGATGCCTTGCGGCAGGCGCGCGCGGACCTCGGTCAGGCGCTCGCCGACCTGCTGGCGAGCGAAATAGATGTCGCTGGCCTCGCTGAACACCGCCGTGATCTGCGAGAAGCCGTTGCGGGAGAGCGAGCGCGTGCTCTCGAGCCCCGGCGCGCCGGCCAGCGCCGTTTCGATCGGGAAGGTGATCTGCTTCTCGATTTCGGCCGGCGACAGCGCCGGTGCCACGGTGTTGATCTGGACCTGCTTGTTGGTGATGTCGGGCACCGCGTCGATCGGCAACCTGGTCAGCGCAAGGCCGCCGAGGAACATCAGGATCGCCGCCAATGTGACGACCACCCAGCGCCGCTGGATCGCAAGACCAATGATGCGCTCAATCATGGTCGTGCTCCGCCTCGTCCTTCTCGAACTCCGCCTTCAGCGTGAAGGTGTTCTGCACCGCGATGGTCTCGCCGGCTGCGAGGCCGGCGACGATCTCGATGTCGTCGTCGTCCTCGCGGCCGGTGCGCACCGATCTCGCCTCGAAGCCGTCGGCATCGCGCACGAACACGGTCGGCGTTCCCTTGATGGTCTGGAGCGCCTTCTTCGAGACGATCACGGTCGACGGCGCACCTGACAGCGGGACTTCCGCGGTGACGAAGGTGCCCGGCTTCCAGCGGTGGTCCTTGTTGGGCATGGTCGCGATCACGCGCGCGTTGCGGGTCTCGCGGTCGAGCAGAGGGCTGACGAAGATCACGCCGGCATTGGCTTCATCCTCGGTGCCGATGGCGCGGATCTTCACCGAAACGCCTTCGCGGACCGCGCCGATGTCTTCGGGGGAGACCGCGAGGTCGACCCAGATGTCATCGAGATTGACGATGACATAGAGCTCGCTCTCCTGGCCCTCGCGCCCGATCAATCCGCCGAGATCGACGCGCCGTTCGGACACCCGGCCGCTGATCGGCGCGCGCAAGAACTGCGTCCGCAGGCTCTCCGGGGGCTGGTTCGGCAGATCGGCGATCTCGCTCTCCGAGAGGCCAAGCGCAAACAGCTTCTGCCGGGCGCCATCGAGCTTGATCTGGGCGTCGTTCGCGGTCAGCCGCGTCCGCAGGAACTCGTTTTCCGACACAATGCGGGTCTCGACCAGCGTCTTCTGCCGCGCGTAGAGGGTCTGCTGCAGATCGTTGGTGAGCCGCGCGGCGAGGTATTCGCTCTTCGCGTCGGCCACCTCACGGCTTTCGATCGCGGCGACGATCTCGCCCTTCTCGACGACGTCGCCGAGGCGCTTGCGCAGTTCCGTGACCGTCGCAAGCACGCGCACCGAGACCCGGCCGATGTGATCCGCATCGGGGATCAGCGATCCCGGCGCGAGGAAATGCCGCTTCAGCATGCCGCCGCTGGCTTGCGCGAAGGTGATGCCGGCTTCGCGAACCTGGTCTTCGCTCAGCTCGATATGTCCGGGGGCCTCGTGCCGGGCCTCGGTCTTTGTGTCTGTCGTCGCAATCTCCTGCGTCGCGGCCGGGAACCTGACCGGCCAGCCGATCCATCCCGCCGCCGCAACGACCAGTGCAATGCCGGCGGCCATGCCGGCGAAAAATAGAACAACCCGTTTCATATGCGCCTCTCCGCAGCGCAGGCCTATGGCCCTGCGCTGTCGCGACATCGATCTGTGCGGAAGCGTGCGCTGCCGAATGGCGGCGGCGCACGGCCGGTTATGTCGACCGGATCAGGCGCGGGGTGGCTTGAAGGGAGAGAGGCGATCGGCCGAAGCGGGCAGCTCAGTGCTGCTGTGGCCATAGCTATGCGGCGCATAGGCGATCGGGAACGCGGTCTCCTGCGGAGCCACGGACGCGACGTGCGTCAGGCAATGGTCGCCGTGAGGCGAGGCGGGGTGCGCCGGGGCCTTGCCGCTGGCGCTGGCGTCGTTGATCGACTGCGCGATCGAGAAGCCGGGAGCCGCGTCGGCATCGCCATCGGAGGTCCAGCCATGGAAGAACGACAGCACCAGCGCGAGCGAAATCAGTCCCGCAAGCAGGCTGCGCCAGCGGCGCGATCCCGTTGCGTGAGGAGAAGACTGAATCATGGTGCGCGAAGCGTCCATGGGGCCTACTTAGCGCCGTGCCCGCGCGCGTTCAAGTTCGGGTCCGCGACAGATTGGCCGTGGATACTATAACGTTACGCGCTGTCTGCGGTTCGGCGCAGCAGCCATCGGCGCGCCGCGACGATGGTCCAGATCGCTTCGACGAGGCCGAACGGCCAGGCGCCCTGCAGGAAACCGTAGGCCGAGCCGAGCGCGCAGGAGACAGCGAAGGCCAGGATGAACCAGGGGCTGCGATCTTCGGCCGCATAGCAGACGAGCATCATGGTCACGGCGAATAACCCGAACAGCGTCAGCGCATCCATTCCGCAGCAGAACCCCTGTTGTAACGCTGTTGATATCTGAGCATGCTTGGGATGGAATATCCATCCAGCCTCGCCGCCCTGAAAGGACTGCCCCATGAAGCGCATGCATGTTCACGTCGCGGTAAAGGATATCCCGCAATCGGTCGGCTTCTACTCGGCGCTGTTCGGGGCCGAGCCGACGGTCGTGAAATCCGACTATGCCAAATGGATGCTCGATGATCCCCGCGTCAACTTCGCGGTATCGAGCCGCGGCCGCGAACCGGGCCTCGACCATCTCGGCATTCAGGTCGAGAGCGCCGAAGAGCTCGGCGAGGTGTACGGACGGCTGCGCAAGGCCGGCGGCGAGGTCATCGAGCAGGGCCAGACTGTGTGCTGCTATGCCAAGTCGGAGAAGTCGTGGATTGACGATCCCGCGGGGATCGCCTGGGAGACGTTCCATACGACCGGTGAAAGCATCGTCTATGGCGACGGCACCGGCGAGCGGACCGCGCGTATCGCGCACGAGAAGCAAGAAGGCAAACAGAGCGCGTGTTGCTCCCCTCAGCCTCAGGCCGCGCCGCCCGGGGGCTCGGCTTGCTGCAGCTCGTGAGCATGCAGCGGCCGCGGGGCCGATCGCGCGCGAGTCCACGCGGGCCTTAACCGTCCGATAACTGATTTTCCTAACCACCCCTTGGGTTGTGTTCCCATACAAGGGCGCCCACAGGGGCAGGAAAATGTCGGTTGTCTCAACGGGCGGCGTGCCGGAATACCGGCGGCTGTCGATCAAGGGTGTGCGCGCCAGCAGGATGGGCGCCATCCAGTGGCTCGTCCTGAGTGCCGCGCTGCTGGTGCTCGCGATCACGCTTGGCACTGGCTATCTCGCGCTGCAGTTTCGCGAGCGCGCGCTGGAGATGTCAGAGCGCGAGCTCAACAACACCGCGCTGCTGCTGTCGCGGCATTTCGACCAGCAGCTTACAGATCTCCAGCATGTCCACGACGACATCGTGAATTATCTGCGGGCCGAGCAGGTCGAGACCGCCGATCAGTTCGAAAAGAACATGTCGCTCTTGAGCGCGCACGAGATGCTGCGCACGCGGCTGGCGGCGCTGCCGCATGTCGGTGGGCTCAATCTGTTCAACGCCAAGGGGTGGCTGATCAACTCATCCGAGATGTGGCCGGTGCCCGACATCAGCGTCGCTGACCGGCGCTATTTCCGGGAGTTCACTTCGGGGCGGCCGACCTCGCCTGTCATCGTCGAGCCTGCAATGAGCAAGGTGAGCGGCAACTGGACCACGATCTTTGCGCGCAAGATCACGGGACGCAACGGCGAGATCATCGGGTTCGCGAGCCGCGGCGTCGAGCCGAGCCATTTCGAGGATTTCGTGGCCTCGCTGGCGCTGAGTGGCGACACCGTGATTTCGATGATCCACCGCGACGGCACGATCATCGCACGCTATCCGCAGGATGCCAGCGTGATCGGCCGCAACATCATCAACCTGCCGGTGTTCCAAAAGGTCATCAGCTTTGGCGGCAACACGTCCGGACGCTTTATTGGCGCTTTAGGCGAGGAGAACGTCGGTGCGGTCAGATCGCTGTCGCACTTTCCGATCCTGATCCTCGCTACCACGAAAACATCGAGCGCGCTGGAGGACTGGCGCGCCCAGACCAAGCTGCAGTTTTGCGCAGCCGTGCTGGCGGTCCTGATCATCAGCTTCGCGGTCTTTCTGATCGTCCGCCAGCTGCAGCGGCAGCACGATGCGGCAAGCCGCCGGCTATCCGAGAAGAGCCAGCACCTCGACACCGCGATCAACACCATGACGCAGGGGCTGCTGTTGTTCGATGCCTCGGCGCGGCTCGTGATCTGCAACCAGCAATATATCGACATGTTCGGCCTTTCGCCTGATGTCGCCAGGCCGGGCTGCCATCTGCGCGACCTGATCCTGCATCGCCAGGCGATCGGCTCGTTCGTCGGCGACGTCGATGAGTACTGCGCCCGCTTCACCAATCCCAGGGGTGACGAGGTCCGGGACTCCGTGATCATGACGCCGGACGGTCGCAGCATCCGCCTGATCTACAAGCGTGCACCCGACGGCGGCTGGGCCACCACGCTCGAGGACGTCACCGACGGACGGCGTGCGCAGGCGCGGATCGAGTATCTCGCGCATTACGATGCGCTGACCAATCTGCCGAACCGGACGCTGTTTCAGCGCCACGCGGAAGGGCTGCTGCTCGAGGCCGCCACGCGCGAGTTCGCCATCCATTACATCGATATCGACGAGTTCAAGCGGATCAACGACACGCTGGGCCATCTGATCGGCGATGAGTTCCTGCGGCACGTCGCCGAGAAGCTGCGTCTGTCGATCGGGTCGAACGACTTCATCGCGCGGCTCGGCGGCGACGAGTTCGCGATCGTTCAGCACGATATCACCTCGGACGACGACGTCGGCGACCTGGTCGCGCGCATCTATCAGTCGCTGCGCACGCCGTTCGACTGCCTTGGCCATCATTTGTCGAGCGACGCCAGCATCGGCATTGCGATCGCTCCGCGTCACGGCTCCGACCTGTTCCGCCTGCTCAAATGTGCCGACCTTGCGATGTACGCCGCCAAGGCGGCGGGCCGCAGGACCTATCGCTTCTTCGATCCGGCGATGGAAGCGCAGGCCAATCTGCGCCGCGCGCTGGAGGCCGATTTACGCACCGCCCTGGCCGAGGGCGGCTTCGAGCTGCACTACCAGCCGCTGGTCGACTTGCGCAGCGACGAGGTGACCGGCTGCGAAGCGTTGCTGCGCTGGCGGCACCCCATGCGCGGCATGATCTCACCGGCGGAGTTCATACCGGTTGCCGAGGAGACCGGGCTGATCGAGGAGATCGGGCAGTGGGTGCTGCGCACCGCCTGCACCGAGGCGGCAGCCTGGCCGGCGCATGTGCGCGTCGCGGTCAACGTCTCGCCGATCCAGTTCACGTCGGAGACGCTGGCGCTGAAGGTTGCGAATGCGCTTGCCGAGAGCGGGCTCGATCCGCGCCGGCTCGAGCTCGAGATCACCGAGGCGGTGCTGATCGCCGACGACGATGCGGCGCTGGTCACGCTCGGCCAGCTCCGCGCGCTCGGTGTCCACATCGCGCTCGACGATTTCGGCACCGGATACTCGTCGCTGCAGTACCTGCAACGCTTCCCGTTCGACAAGATCAAGATCGACCGCAGCTTCGTCAAGGAAGTGACCCGCAACAGCGGCTCGGCCTCGATCATCCGCGCCGTGGTCTCGATCGCAGCCGACCGCAACATGATCACCACCGCCGAGGGCGTCGAGACCGACCAGCAGCGCGACACCGTGCAGATGCTCGGCTGCACGCAGATGCAGGGCTATTTGTTCAGCAGGCCGGTTCCTGCGCGGGACCTGCGGACGCTGCTCGCGGCCGATAGCGTCGCCGCCTGAGCGGCTGCCGATCCCCTCCGTCAGGAACAATCGTCGCCGTCTCCGATTGAGAGTGGAGGCTCTTGAGAGGCGAGGCGGTCCATGAAAAGCAAGCTCGTGTCCGATGCGCCCAGCGCGCAGGTTCACGTCGTCGTGCTCGATAGCGGCGAGGAAGCGTTCGGCGCGCTGACGAAGTTCGCCAATGATGCGAAGGTGACGGCGGCGTCGCTCACTGCGATCGGCGCGTTCGAGCGGGCAACCGTCGGCTGGTTCGATTTCGCGTCGAAGAGCTACCGCAAGATCGAGATCAATGAGCAATGTGAAGTGCTGTGCGCGGTCGGCGATATCGCGACCGGCGACGACGGCAAGGCCAGCCTGCACACGCACATCGTGCTCGGACTGTCGGACGGGTCGACCCGCGGCGGCCATCTGCTTGCCGGCATCGTCCGTCCGACGCTGGAGGTTGTGGTCACGGAAGCTCCCGCCAGGCTTCGCCGTCGGAAGCGGCCCGAGCTCGGCCTTGCCCTGATCGATCCCGCCGCGACCGCCTGACGCTTTCCGTCAAAAAGTTCCTGAAAATCGACCCGCCGACGCAAAGGCGCGGAACCGAAACCGTGGAACCGCGTTCCCTTGCGGGGCTCGACCGGCAGGCGATCAATGAAAACCGCAGCAACGTCCGCGGCCATGCTGCTGTTTGCCTCATGCATGGCAAACGCAGAGAGTGGCCTTGCGTCCTATTATCGTGGCATCGGCAAGAGTGGCGAGATGACCTGCGCGCATCGCAAGCGGCCATTCGGCAGCATGATCACCGTCTCTTATCTGGGAAAATCGATCCGGTGCCGCGTCAATGACCGCGGCCCGTTCGTTCGTGGGCGGATCATCGATGTTTCGACCACGGCGGCCCGCGCGCTCGGCATCCTTCAGCTCGGCGTCGCGCATGTCGTGATCCAGTAGGGCGCGGCGGGCGACAGGATCAGGGCTTGGAAGCGGTCGCCCGCTGTTCGGCGATCGCCTTTCGGAGCGTCCGTGACAGCGCCTCGACCGAATAGGGTTTCTGGATCAGCTCGAAGCCGCTATGCGCATTCTCGGCGAGCACGTTGCTGTAGCCGCTGGTCAGCACCACCGGCAGACCGGGAAAGCGGTCGCGGATGATGCCGGCGAGCTCGACGCCGTTCATGCCCGGCATGATCACGTCGGAGAACACCAGGTCGGCGGCGAACTCGTTCTCCGAGAGGATCGAGAGCGCGGCATTGGCATTGGCCGCGCGCTTGACCGAATAGCCGAGATCCTCGAGCAGCTCGGTGGAGAACTGGCCGACATCATCGTTATCCTCCACCACGAGGACGCGATAGCCGCGGCCGATCGAAGCCTGCTCGGTGCCCGCGCTGGCGGCGACCTTGGCGTCCGCCGGGCGCATCGCTTGCGGCAGATAGATGGTGAATGTCGCGCCGTGCCCGGGCGTGGAGGTGACCTCGATGTCGCCGTCGGATTGCTTGACGAAGCCGAAGGCCTGGCTCAATCCGAGACCCGTTCCCTTGCCGACCTCCTTTGTCGTGAAGAACGGTTCGAAGATCGCGTCGAGATTTTCCGGCGAGATGCCGGTGCCGGTGTCCTGGATCGAGACCGTGACGAAATCGCCGCTGCGCGAGGCCTGGGCGCGCAGGGCAGGGATATTCTTGACTTTCCGGACGCCGATCGTCAGCCGGCCTTCGCCGCTCATGGCATCGCGGGCGTTGACCGCGAGATTGAGCAGCGCGGTCTCGAACTGGCCGATGTCGGCGATCGCAAAGCAGTCGGGATCCTCGATCCTGACCTCGATGTGAATCCGCGCGCCGACCAGCGGGCGGATCAGCTGCGTCACGCTGTCGACCTGCGTCCCGACATTGAACACTTCCGGATTGAGCGGCTGCCTGCGCGCAAACGCCAATAGCTGCGCGGTGAGCTTGGAGGCCCGCTCCACGGTCTCGGAGATCGCGTCGATATAGCGGCGGCGCCGGTCGTCCGGCAGCTCGCGGCGGCGCAGGAAGTCGGTCGCGGAGCGGATGATGGTGAGCAGATTGTTGAAATCATGCGCGACGCCGCCGGTGAGCTGGCCGACCGCTTCCATCTTCTGCGATTGCCGCAGGGCTTCCTCGCCGCGGCGCCGTTCGGTGATGTCGACGGCCTCCGGCACGGCGCCGACGATGGTGCCGTGCTGGTCCTGCAGTGGCCGCATCGCGAAATCGAAATAGCGTTCGCCGATCGGCAGGCGCAGCTGCATCTCGATCTTGACTTCCTCGCCGCGCATCACGGTCGCAAAGGCATTCTGGATCACGCGCGGCATGCCCTCGGTCGCGGCGAACCACGGCGTGTCCCAGAACGGCTTGCCGACGACGTCGGCGGCATCGGTACAGATGCCGGCCAGCGCCGTCTGGTTGGTGTAGAGCAGGCCGCCATCGCGGTTGAGCAGCATCTGGTATTGATGGCTGGTTTCCAGGATCGCGCGCATCTGCGCTTCGCGGGATTCGAGCTGCGCGGTGCGCTCCAGGATGCGCCGCTCCAGCGACTCGTTGAGCTTGCGAAGCTCGATCTCGGCTTCCTTGGCCGCCGTGATGTCGTGTGCGACGCCGATGAAGCCGATGTGCTTGCCGTTCGGGTCCCAGCGCGGCTGCGATTCCGAGCGCAGCCAGCGCCAATTGCCCGCGGCGTTCCGATAGCGGGCCTCGAGCACGAATGGCTTCAGCGACAGCTCGCCGGTGATCTGCTCCTGCAGGATTTGCGGCAGGTCATCCGGATGCAGCGCCTTGCGCCAGTCGAACACGATCGCTTCCTCGAACGGCAGTCCAAGGAAGTCGAGATAGGCTTGGTTGGCAAAGGAGCGGGTGCGGTCGAGCTTGGTCACCCAGATCGGCACCGGCGCGCTGTCGGCGATCAGGCGGAAACGCTCTTCGCTCTCGCGCAGGGTCTCCTGCGCCAGCATCTGATCGGTGACATCGAGATCGGCGCCGACCAGCCGCAGCGCACGGCCGCTGCGATCGCGCTCGATCTTGGCGACGACGCGGATCCAGCGGCTCTCGCCGTCGTTCGGGCGGATGATGCGGTATTCGGCCGTGTAGTCTTCGCCGCCGGCCTTGAGCACGCCGAACAGGTGCCGGATCGTGCGTTCGCGATCCTCGGGGTGGATGCGCGCGACCCAGTTTTCATAGGTCTCGTTGACCTCTTCGGGCGGCAGCCCGTGCACCAGGAGATATTCGGGAGAGCGGCGGTTGCGCACGCCGTCGCGGAAATCGATCTCGAGTCCGCCGACCCGCGCGATGCGCTGGATCCGCGCCAGTTCCGCCTCGCGCTCCTGGAGCTCGCGATGGGCGCGATCGCGTTCGCGCGCGATCTCCTCAAGATGCTGCCGCAGCCGTTCGGCTGCCGCAGCTTCGGGAAGCACATCAGCGGGATCGGACGGGGTCATACGCGCCGGCAACCTCTCGGTGCAGTTTCACACAGGACGCGGCGGCTTTGCCAGCTTGATTTACTGCGATCACTTGCCCTTCACTGGTTCTTCACTTGCCGTTTACTTGGCTTTGGGCGGGCGGCAATTATAGGCCCGGCGGAACCCGGCCGCCTGTGCATCCTCCTCGGAGCAGAACCAGCGATCCGGATTGCCGAGGCCCGGGTAACTGCGGCACGCCTGCAGATGGTAGATGCCGACATTGCCGGTGACGCGGGCGCGCACGGCGTACTTGCCCTTGATGTTGCAGCTGGCCGGCATCGGCAAGTCGTCGGGAAAGAGCGCGTCGCGGACCTGTTGGTCGCGGTCGGCGGGGCAGGCGTTGCCGAGCAGGGCGCCGTCCTTCCTGGCCGTACGAAAGTCGCGCGGCGCCACGAAGCAGCCCTTCCAGAGCCCGGCGCGATTGTCCTTGGCGGTGGCTTCGTCCGGCTTGAATCGGCCAGTGGCCGATTCCTCGACATTGAGAGCATAGCCCTTCTGGACCAGCACCTGGCTAAGGCTGGTCGGGTCGCCCTCGATCTTGCAGACGCCGAGGCGGCGCTTCTTGAAGGTCGGATCGACGCCGATATCGTCGCAGTGAACCTGCTTGCCGCCGATCAGCCTGGTCAGCTGGTCGCGCGCCTCGATCCCGCAGGTCCAGACGTCGGCGTGCTCGTCGATGCAGAGCTGATCGACCGCCGGCGCGTCGATGCCGTCGAGCCGATAGGTCGTGTTGCCGAGCTGAACGGTGCCGGCGTCCTTGATGACCGCTGACGCCGTCGGGCCTGCGATTGCAGTCAGGCTGGTGGTTGCAGAGAGGCAGGCCAGGAGAAGCGTGGTGGCGACCGGATTTCGAAACCGCATTTTCTCAACTTCAGATCTTTGGCGGGCATCTGAACTTCTAGCACAAGCCGGTACGATCCAACCAAGGACTGTTCGCGAATAGGGGCGTGCGCACCGTCACGTCCCGATCGGCATTCCGCGACGTAGAACGGCCGGACATTGCCATTGAAGGGATGCGCATGGCCGAGTTCAATCATTAACGTCCTCGCCGAAATCGTCACCGACATCTGGACCTGCAATGCCTCGCGCGCTGGCGGCGGAAGAGAAGGGCGGCCCAGGAGACCGCGTCCGATCAAAGATCCGATTGACTTGATGAGAACAAAATAGGAACATGATGCGCCACCTGAATCCCGGATAACCCATGATGTCTGCACGGCCCGAATCTGACGACGATGACGGGCTGGAAGCCGCTGTCGATCAGGCCATTTCCGCCTGCGGCGGCAATCTGCGCGCCACCATCCGGGCGCTGATCGTGGCCAATGAATTCCTCGAGAACGAGGTCAGCGAACTGATGAAAGCCGTCGCGAAGGCGCATTCGCGTGGCCGCTTCAAGACCTATTCGGGCTGAAATACCCCTCAGGCTACCGCCGAGGATTTGGCCGAGGATTTGGCCAGGCATCGGGCAGGACGTGCATTAGACCGTTGCCTCCGGGGCAATTTGCTGTACCACGGAGTGGTTACGCCCAATCGCCCGTGCCAGATTGCGCGGGGAGGAATCCTGCCAAAGCCCAAGTGCTAAGAAGCACAAGTCCTAAGAAGCCCAAGCAAGAAGACCATGTTCAAGAAAATCCTGATCGCCAACCGCGGCGAGATCGCCTGCCGGGTCATCAAGACTGCGCGCCGTATGGGGATTGCGACGGTCGCCGTCTATTCCGAGGCCGACCGCGATGCGCTGCATGTCGAGATGGCGGACGAAGCCGTGCTGATCGGCCCGCCCGCCGCGGCCGAGAGCTATCTTCTGATCGACAAGATCGTCGAGGCCTGCCGCAAGACCGGCGCGCAGGCGGTGCATCCCGGCTACGGCTTCCTGTCCGAGCGCGAGGCGTTTCCGCGCGCGCTGGAAGCCGCCGGCATCGTCTTCATCGGCCCGAACCCCGGCGCCATCGCCGCGATGGGCGACAAGATCGAATCCAAGAAGGCGGCTGCGAAGGCCAAGGTCTCGACCGTGCCGGGTCATCTCGGCGTCATCGAGGACGACAAGCACGCCGTCCAGATCGCCGACGAGATCGGCTACCCCGTGATGATCAAGGCCTCCGCCGGCGGCGGCGGCAAGGGCATGCGCATCGCGCATTCGAAGGCCGAGGTCGCCGAAGGTTTCAACCTCGCCAAGGCCGAGGCGAAGTCGTCGTTCGGCGACGACCGCGTCTTCATCGAGAAGTTCATCGTCGATCCCCGCCACATCGAGATCCAGGTGCTCGGCGACAAGCATGGCAATGTGATCTATCTCGGCGAGCGCGAGTGCTCGATCCAGCGCCGCAACCAGAAGGTCATCGAGGAGGCGCCGTCGCCGCTGCTCGACGAGATCACCCGCCGGAAGATGGGCGAGCAGGCGGTCGCGCTGGCGAAGGCGGTGAACTACGATTCGGCCGGCACCGTGGAATTCGTCGCCGGCCAGGACAAGAGCTTCTACTTCCTGGAGATGAACACCCGCCTGCAGGTCGAGCATCCCGTCACCGAATTGATCACCGGCATCGACCTGGTCGAGCAGATGATCCGCGTCGCCGCCGGCGAGAAGCTCGCGATCGCGCAGAAGGACGTGACGCTGACCGGCTGGGCGGTGGAATCCCGCGTCTATGCCGAGGATCCGTTCCGCAACTTCCTGCCGTCGATCGGACGGCTGGTGAAATATCGTCCGCCGGCCGAAGCCAGCCATGACGGCATCACGATCCGCAACGACACCGGCGTGCAGGAGGGCGGCGAGATCTCGATCCATTACGATCCGATGATCGCCAAGCTCGTCACCCACGCCCCGTCGCGCGCCGCGGCGATCGAGGCGCAGGCGACCGCGCTCGACGGCTTCTATGTCGACGGCATCAGGCACAACATTCCGTTCCTGTCGGCGTTGATGAACCATCCGCGCTGGCGCGAAGGGCGGCTCTCGACCGGCTTCATCGCGGAAGAGTTCCCCACGGGATTTTCGGCGCGCGCCCCCGAAGGCGAGATTGCGCGGCGGCTGGCCGCGGTCGGCGCTGCCATCGATCACGTGCTCGGCGAGCGCAAGCGGCAGATTTCCGGCCAGATGGGCGGCCGCGTGGTGCAACGCGAGCGCCGCCGCGCGGTGTGGCTCGACCACGCCGAGATCGCACTCGACGTCGCGCGCGAGGCTGACGCGATTGCAGTGCGCTTCATCGGCGCCGACGGGCTGCCCGGCAATCCGCACAATCTGGTGTCGAACTGGGTGCCGGGCGAGCCGGTCTGGCAGGGCACCGTCGACGGCAATTTTGTCGCCGTGCAGGTGCGGGCGATCAACAACGGCTTCCGCCTCGCGCATCAGGGCTTTGAGGTCCCGGTCTATGTCTTCACCGAGACCGAGGCGACCTCGGCGCGGCTGATGCCGGTGGTCTCGGCCGCCGACACCGGCAAGAAGTTGTTGTGTCCGATGCCCGGACTCGTGGTGTCGATCGCGGTGACCGAAGGGCAGGAGGTCAAGGCCGGCGAGACCCTGGCGGTTGTGGAAGCCATGAAGATGCAGAACGTGCTGCGCGCCGAGCGCGACGGCACGGTGAAGAAGATCCACGCCGCCGCCGGCGCTACGCTTGCGGTCGACGCGCTGATCCTGGAGTTCGCGTAACACTGTCATTCCGAAGCGCGCGGGATGCGCGAACCCGGAATCTCGAGATTGAGAGCGAGATGAGATTCCGGGTTCGATGCTTCGCATCGCCCCGGAATGACGGAGAATAGGACATAGCAAATGGCCTTCCGCAATCGCCGCGAAGCACTGCGATCGATTCTCAACGGATCAACCTGCATCCGCCCAGGCTCGGTCTATGATGCGACCTCGATCCGGATTGCGGAGGATCTCGGTTTCGAGCTCGGCATGTTCGGCGGCTCGGTGGCCTCGCTCGCCGTGCTCGGCGATCCCGATATTGCGCTGATCACGCTGACCGAATTCGCCGAGCAGATACGCCGCATGTCGCGTGCGTCGACGCTGCCGGTGCTCGTCGATGCCGACCACGGTTACGGCAACGCGCTCAATGTCCGTCGCACCGTGCAGGAGGTGGAGGCCGCCGGCGCGGCCGGCCTTACCATCGAGGACACGCTGCTGCCGCAGGCGTTCGGCCAGGCCAAGACCCGGCTGATCTCGCTGGAAGAAGGTGTCGGCAAGATGAAGGCCGCGCTTGATGGCCGCAGCGATCCGTCGCTCGTCATCCTGGGCCGGACCGGTGCTGTCTCGATCACTGATCTCGACGATGCGATCGCACGGGCCAGGGCCTATGAGGCGGTCGGCGTCGATGGCTTGTTCTTCACCGGCATCAGATCGCGCGGGGAGTTGGAGGCGCTCTCGGCCGCGACGACGCTGCCGATCGTGCTCGGCGGCGCGCCGGAGGAGATGACCGCGCTCGACTATCTGGCAAGCCAGCGCGTCAGGATCGCGCTGCAAGGCCACGCACCATTCGCGGCCGCAACCCAGGCGGTCTACGAGACGCTGAAGGCGCTGCGCGAAGGCACCTCGCCGAAGAACCTCAGGGGCATTGCCTCGTCCGAACTGACCGGTCGCGTCATGCGCGATGCGGAGACCAAGGCGCGCAGCGGCGAGTTCCTCGGTCTGAAGAAATGAGCGGCGTGATCCGCCACGTCACCATCAGCGGTCGCGTCCAGGGCGTCGGCTATCGCGCCTGGGTCGACGAGCAGGCAAACGCACGCGGCCTCGAAGGCTGGGTCCGCAACCGACGCGACGGTAGCGTCGAGGCGGTGTTTGCCGGCCCCGACGACGTCGTCTCTGACATGATCGCGGCATGCAACCGCGGTCCGTTCTCGGCGCGCGTTGCTGCCGTGCACGCCGCATCAGGCAATTCCGATCTTTTGAACCAGCGCCGGGCAGGGGATCGGTTCTCGGTCCTACCGACGATCTAACGCGCGACATCACGCGACCGCCGAGATCACCAGCGCCTGAATCCGGCCTTCGATCGCGCCGCTGCCGAAGCGGCGCGCAAGCGCCGACGCGGCGTGCTCGGTCGCAGCATCAAGGCCGACACCGCCGCGCGCCTCGATCTCGCCGCGCAATGGTGATCCCTGGCAAAAGCCGATCGCAGGATCATGAGGCGCATTGGCCCGGCTTTGCAGCTGAACATCGTCGATCTCGATCTTGCTGAAGCCTGCGGCTGCAAGGTCGGCCCGGATCGGGTCGACCGCGTAGTGGCCATAAGGCGTGCGCGCCAGGAAGCGCGGCGGATCGGCCGGAAAGACCTCCGCCAATGCCTGGGTCACCACGTCGGCAAACTCGTTGTCTTCGATACGACCCCACATGCTGAACAGGAAACGGCCGCCCGGCTTCAGCACACGGCGCGCCTCCGAATAACCCTTGGGTTTGTCGGGGAAGAACATCGCTCCGAATTGGCAGGCGACGACGTCGAAGCTCGCATTGTCGAACGGCAGGTTCAGTGCGTCGGCCTGCCGCCAGGTGATTGCGGCCCCGCTCGGCATCTGTGACTTCGCTCGTTCGAGCATCGGTTCATTCAGGTCGGTCGCCACGATCCTGGTGTCGCTGCCGAGCGCGGACGCCAGCGCGCGGGTGACGGCCCCGGTGCCGGTTGCCGTCTCAAGCAGGTCGCGCGGGCCAAGAATCTTGGCGCGTTGCGCCAGATCGCGTGCGTAGGGTTCGAAAATCATCGGCACGAGGAGCCGGTCGTAGAGCTCTGGAATGGACCCAACGAAATCCTTGTCGGACGCTGGCATGCGCAATCTCCCTTGCGGCCGCGACGCGGGCAACCCGGCGCACGGCCCAATCATCCATCCGGATCAGCTTGGACGAAGAGCCCGGGGGTCACAAAGGAAAACTCCTCACCTGTGACGAACGGCATTTGCCGGGATGCCGGATAGGTCAGGAGATCTGCCATGTCTCGTCGCCTTCGTGGACCGCATGGCCAGCCTTGACTTTCGCTCTGAACTGTCTGATATTTCTGTTATGACAGAAATAACAGCTAAGAAAAAACTTCCTGCCGTCGTCGAGCGCTTCATCCTGCATTGGGGCGACATGGGAGACGAATGGGGCGTCAACCGCTCGGTCAGCCAGATCCACGGGCTGCTCTACCTCGCCGAAGCGCCAATGACGGCGGAGGACATTGCCGACACCCTCGGCATGGCGCGCTCCAACGTCTCCAACTCGATCAAGGAGCTCTTGTCCTGGGGATTGATCCGGCGAGTGCCGATCCTTGGCGACCGCCGCGACCACTTCGAGGCCGAGACCGACATCTGGGAGGTCGCGGCCAAGATCGCGGCGGGACGCAAGGAGCGCGAAATCGATCCCGCGCTCGCAGCGTTGCGCGCCTGCGTCTCCGACGCGGCCGGCGATCCGGCCATCAGCCCGCTCGCGAGCAAGCGGCTGAAGGAGATGCTGACATTCACCGAGCTTGTCGACCGCTGGTACACGCAGATGCTGAACGTGCCGCGGCCGCGCCTGGTCGCGCTGATCAAGCTCGGCGAGAAGATCGTGAGTTTCCTGCCGACAGGCAGAGCCAAATAGGGACGGCGGCGTAACGGGAGTGTGCGATGGCGTCAGCAAGGATATCCACAGCGCCGGCTTCCGGTACCAAGCTGCTCGACGACCATCGCTTCCGCGCATTGCTGTCGGACGAGGATTGGGGCCGCCTGCCGGTTGCGATCTGGCGGCGCTTCTCGAAACGGTTTGAAGACGGCAACACCGTCGTCTATGTCGGCGAGGTCGAGGAGGCCTCGTGCAGCCGCATCGGCTGGTGGCTGGCGCAGGCCGCGCGGCTGATCGGCGGGCCGTTCCCGACCGGCACCGAAACGCGCGTGCCGATGATCGTCACCGTCACCGAGGACGCGGCCAGCGGCGGCCAGATCTGGACCCGCATCTGCGCGCGCCGCGACGGCTTTCCGCAGGTGATTCATTCCGCCAAGCGTTTTGCCGGGTCCACCGGGCTCGAGGAATATGTCGGCTTCGGCGTCAGCATGGCGCTGCGGATCGCGGTCGAGCACGAGGCGCTGGTGTTTCGCAGCGTCGGCTATTCGCTGCAGCTTGGCCCGTATCGGATGCCGCTGCCCGAATGGCTCACACCCGGCGATCTCACCGTGACCCATTCCGATCTCGGCTGTGGCGACTTCCGCTTCACGCTGGAGATCATCCACCCGCGTTTCGGCCGGCTGATCCGTCAGTCCGCTGTGTTCAGGGAGGCCACGCCATGACGCCGCTGCTTTGGACGCTTGTCGCCATCCAGATTGCGATGGGCGCATTCGATACGTTCTATCACCACGAATTCACCGAGCGGCTGGCCTGGCGTCCCTCGCAGCGCCACGAGCTCCAGCTGCACAGCGTGCGCAACATGCTCTATGCGCTGCTGTTCCTCGTGCTCGGCTGGCTGGAGCTGCACGGCATTCTAGTGGTCGCCATCATGGCCGTCCTCGTCGTCGAGGTTGTCATCACCTTGATGGATTTCGTCGAGGAGGATCTGAGCCGAAAGCTGCCGCCCAGCGAGCGGATCAATCACACGCTGCTGGCGATCAATTATGGCGCCATCCTCGTGCTGCTGGTGCCGGTCCTGATCGGCTGGGCGATGCTGCCGACCGCCGTCGCGCCGGCCTATGCGGGTCCGCTAAGCCTGTTCGCGACCGCTGCGGCCTTCGGCGCCGCGCTGTTCGGCGCGCGCGACTTTGCCGCGGCCAGACGCCTCGGACGGATGGCCAGCGTGCCGGCCGTGACGCTGGTCGAGAAATTGCCGGCGCGGCAGACCGTGCTCGTCACCGGCGCGACCGGCTTCATCGGCAGCCGCCTGGTCGCGAGCCTCACCATATCCGGCCATCAAGTGATCGCGTTGATCCGCAATCCGGCAAAGGCCGACATGCTGCCGCCGCCGGTGACGCTGATCACCAGCCTCGACCAATTGCCCTCCGACTCCCGGATCGACGCCATCGTCAATCTCGCGGGCGAGCCGATCGGCGACGGCCTGTGGACCGAGGCCAAGCGCCGCAAGATCATCGGCTCACGTATCGACATGACGTCTGACGTGATCAAGCTGATCGCGCGCCTCGAACGCAAGCCGTCGGTACTCGTGAGCGGCTCCGCGATCGGCTGGTACGGACTCTGGCAGGACCAGGTGCTGACCGAGTCGGCGAAATCCCACGCCTGCTTCAGTCACGAATTGTGCGAGGCCTGGGAGAATGCGGCCAAGCCGGCGGCGGAACACGGCGTGCGCGTGGCATATTTGCGGATCGGTCTCGTGGTCGGCACTGATGGCGGCTTCATCACGCGGATGCTGACGCCGTTCGAGTTCGGTCTCGGCGGCCCGCTAGGCTCGGGCAAGCAGTGGATGTCGTGGATCGAGCGCGACGACCTCGTGCGCCTGATCGCGCATGTGATTGCGAGACCTGAACTGTCCGGTCCTGTCAACGCGACCGCGCCGATCCCGGTGACCAACACGAAATTCACCGAGGAGCTCGGACGCCGTCTGCACCGGCCGGCGATCTTCCGCGTGCCGGCGGCGCTGCTCCGTGCCGTTGGCGGCGACTTCGCCGACGAGCTCCTGCTCGGCGGCCAGCGCGTGCTGCCGAACAAGGCGCTGAGCGACGGCTTTGTGTTCCGGCACGAAACCCTGCGCAGCGCGTTCGATGCGATCTTGTGAGGAGGCCCGGATGTGCAGCATCTGCTCCCGTGCATTCGGAGGCTGGCTTGCGGGCTGTGGCGCCGCGACCGCGGTGATTTCCGCCGTCGGTCAGACCATCCTGATGATGACGTCGCAGGGCGATGTCGCGCGGCTGCTCTACGGCATCGTCGTGATGTTGCTTCCGTCGGCCGCGGTCTTCATCATCACTTGTCTGCTCACAGCAATTCCCACCGCGATCGTCGTCTGGTTCACTGGGGAGTTCCATATCCGAGCCGCGGGATTTTTCGCGTGCGCAGGCGCGACGATCGGCGCGTTGTGCATCACGGTCCTTCTACGATCCCCGGCTGTCTGGACATCCGGACTGGTTTGCCTGTTCGTCGTGGCCGGGTTTGTTGCCGGCCTGACCTACTGGTTCGTGACGTGCGAACTGGCGGCAGGCGGAGACTCGATGTGAACCGCTACGATGTTCAACCTATGCCGCCGAGGCCACGCTCCGAAACGTCGCAGCCAGCGTCCTGAGTGCCGCGAGCTTGGCGGGATCGCCGACCTTCGAATGCAGCATCACCTTCGACGTGCCGAGCCGAGGTAGCTTGTGGGCAGGGCCGATATCGACCAGGCCCGGCGGTGCGATGCGGCGGACGAGGGGCGCGACGGCCAGCCCTGCAAGCGCGGCCGCCACCACCGCGGTGACGCCGCCGCCAACGAAGCTTTCGGTCCACGCGATGCCGGCCTTGTCCAGCGCGCGCACCGCGAGGGCACGCACGCCGCAGGGCGGGGCGAGGGTCGCGAGCGGCAGCGCATCGCCGCGCGGCCAGACGAAGCGTTTGGCGGCGAACCAGCCGAATTCGTCCTCGGTCAGTTTCTCGCCGCCGCGCCGGCTGCCTTCCTGGCGCACGATCACGGCGTCGAGCTGGCCGGCATCGTAGGCATCGAGCATTTCGCGCGAGAAGCCGATGGTCACGGAAAGGGCAAGCTGGGCGGCCATCGCATGTAGCCGCTCCAGCAGCGGCACCAGCTCCGGGCCCGCGGCGTGATCGCTGATCCCGAGCGTGAGCTGCTGGCGCGCCGGTTTCTCGCCGGCCAGCGCGCGATCATGCACCTCGATCAGCGCCCGGGCGTGGTGCAGGAAGGCCGCGCCGTCGGCGGTCAGCCGCACCGCACGTGGCGAGCGCTCGACCAGCCGCTTGCTGAGCACCGTTTCGAGCCGCTGCAACTTCATGCTGATCGCCGCCTGCGTGGTGCCAAGCGCCTCGGCGGCGCGGGTGAAGCCCTGCAGCTCGGCGACGAGGAGGAAGGCCTGCACGGTGTCGATGTCGAGCGTGACGGTAATGATCAATGATCGTTATCATTGCTATCCATATGGATAAGATACCAAGATGATGCGCGAAGATCTAGCTAGAGGAGGCGCGATTGACCCGCGCCAACCGAATTCAAGGAGACCGATCATGCCGCTCATCACCGTCACCTACGCCACCTCGCGCGAGAGGCCGTCGCTGAAGTCCGACATCGCCGCCGCGGTGTCGGAGTTGACCGCCGGGATTCTGCACAAGGATCCCAAGGTCACTGCTGTTATCGTGAAGTCCGCCGATGCGGCCGACTGGTTCGCGGGCGGCAAGTCGCTCGCCGAGCAGGGGCTTGCGAGCTACTGGCTCGACATCCACGTCACCGAGGGCACCAACACCAAGGACGAGAAGGCGGCCTATCTTGCGGCGCTGTTCAAGCGGATGGGCGAACTGCTCGGGCCGCTCCACACCGAGAGCTACGCCCATGTCGACGAAGTGAAGGGCGATGCCTACGGCTTCGGCGGCCTCACCCAGGAGCGCCGCTACATCGCCGGCAAGCTCGAGGTCGCGCCGCAGAAGGCGGCGTAAGGCCTATGGCGTCGCTTCCGGCAGGCGCACTGCGCTATCGCCGAACACCTCGGAGAAGGCCTGCTGGAGCGCGATGTCGACGTCGGCCATCGTGACCGGCAATCCGAGATCGACCAGCGAGGTGACGCCGTAGCGCGGATCGACCACGCCGCAGGGCACGATGGCCTGGAAGTGCGATAGATCAGGCTCGACATTGATCGCGATGCCGTGGAACGAGACCCAACGGCGCAGCCTCACGCCGATCGCGGCTATCTTGTCCTCATGGCCCGGTCCCTTGTCCGGGCGCCGTACCCAGACCCCGACGCGGTCCTCGCGGCGCTCGCCGCGGACGTTGAAGGCGGCGAGGGTGCGGATGATCCATTCCTCCAGCGAAGCGACATAGGCGCGCACATCGGGCCGCCGCCGCTTGAGGTCGAGCATCACATAGGCGACGCGCTGGCCCGGGCCGTGATAGGTGACCTGGCCGCCGCGGCCGCTCTGGAAGGTCGGAAAGCGCGGCGCGAGCAAATCGTCGGCCTTGCCGCTGGTGCCGGAGGTATAGAGCGGCGGGTGCTCGAGCAGCCATATCAGTTCGGGGGCCGAGCCCGCCGCGATCTTCGCCACCCGGTCGTCCATTGCGGCGAGCGAATCGGGGTAGGGCACCGCGCGGTCCGAAATCCGCCATTCGACCGCACCGCCGCCCGAAGGGCGCGCAAAGGTCGTCAAATCGAGGCTCTGGCGGTCGTTAACCATTAGCTAACCCTAACGTGGTCAGGTGAACCCACAATCTAGTTCCCGTTCGGCGGTTCAGAAGTGCCCACCCTCGATAAAGTCAGCGTTGATCTCATGGTGGTCCTCGGCACCACCACGATGCCGATTCACCAGGTCATGCGGCTATCCCGCGGCGCCATCATCGAACTGGATGCCACCGAGGCCGACGAGGTCAAGATCCTCGCCAACAACCTGCCGGTGGCCAGCGGCGTGGTCTTGGTCGACCGCAACCGGATTGCGGTCGAGGTCAAGCAAATGCTGCCGAAATCTCCCGGGGTTCGCAGTTAATTCCCGCATTAATCGCCTTGTCCCTGCATCCGTGATTTGTTACATGGCCCCGTCGATCCGGCGGTGCCTTCGGGGTTCCATCCGGTATCCCAAGCGCTCGTGGCGGAATTGGTAGACGCGCTGCCTTGAGGTGGCAGTGGGTAACACCGTGGGGGTTCGAGTCCCTCCGAGCGCACCATAAACCCACATTTCACATTGAAATTATTAGACTTTTTCCCGGATGTTACCCGGGGATGTTACCCGTCCGTTCGCGCGCCATGTTCGCACGCTGTTCGCTTCCGAAAGCCTCAGACAATCGTTCGGTGTCTGACTGCAGTCGAACGCGACCATCTCGTTCAGTGCCACCGATTCAAGCGCTCTCGATTCGCCGCTGCCACCGCGGCGATCGTTTCCCGATGAGCGGATCGCGATGGTTGGTCGAGCACTTGAGGCTGGTTTTTCGCAACGTCAGGCTCGACTCTTCGTTCCGTTTTTGTTCTATTTAGGCATCTTCACATCGCAGGACTGAAAGATGCCGGATCTTGAATACATCCGAGGCGAGATCGACCGCATGCGCGTCCAGGTCGGACGGCAAAGGAGGGAAATCCTGATCCTCCAGCGAGCGGTTATTTCAACTGCGGCGGCCGAAGCGCTTCTCGATCGCATGCTGGAGAAGATCGACGGGCTCTGCGCTCAACGCGATCAGCTCAAGAAGGAATTGCCCAAGCCGAAGCCCAAAGCGTTGGGAGGTCGGAGCTGGTGAGAAGGTGGTTTGACGACGAGCGAGATCGGTCGCCATTCCTGGTGGCCCTGAATGAAGTCCGGCACAAGGCAACCCGGGAAGGCTGGTGTTACGCCCATGTCCAGGCCATCATCGTGGCGATCGATCAGTACGCCGAGACGGCAACAGGAAATCGCGACTACTTCCTGAACAAGCCGGTGTCGATTGGCGGCAGTAGAACGACCAGAGAGGCTCCCTAGAGGCCGAAATGGCAGACACAGTGGGTTATCTGGCAAACGCCGAACGACTGCTGTCGGACGCTGAGTGCCTGCACACTGCTGGTCGAAGCCGATCGGCCTCTACACTGATTGTTGTAGCGCTTGAACAGATGGGCGAGTTCGTCGAGGCGCTCACCCGGCAGACCTATCCGGACGCGGATGTCCACATGGGCATCTTTGGCGCGAAAGCAAACGCTCACGCAAAGCGTCAAGATGCATTGGCCGGGCACGTGATGAACTATGCCTTCGGTGCCTATGCCGGGCGAATAATGGCGAAGCGATTGGCTGTAGATGGAGTAGCCGAAGAGAACGTCGTCGAATACATGCTGCGCACGCAGCCTCATCATTTTACAGACGAAGAGCAGGCGCTTCAGGGATCGTGTCCTGATATCGAAGCTGCGCAGAGGCTGATGCACTATGTGCGTTCGAACATGCTCAGGGATTTGAGAGAGTTCGGCCTGTACGAAAATAACAATCGCACGTTCAGCACCGATGAAATCGCCCACATGCTCGAGCTGGCTTCGCGGGTGCGAGGAATACTGCGGCGATCGTGGGTGACCCCAGAGCCGTTTGGGCTCGTCGGCGTGAACATCCCTGAAGGTGCGATTCCTGGCGGCTTGTGATTGCGGCCACCCGATCTCGCTTGCGCTCCTCGCAAGAGTGCGGCGCCGGAAGGATGGTGCGGCAATAAGGTGCTCAAGCTTGCTGCAGTTTAATGAACGAGACGGCGCGGCCTGGGGTAATTTTCGACCCAAATTTATTGGAGCCCGTTTCCATGTCGAACCGCATCGAAGACGTGCAGATGTTGAGGTTGGCGAAGGCATTCTACAAAATCAAAAGCCCGGACGTGCGCCGGGCCATAGTGCTTTACACAGAAGAGCAACTCGAAAAGGAGGCCAGGAAAGAAAATAAGATGTCGTAACCGTTTAGAAAGCGAACGGCCACGTTATGCGCTGCAGTGGATTGTGTGCGGTAGGTGGTCGCGTCGACCGATTGCCGGTTTGCGGCAGGTCTTCCGTCCCGTGGCTACCCTATAGTTTGGTCACTGGAGAACTTTCGGCAGCACGACAACCACGTCAACGTCCAGGCCGAGAACCCCAGAGGCAATAATTGAGATGTGCAGGGCGAAGTCGTCCTCAATCTCCGCTGCAGATGCCTCGTCCTTCGCATAGACATACAACAACGGGCCATCGACTTCGGCGAAACGGATGCCGGTGAACACGCGGTCAAACGTCTCAGCACCCACGATGAGCGCCATCCTTGCCTGTATTGCGTAATCCTGGATGTCGGTCAGGTCCATTTTTCTGTCGCCAGCACAGCCGGTTCCGTTCGTCACTAGATGATAACGGCTCTTGCTTGCTTCAAGGGCACGTATGCTCATGGTGCTATGCCCCCTTGTTTTTTGCGGCTCAATAGGCTTAAGGCGGCGTTCCTCACGATAGTTGGCGCGAATCAGGAGCTTACCGGTTCAACGGTGTGCTGAGCAGATTCCGCATACAGGGAATCCAGACATGGCGAAGATGACCAAGAACCAGTTGATCGATGCAATCGCTGAAGGCACGCAGCTCCCCAAGAGTGACGTCAGGTCGGTGATCGAGTACATGGCGACCGTCGGGTACAAGGAACTGAACGAGTCCGGCGAGTTTGTTATTCCCGGCTTTGCGAAAGTGTCGGTCGTGAACAAGCCCGCCACCGAGGCTCGGATGGGCGTCAATCCCTTCACCAAGGAGCCGATGCAGTTCGCAGCCAAGCCGGCGAGCAAGTCCGTGAAAGCCTCGCCGTTGAAGGTCGCCAAGGACGCTGTCCAGAGTGTGGAAGAAGGTTAAGGCAAGCCATAAATCATCCAACCTGCCTGCCGTCCTGGCGTCGTTCCCGCACGTCATCGATTTGGAACGACCAATGCAGCTTCAATCCCTTGCAACGTCATTCTGTCGTTAGTGAGAGGCAACCCTAACGCAAACGTCGGCGGCATCTTCGCCTATGCAGAGCGACTGCGATTCTTCGAGCCGGATTTCGACCCGGTCGAGCGATATCGCAACGTGTCGACCAGCAACTTGAACGCCGGAGAATTGTGGTGCCGGCTCGGATAGTAGAGGTGGTATCCAGGCAGAGGAGGGGTCCATTTATCGAGTACCCTCTTTAACCTCTTGCCTGAGATGTGCTGATCGACCTGATCCAGGGGGAGGTAGGCAAGACCTAATCCGTCGAGCGTCGTGTCGAGGATGAGATCGATAGTGTTGAAGACGAGCGGACCTTCGACCTGAACTCTGATCTCGCGCCCGTTCTGAATAAGCCGCCATCCGTTCAGCGCTCCCGACGTCGGAAGCCTCAGATTGATGCAGCGATGTTTTATGAGCTGTTGCGGGTCGCGAGGTGCGGGATGTCGCTCGAAGTACTCGGGAGATCCGACGATTGCCATTGGAATGTCCGGCGCAATTCGGACCGCGATCATGTCCTTGGCCACCTGCTCGCCTAGCCGCACCCCGGCATCGAATCGGTCCGCGACCACATCGGCGAGACCGTAGTCGACGATGATCTCGATGGTGATGTCCGGATGGGTGGGCAGGAGTTTTGCGAGCGCCGGGCACAGGACCGTCTTGGCAGCGTGTTCGACTGTCGTGATCCGGATCGTACCGGCAGGTTTGTCCCGGAACTCGCTCAGAGCGTCGATGCTCTGATCCAGCTGGTACAGCATCGGCGAGAGCGTCTGTACAAGTCGCTCGCCTGCCTGGGTCGGCGCCACGCTGCGCGTCGTTCGGGTCAGGAGCCGAATGCCTAGACGCGCTTCAAGTCGGCGAACGATCTGGCTGAGGGCAGACTGGGACAGGCCAAGCTTTGCCGCCGCCCGGGTGAAGTTCCGCTCCTCGGCCACCACCACGAAGGCAGTCATATCGGCCATTTCCTCGCGCCGCATTTATCACTCCACTTCTAGGTTCAAGCACTTTTAAGCATCTAATCGATGTGACGTCGACGGCGTATCTTCGTTTGCAACGGTAGCCCTCGCTAAAGGGGGCTCGGTTTCGCGAAGGAGACAGAGAATGAGCAAGGTCAGTTTCGTCAATTCGAACAACAAGACGATCACCATGTCGGCGGTGATCAACTTCCCCCGAGGTTTCGATGAGAAACGCAAATATCCCGCACTCGTCGTGTCGCACCCGGGGGGCGGCGTGAAGGAACAGACCGCCGGCACCTACGCCAAGAAGCTGGCCGAACATGGCTTCGTGACCATCGCCTACGACGCGTCCTACCAGGGTGAGAGCGGTGGCGAACCACGCCAGCTGGAGAACCCGTCCATTCGTACGGAAGACATCAGCGCGGTGATCGACCACCTGATTACCCTGCCGTATGTCGATAAGGAGCGGATCGGTGCCATGGGCATCTGCGCTGGAGCCGGGTACACAGCCAATGCCGCTATCAACGATCCCCGCATCAAGGCCGTCGGGACGGTAAGCGCGGTCAACATCGGTCAGATGTTCCGGAACGGTTTTACGGGCGAGATCAAGTCTCCGGATGCCATGCCGGTGCTTCTGGGCGGTTCGTCCGCAAGGACAGCCGAGGCCGGCGGGGCGGAAATCACCAGGATGCCGCTGGCGCCGATGAAGAAGGAGGACGCTCCCAACGCCGATCTTGAGGAGGCCTGGGAGTACTATCACACGCCCCGTGCAGAATACCCGACCGCGCCCGGCTGGGCGACCGCGCGCAGCCTGACGCAGATCATCCCCTACGACGCCTACAACATGGCCGAGGTGTTCCTGGTTCAACCGCTGCAGATCGTCGTCGGAAGCGACGCCGGCAGCAAGTGGATGAGCGACGATCTTCTCAGGCGTGCCGCCAGCAAGGACAAGAAGATGCACGTCGTGCAGGGTTCGAACCATATGAAGCTCTACGACGTCCCGAAATACGTCGACGAGGCCGTGTCGGTGCTGGCGCCGTTCTTCGACAGGATCCTTGAACCTTCGAAGACCGCGAAAGCCGCCTGACAAGTAGGAGTTGGCCCGCTCGACGCCGTCGAGCGGGGCCACGATCCATCGCACTGGAAGGAGCGCAGCATGGAAACCGTCAAGATCCAGAATCCGGACATGGCCTGGCACATCGCGGCCGACATCCTTTCCCTCCGGGCTTCGACAGATCGAAGAGATATCCGACGATCGTCAGCGTCCACCCGTTCGGAAGCTGCAAGGAGCAGACATCGGGCAACGTTTATGGCGCCGCGCTTGCCAAGGAAGGGTTCGTCGTCATCGCATACGACGCGAGTTTCCAGGGGGAGTCGGGCGGTCAGCCGCGCTGGATCGAAGATCCGACCCAACGCGTCGAAGATATCAGCCATGTCATCGACTACGCAATGACGGTGCCCTATGTCGACTCCGATAGCGTCGGTGTCCTCGGTGTGTGCGGCGGCGGTGGATACGCGCTGAACGCGACGTTGACGGAGAAGCGCATCAAGGCCGTCGTCAGCATCACCGGTGCGAACATCGGTCGGCTGTTCCGGGAGGGCTTCAGCAACTACGATCCGCTTGGCGCGCTCGAGGCAATGGCAGCGCAGCGTACCAAGGAAGCACGTGGCGGCGAGCTTCAGATCAACGAATTGCTCCCTGCCGATCCGGATGCTGCCCGGAAGAATGGCATGACCGAGATCGATGTCTTCGAGGCCACTGAATATTACAAGACCACACGCGGCCAAAAGCCCGGCGGCGCTACCCGGATGCTGTTTTCGCACGCGCAGAACACGCTGGGCTGGGACGCTTTTGCCTTCGCGGAGATGCTCATGACGCAGCCGATGATGGTCGTGATCGGCAAGAAGGTCGGGGCCTTCGGCGCGTATCGCGACGGCATGGAGATCTACGGGCGTTCGACGGCTTCGAAGGACCGGCAACTGGTCGAGTTGGATGGCTGGTCCCACTACGATCTCTACGACAAGCCAGAGCCAGTGGCAAAAGCGCTCGCCAGGCTCGTTCCGTTCTTCAATCAGCATCTCAGCAGCCGGCAGGCTGCGAGTTAGGCAGCCTGATCAGGCCCTACGCCAGAGCAGGCGGAGCATCGACAAGCCAATCGAGAAAGGTTCGGGACAATCGCTCTATGCGCGGTGCGCAGCACGGGCCATGACCCGTGCCAAAAGTCCCGGGTGGTGCAAGCGCGTTCATTGAACCTTCTCAGGATTCAACGTTAACTCCTTTCTTGCGCGATCTCGCAGAGACACGCGCTGCACTTTGCCTGAGGCGGTCATCGGCAGTGCATCGACCGGCACGATGTAGTGCGGAATCTTGAAGCTGGCGATCTTGCCTTTGCATCGGGCCTTCACATCCTCGAGCGAGCATTCCATGCCCGGCTTGGGCACAACGTAGGCGCAGGGAACCTCCATCAGCCGCGGATGAGGGACGCCGACCACGGCGACCTGCTCGATCGAGGGCACCAGCGCCATGAGCTCGGTCTCCAGCGCGGCGGGCGAGACATTCTCGCCACCCACCTTCAGCATCTCCTTGTAGCGCCCGAGGAACTGGAGGAAACCGTCAGGCCGCTTGAAACCGCGGTCGCCGGTGAGCAACCATCCATCGCGGTTGATCGTCGCGGCGGTCGCTTGCGGATCGCGGAAATAGCCGCGCATGACCGTATAGCCGCGTACGGCGATCTCTCCCTCGACGCCGTCAGGCCGCTCGTCGCCGGTTGCGGGATCGAGGATTCTGAACTCCAGGCCGGGCAGGGGGCGACCGGACGTCGTGCAGCGCTGTTCCTCGGTGTCGTCGAGTGAGCTCAAGAACACGTAGCATCCGGCTTCCGACATGCCCCATCCGGACGCGGTCGGGCACATCGCTTTCTGGACTTGCGCGGCGACGGCATTGGAGTTCTCCATGCCCGCCGGTAGCGAACCAAAGCGCAGGCTGGAGAGATCGGCCTTCAGATGCTCCTGTGCGCGCATAATATCAGCATAGTGCGTCTCGAAACCATGCAGGCCCGTGATGCGCTCACGCGCGATCAGCCGCACCGCCATCTCGGCGTTCCAGGTGTCCATCATCACCTGATGCGCGCCGGCATACATGCAGCCGAACACCGTCTCGGACATGCCGTAGAGGTGGAACATCGGAAGGAAGTTGAGGACGGCGTTGCCTTCGCCGAGCGGCCAGATGTCGTAACGCGCGCAAATGCTTTGCAGCAGGGTGTGATCGTGCATCACGCCCTTCGGGTTGCCCGTGGTGCCGGAAGTGAAGACGATCAACGCGATATCGTCGACCTTCACATCGGCTGCGGCCTTCTCGAGCTCCTCGGCCGGCACCCGTTCGGCATCGTTTAGGAAGCGCGCCCAGGACAGCGGTCCGCCTTCAGGCGTGTCGCTCATGATGACGATGTCGCACAAGTGCGGGAAGACCTCGGAACGAGCGAATTGCTTGCCGTCGAACCCGGGAAGCACGTCCTTCAGGATGTTGACGTATGCGACGGGACCGGAGCGCTCGACGACGAACAGCAATTTGCACTCGGCCAGACGGAGCGCATAGGCGACGTCGTGTTCGCGGTAGCGCGTGTTCATCGGGGCTGCGATGGCGCCGATCCGCAGGGTCGCATACAGCGCGATCGTGAACTCGATCCGGTTCGTCACCCACAGACCGACGACGTCTCCCTTGCTCACACCGCGCGCCAGCAGCGCGCGCGCTGCGCGGTCGATCTCGGCATTGAGTTCGCTGAAACTCAGTCGGGTGTCCCGAAACGTGATCGCGGTCTCGTTGCCCCAGCGTCCGGCCGCAATGCGGGGCAAATCGCCAAATCTCGGTGCTGTTGCTGACATGTGCTTCGCTCCCTCGATAGACTCGCTGGTCGTTGCCTGGGATTTGGCTTCCTGTCGCCAAGATCCGTCGCGATCGCCCGGTCCAAAGTTCGCGAGGCAAATACCATAGAGTTGCTTATTTATACCGTGCAGTATATCCTACCGGTTCGCCCTAGGCAAGCGTCCGCTTCCGGGGCCGAACGCGCGGGGGACCGATTCACAGGCCCGATCGGACGCCGAACCCTGCGCGGGTAACCAAAGAGGTGGTGATGAACGCATTGAACAAGAGCAAAGCCGTGTCCGTGAGCGAGGAGGCGGCCCTGGAACAACTGCTGCGCCGGCGTCATTCCTGCCGCGGTTTCCTTGCGACGCCCGTACCCGAGACCGTGATCGAACGGATCATCGAGATCGCGCAGCGCACGGCCTCATGGTGCAATGCCCAGCCCTGGCAGGTCGACATCACCCGCGGTGAGGGCACCGAATCCTTTCGCAGGCTGATGTTGGCCCATGTCGAGGATCAACCGGTCACGGACTTCGCTTGGCCCAAGGCCTATCAGGGCATCTATGGCGACCGCCGCCGCGCCTGCGGGTTCGCGCTGTATGAAAGCGTCGGCGTGGCGCGCGGCGACAAGGAAGGATACCGGCGGCAGATGACCGAGAACTACCGCCTGTTCGGCGCGCCGCACGTCGCCATCATCTCGTCGGACGACGGGCTCTCCACCTACGGCGCGATCGACTGCGGCGGTTTCGTCGCTAATTTCCTGAATGCTGCGACCGCGCTTGGCGTCGCAACAATCCCCCAAGCGGCGTTGACGGTGAGGTCCGATCTCGTCCGCGCGCATTTTGGTTTGCCGACGAACCGGCGTGTCGTGTGCGCGATCTCTTTTGGCTACGCCGATCCGAGCCATCCGGCCAATGGCTTCAGGACCGATCGCGCATTGCCGTCGGAGGTCATCAGGTTCCATGATGGCGCTTGATCGGCAGGAATGCTCCTGTCGAGACGAAGCACGAGGAGGCTGAAATGGCGGATGGACAATACAAGGCAAAGCTGCAGGACGTCAGAGCCAATGCGGCGCGGCTCTACAAGGCCGCGCCTGAGCCGATGAAGGCGTTTCAGTCGCTTGTCAGCGCCACCTTGAAGGACGGAGCGCTGTCTATCCGGCACAAGGAGCTCGTCGCGCTCGCCATCGCGATCGCAACGCACTGCGAGGGGTGCATCGTCCATCACGTCGATGCCGCAAGGCGCCATGGTGCCACGCGCGAGGAAGTCGCGGAAACCATAGCGGTCGCGGTCGAGATGGGCGGTGGTCCTGCGACGGTCTATGGCGCCACGGCACTCGCCGCATTCGACGAATTTGCCGCGTAGGCGAGGCGCTCCGCGGCCTTCTCGCGGGACATCTGGAGAGAAAAGCATGGGAGCCAATCCAGCCCTTCACCATCGTCCGCGCGATTGGATGCACCAGTCGCGCCTCGCGGGGCTCGTCGCGCTCGTCGTCGGCGGCGGGAGCGGCATCGGCGAGGAGACGGCGCGTGTCATCGCCGCCAATGGCGGCAAGGTTATCGTGGCCGACAACCGCAAGGCGGCTGCAGACGATGTGGCGGCGGCGATCGTCGCGGCCGGGGGCAAGGCGATCCCGGTCGCGATGGATGTCGCAAGCCAGGCCGACATCAATGCGGCGGTCTCAACGGCCGTCGCGGTCTACGGCCAGCTCGACATCGTGGTCAATGCCGCTGCCATTGTGAAGGCTGCGCCGCTGGAGACCTGCGATCTCGAGGACTGGCGGCTCTCTTTCCGGGTCAATGTGGAAGGGGCGATCATGCTGGCGCGAAGCTGCCTGCCGACGTTGCGCAACAGTGCGCATGCCTCGATCGTCCATATCGCATCATTGTCCGGCATCGGCGCCTATCCCAATGGCGGCGCCTATGGCGTTACCAAAGCCGCACTTATCGCGCTGACGAAAACCATGGCAATGGAGTGGGTCAAGTACGGCATCCGTGTGAATGTCGTCAGCCCCGGCACCGTCGAGACGCCGTTGATGCGTGCCGTGTTGAGCCCGGACGACATCGAGCAGCGCGGCCCGCATTCCGATGCGGCGGCTCGGACAGCCGTCGGAGCTTGCGGATACGATCGCCTTTCTCGCCTCGCCGATGGCGTCCTTCGTGACCGGCCAGAACCTCAATTGCGACGGCGGTCTCTCTCAGGCGCTGATGGTGCAGAGCTTCAACGCGGATCAGTGACGCAATTGTGCGTCACCTGAGGGCGCCGCGGCTGCGCATCCCATCGATATCGTCGGACGCATAGCCTAGCTCGGCCAGAATTTCGCCACCGCTCGCGCCGGTCGCGAGTGGTGGGCGAACGGGAGGAGCCGGCGTGCGCGCGAAGCGCGGCGCGGGCGCGGCTTGCAGCACGTTGCTTTCGCCGCGGAACACCGTGCCGCGGTCCCTCAGGTGCGGGTGGTGCTCGGACTCGGCGATCGTCAGCACAGGCGAGACGCAGGCGTCGGAGCCATCGAAGATTCGAGCCCATTCGTCGCGGGTCTTCTCCTTGAAGACGCGCGCGAAGCGGTGGGTCTGTTCGGTCCATTGGCTGCGATCGTTTTGGGCCTTGAGCGGCTCCTCGGCCAATCCGAGCCTGGCGCAGAATTCAGCGTAGAATTGCGGCTCAATGGGACCGACCGCCATGGCCTTGCCGTCAGCAGTCTCGTAGCAGCGATAGAACGGCGCCCCGCCGTCGATCAAATTGGCCTCGCGCTGCTCCGACCAGTCGCGTCGCGCGTGGAACATGTAGAACACCGACATCATCGCCGCGACGCCGTCTACCATGGCGGCGTCGACGACCTGCCCGCGATCGGAGCGTTGACGTTCCACCAGCGCGGCGAGAATGCCGAAGATCAGGAACATGGTGCCGCCGCCATAGTCGCCGACAAAGTTGAGCGGCGGTACCGGAGGCGCGCCACGCTGGCCGATCGAGTTCAGGCTGCCCGACAGCGAGATGTAGTTGATGTCGTGCCCCGCCACCGACGCCCATGGACCAGCCTGGCCCCAGCCGGTCATGCGCGCATAGACCAGTCGCGGATTGGCCGCGCACATCTCGGCGGGCCCAAGGCCGAGGCGCTCCATCACGCCGGGACGAAAGCCCTCGATGACGACGTCCGCGCGCGCGATCAGGCGCTTGCATGCCTCGGTCGCCTCGGCCTGCTTCAGATCCAATGCGATCGACCGCTTGTTGCGGCGGTTGATGTCGGTCGGGTCGGCTTTGCCCGCCGCGCGATCGACAGAGATCACGTCGGCACCGAGATCGGCGAGCAATTGTCCGGCCAGCGGGGCCGGCCCGAGGCCGGCCATCTCGATGATACGAATGCCCGCGAGCGGGCCGGCGGTTGCCATGATGTATCCTTCCAACGTGTCGTGCGTTGAGGTTGGTGCGGTCACGGCAGCCGGCAGACCGGGCGTCCGGCGTCGACGCTCCAGGCGAGGTCGCCGCGCCGGATCAGACGGTTCACATGCGCCAGGGTCTCGGTGAAGGCGAAGCTCATCTCATGTGCAGTGAGATTGCGTGAATGGAACAGCGCCGGGACAAGCTCGTCGACCGATTTCGGCCCCTCGCGGCAGGCCTCGATGGCCTGGCGGCATCGCTCCTCGTGATGGGCAAGGATTTCGGCGCAGCGCTGGTGCAGGCCTTGGAACGGTCGCCGATGGCCCGGCAAGACGAGTACGTCATCGGGAATTTCCGAGGTCATGCCGCGCAGCGTGCGCATGTAGTGGCCGAGCGGATCGCCGGTCGGCTCCTCCGCCCACACGCTGATATTGGGTGTGATCTTCTCGAGCACCTGATCGGCGGCGAGCAGCAGCGCCTCCTCGGGGCAGTAGAGCAGGATCTGCTCAGGTGCATGCCCGTCGGCGCTGAGCACGCGGAAGCGACGGGGCCCGACGTTCAGCGTGTCTCCCATCAAGAGCCGGTAGAATGTCTCGGGAAGTGGGGTCACTTCGCGTAGATAATCCAGGCCGTGGGTGGCGACAATCGACGCTGTGTCCGGCGTCATGCCGTAGCGCAGGTAGAATGACCGATTCTGCTCTGACGCCGTCGAATGCGGGTCGAGCGATAGCATCTTGCACGCGGCATAGGTGGAGTAGCTGGTGAGCAGTGGGACGTTGAAGCGTGCGCAAAGCCAGCCGGCCAATCCGATGTGATCGGGGTGGAAATGGGAGACGATAACTCGCGTGATGCGCACGCCCGCGAGAGGGCCGGCGAACAGCCGGTCCCAGACCGCCTGCGCTTCCGCGGTGCGAATGCCGGTGTCGAAAATCGCCCAGCCACCTTCATCCTCGAGCAGATAGATATTCACGTGGTCGAGGCGATAGGGCAGCGGGATCCGTAGCCAGCGCAACCCGGGCGCGATCTCGAATACCTCGCCATAGGCGGGCGGGGTTTCGAACGGGAACGTCAGCTGGCGTGGCTGGTCGGGGCGTGTGTGCAATGTCATGATCGTTTCTCGCTTTCACCAGCTCGTCGCATAGCCCGCCGCGTCTGCGTTGGTCAGCGCAAGCCGAGGCCGCGCGCGATGATGCCGCGGAGGATTTCGCGCGTGCCGCCGCGCAGCGAGAAGGACGGCGCGGCGAGCACGATGTAGCGCAGGGTACGTATCAGTTCCCTTGTGTGCTCCGCGTCGGGCTCGATCTCGACCAGGCTCCGCACCACGTCCGGCATCTCCTGCTCGACCAGCGCGCCGAGATCCTTGACGACGGCAGCCTCGAGGGCCGGGTTCTCGCCGTTCTGCAGCAGCCATGCGACGCCGCGGGACAGTTGGCGCAGCACGACGAAGTGCGAGATCAGCCGGCCGACGGCCACGGTCGCATGCTCCGACGGATTGCGCTGGAGCACGCGGATCAATTCAGCGAACAGCACGAAGGAGGAGAGGAAGCGCTCGGGACCGGACCGCTCATAGGCGAGCTCGCTGGTCACCTGGTGCCAGCCATTGCCCTCCTCGCCGATCAGCGCGGAAGCGGGCACGAAGACGTTTTCGAACACGACCTCGTTGAAATGCTTCGCTCCGGACAGGTCGGCGATCGGGCGGATCGTGATCCCCGGCAGCGTCAGGTCGACCAGCAACTGGCTCGTCCCCTTGTGACGGTCGGCCGGGCCGCCGCTGGTCCGGCAGAACAGCAGCATGACATGTGCGCGGTGGCCGTAGGTGGTCCACAGCTTGGTGCCGTTGACGCGGAATCCGCCATCGACGGGCTCGGCGCGGGTGCGAACCGCGGCGAGGTCGGAGCCGGAGTCCGGTTCGCTCATGCCGATGCAGCAGAAGAGCTCACCGGCCGCGATCTTCGGCAGCACACTGCGGCGCTGCTCTTCGGTGCCGAAACGCAGCAGCAGCGGGCCGCTTTGCCGGTCGGCGATCCAGTGCGCTGCGACCGGTGCGCCGGCCGCCAGCATTTCCTCAAGCACGACGTAGCGTTCGAGGCTGCTCCGCTCATGGCCACCATATTGCCTGGGCCAGGTCATTCCGATCCAGCCGCGCTCGCCCATCCGGCGCGAGAATTTGGCATCGAAACCGCTCCAGGATGCGGCCCGCACATGCGCAGGCACGTGGCGCAGCTCCTCGGCGAGGAAGGCGCGAACCTCGCCGCGCAGCTTCTCGGCTTCAGGCAGCAGCGGCGCGTTGGGGAAGGTGAAATACGTCATGATGCCTCCTGCGGCGCGCCGAACGAGGTCACGAACGGCCAGAGCCCATCGGCCCCGGCCGCGATCGCCTGTTGCCCCAGAATGGCACTCCAGTGCCGTTCCGAGCCGAACTCGTCCCTCCACGCCCATAGGCGCCGGGTGAAGAAGTGCAGCCGGTGCTCTTCGGTAAAGCCGATCGCGCCGTGCACCTGATGGGCGATGGGCGCAGCGATGCTGACTGCTTCGCCGGCGCGCACTTTGGCTGCGGCAATCGCAGAGATGTCGAGCCTGTCGAACGCGGCGCCGGCAATCGCAGCGGCGGCGCCGCAGGCTGCGACCTGGCCGGCGAGGGTGGCGAGCAATTGCTGGACTGCCTGCTGCTTGCCGATCGGCTTGCCGAACTGCACGCGCTCATTGGCGTAGGTGACGGTCATTTCCAGGACACGCTCCAGCGCGCCCGCCATTTCGGCGACGCGAAGCGCCGCGCCCGCTGCCTTCAGCGTTGCGCAGGTCCAGCGCGAGGGAGCGGGGCGCACAACATCGCCAGACAGTTCGGAATCAAGGGTGAGGGCATCGGAGGGCAGGCCGGCCAGCGAGCCCTCTTGCGTGACATCCGCGCGCGTCCGCTCCAGCCTGACCACAAACGGCTTGCCGTCATGCTCCACCAACGCGACGATCGGGTCGACATTGCGGGCCCACGGCACGCCGGCCGCGTGGCCGCGGATCCGCCAGCCTAGTCCTTGCCGACCGAGCGCGAAGGCGCTCGTCCCGGTGACCGGCGCGATCGTCGCCGGCCCTGGCGCGGCTTCGAAGCCGGCTTCAGTCAGCAGGCGGTTGGCCAGCATCGTTTCGGCGAGCGGGACCGGCGCTGCGTGATATCCGGCGATGCGCAGGAGATCGACTGCCTCGCCTGGACTGACGCCGAAGCCGCCGGCCTCCTCGCGGACGAGCGCGAGCGGAAAGCCTGCTTCCGCGACCTGCTGCCAGCACGTTTCCGACCACTGACCGAGCTGGGCCGCCCTGATGTCCCGATCGGGCACCGATGCGAACAGCCGGCCAGCACTTTCATTGAGGAGCTCACTCGTCTCGCTCCTGTATTGCAAGGTCGCCATATCCAGATCCATTCACGGCTGTCGTGCGCCGGGAGGTCGGCGACGACACGACTCTTCTTGGTATTGCACCGAATATACTGGCTAGTATATTTATTTGTCCAATGGATATGCTATGAAGAATGGCAGGTCTGTCGGGCGAATGCGGAGTTCCGGCCCGGTGCGATATCTCTCTGCCGCACGCCTGGCTTGGAGGAGGGGTGGCGCGAAGCCCCCTGAGAATCACGTATCAATAAGTACCGTCTCGAAGGGCCGACATGAGCGTCAAGCAGCACATCAAGGAATACAAGCGCGAGCTGATCCTGGAAGCCGCGGCCAAGCTCTTCTATGAGAAGGGGTTCCAGAAGACGACGATCGACGACATCGGCGCCGCGCTCGGGGTCACCAAGCCGTTCATCTACACCTATTTCGACAACAAGTATGCGATCCTCGAGCAGTTATTCGATCAGTCCTATGGCGATCTGTATGTCGACTTGACGCAACTGCTGGGTAACAAGAAAGGCGCTGCCCGGGATCGCCTGCAGCAATTCGTTACCTTGTATGTCGCCAAGAACATCGAATATCAGAAGTTCTCCGCCATCATGCTCGAGGAGGAAAAGAGCCTCAGCCCGAAAAAAGTCGGCGACATCAGGCGCAAGCAGCGCGACTTCGACACCAAGCTCGCGCGTCTCATCGAAGAGGGTGTATCCAACGGGGAATTTCACGTCAGCGATCCGATGATCGCCTCGCTCTCGATCAGCGGCATGGTCCGTTGGACGCATCGCTGGTATTCGCCCCAGGGTCGGCTGTCCGCAGCGGAGCTGACAAAGACGATGGGCGACCTTGCGCTGAACCTGGTCGGATGCGCTCCGGCCTGAGCGCACCCGACGCAGGCCCCCTCACTTCTTTGCCTGAGCTTCCTTGATCAGCGGGCATTCGCTCTCCGCGAGAGGGCGGGTCGCGTCGTCGGCGCTGAGCTTCTGGATCGGTTTCAGGATGTCCCAGTCGCCGGTCGACTCCTTCGGGGATTTGGCCTGAAACAGATACATCGGGCGCGGCAGGCGGCCGTCCTCGCGGACCTTGCCGCTGTCGGTCATGAAGTCGTTGACCGGCAGTTCCCGCATCTTTGCAACGACCTTCCTGGCGTCTGTCGTCCCGGCGGCCTGCACGGTCTTGAGATAGTGCGTGACCGCGCTGTAGACGCCGGCCTGCATGCTGTTCGGCATCTTCTTGGTGACCGCGAAGAAGCGCTTGGAGAAGGCGCGGGTCTTGTCATCCAGATCCCAATAGAACGCTTCGGATGACAGCAGTCCCTGTCCGGTCTTCAACCCCAAGGCATAGATGTCGTTCATGAAGGTGATGAACGATGCAAGCTTCTGACCGCTTTCGACGATACCGAACTCGTGCGCCTGCTTGACGAAGTTGACGAAGTCGGCTCCCGCAAGCGCGAGCAGGATCGCCTTCGCCTTCGATGATTGAGCCTGCAGGATGAAGGAGCTGTAGTCGGCCGTATTCAAGGGAACGCGGACGGTGCCGACCGGCTTGCCGCCCGCCTCCTCGGCGAAGCGCGAGCCGTCGCGCGCCATGGCAGCGGCGAAGGCGTAGTCGACCAGGACCTGGTAGAAGGTATCGGCACCGGAGCGGATCGTCGCCATGCCGACGGTCTTCGCAAGCCCGTAACTGTCATACACCCAGTGGAATGAGGTTGCGGTGCAGGCCTTGCCGCTGAGGTCGGCGGAGCCGGCGCTGGTCACGATATCGATCTTGCCGTTCGCTGCGGCCACGTTGCGAACGGCGAGGGCCACAGCCGTATTGCTGAGGCCGGTGATCATCTCGACGCCGTCGGCCTCGATCCAGCGTTTGGCGATCGCAACGCCGGCATCGGCCTTGTTCATGTGATCGGCCGAGACGATTTCCACCTTGCGCCCCAGGACCGGACCGAAATCCTCGACGGCCAGCCGGGCTGCCGCCAGCGAGCCCTGTCCGGACAGGTCGGCATAGGGACCCGACATGTCCTCGAGCACGCCGATCTTCAGCGGCGGTTCATCTGACCAGGCCGCGCCTGCGAACAGCGAGATCGAGCACGCCAGCAGCAATTTACCGACGAGGTAGCGCATGAATCCTCCTATTTCGTTTGATATACTGATGGGTATTTTTATATTTGATACAGTACCATCTCGGCAAATGCAAACGGAACCCGGTCGCGGGGCGGCGTCCGGGGAATCCTCGACCAACGAGCGCGTACGGTCGCCAACGCGACCTTGCTCGGCACGCAGATCAGGTTCACGCTTGACAGATACCGATCAGTATATTTTTATATCAGCAAGAATGTCATTCAAAATCGCAGTGCCGGAGACGTCAAAAATGACCAGCGCGAGCAACGCTTCGTTCAAGGTGGCTATCGTCGGTGCCGGTGCGTCCGGGATCGCGACGGCGGTGTATCTGCAGCGCGCGGGCATTGCCTTCACGGTGTTCGAGCGCGCCGGCGACGTCGGCGGAACGTGGCGCGACAACACCTATCCCGGCCTGTCCTGCGACATTCCCTCGCACCTCTATCGTTACTCGTTTGCGCCGAATTCCGAATGGAGCCGCGAATATTCGCCGGCCGCGGAGATCCACGCCTATTTCCGGGGCGTGGCGGAGAAGCTCGGGATCATCGACAAGGTCCGCCTCTCCAGCGAGGTCACAAGAGCCGAGTTCGTGGGCGAGGGGCGGTGGCGCATCACGACCACGCAAGGCGATGAAGGCTTGTTCAATGCCGTGATTGCCGCGACCGGCGTGCTGCACAAGCCCGTGCTGCCCGATATCGACGGCCGCGACAGCTTTGCCGGCGCGTCATTCCACAGTTCGCGCTGGAATCACGATATCACGCTCGGCGGCAAACGTGTCGGTATCATCGGCACTGGCTCGACCGCCACGCAGATCCTGCCTGCCATCGTCGACGAGGTGAAATCGGTGTCGCTGTTTCAGCGGACGCCGCAGTGGATCATCAACGTTCCCAACAACGAGTTCTCCGAGGAGAAGAAGACCGCGTTTCGGAAAGAACCGCAGAAGATGGCGGATCTCTATGACCATCTGAACAATCTCTTCAACCAGCGCTTTGCCGCCTCGCTGGTCGGCGAGAACGATGACGGTCTCGCCGAAATGGCGCGAGCCTGTCGGCAGAACCTCGAGGACAACGTTCGTGACCCCGAACTTCGGCGTCGGCTGACGCCGTCCTATCAGGCTGGTTGCAAGCGCCTGATCGTGTCGGACAAGTTCTACCCCGCGATCCAGCGCCCGAATGCGCATCTGATCGACACCGGGATCATGCGGATCGACCCCACAGGGGTTCGGACAAGCGACGGCCTGATGCATGAGCTCGACGTGATCGTCTATGCGACCGGCTTCGATCCGTTTGCATTCTTCCGCCCCGCGGTGATCCTCGGTCGCAATGGCGTCAGCCTCAATGAGCGCTGGAAGGATTCCTGCCAGGCCCATCGCTCGGTGGCGGTGCCGGGCTTCCCGAATCTGTTCTTTATCGGAGGGCCGAACAGTCCGATCGGCAATTTCTCCTTCCTGCGTACTGCCGAAGTCCAGATCGGCTACGTGACCAAGCTCGTGAAGCTGCTCGCCGAGGGCGCCCATCGCGAGGTCGAGCCGACCGAGGAAGCAACCCACGCATTCAACGCCGAGGTCGAGCAGGCGATCAAGCACACGGTCTGGGTCACCGGGGGATGCACGAGTTGGTACTTCGACAAGCAGGGCAAGGTCGTCTCGTGGCCGTGGTCGTATGGGCGGTTCGAAGCCGATCTGAAGCAGCCCCGCATGGAGGAGTTCAAGGCCGCCTGACGGCAAAGGCAAAAGGGAGGACGTCAATGACCGGGGCAATCCCGAAGGAGCGGCATGACGTTGCCGTGGCGGAGGCTGATGCGCGGCGCGTTCCCGAGCGCGACGAAGCGGTGCTGCGCTACGTACTGGAGCGGCGCGCCGCACTGCACCCCGATCGTCCGTTCCTGCGCTTTGCCGACGGCACGGCGACCACCTATAGCGCGTTCTGCAGATCGGTTCAGAGCCTTGCGGTGGGCCTTGCCTTCATCGGCGTGAAGCAGGGCGACACGGTCAATGTCTGGCTGCCGAATACGGTCGATATCGTGCGGGCGTGGTTTGCGATCAACTGGCTCGGCGCGATCTACGTGCCGATCAACACCGCCTATCGCGGCAACCTTCTCTCGCATGTCCTGGTCAATGGCGGGGCGAGGGTGCTGCTGGCGAACAGCGGCCTCGTGGACAGGTTGAGGGATATCGACTGCGGCTCGATCGAGACGATCGTCGTCGACGGCGAGCCAGCTGCCGAAATCGAGGGGAAACGGCTGCTACCGCTCGCCGCGCTCGACCTCGATCCTGCGGACCTGCCGGCGTTGGCAAGGCCGATTGAGCCCTGGGATCCACAATCGATCGTCTATACCTCGGGCACGACGGGCCGGTCGAAGGGCGTGGTCAGCTCCTACGCGCATATGTGGCACATGTGCGGTCCTGCCGCCTATCCGATGCTCGACGAGACTGACAGCGTGCTGTGCTTCCTGCCGTTCTTCCATATCGGCGGCACGCTGCCGGTCTCGGCGATGCTCAATCGCGGCGGCGTGGTGGGGCTGGGCGGCGATTTCACAACCGACCGGTTCTGGCCGACTGTCCATGCGACGCAGGCGACCTACACGATCCTGCTCGGCGTGATGTCGAGCTTCATCGCAAAGCTTCCGCCATCGGATGCCGACCGCAAGCACACGCTGAAGAAAGTGACGATGATTCCGCTCCCGGGCGACTCCCAGGCGTTTGCGGAGCGGTTCGGCGTCGACGTCTGGACGCTGTTCAACATGACCGAACTCAATACGCCGATCGTGTCAGCGTGCAATCCGCAGGTGCCTGGTACCTGCGGCAAGGGCCGGCCGGGCAATGCGCTTCGCATCGTCGATGATCATG